>NZ_CP127385.1:3730636-4036966 GCF_030378205.1 Bradyrhizobium sp. NP1
CGAGCTCCTCCGGCGTGGCGTAGCAGCGATAGGCCCGGCCCGCGGCAAGCAGCTCTTCGACGACCTCGCGATGACGCGCGGCGCGGCTGAACTGGTAGATGACGTCGCCGTCCCAATCGAGCCCCAGCCATTTGAGGCCGTCGAGGATGGCGTCGATCGCTTCCCGGGTCGAGCGCTCGCGGTCGGTGTCCTCGATCCGGAGCAGCATCCGGCCAGCGCGGCCGCGCGCATAGAGCCAGTTGAACAGCGCCGTCCGCGCCCCTCCGATGTGGAGGAAGCCGGTCGGCGAGGGGGCAAAGCGCGTGACGATGGGATCGGTCATGATGTGGCGAGGCGTATGTGGGAATGGCGCTGGTATATAGCAGGAACCGGACATAACTAAAGCCTCGGTTGCGACGGCGGGCTTGGCGGACGGGTGCTAATTTGGCAGAAGGTCCGCAGACATCGATGGATCCGGACCTGAAAATGACGGCAGAAACGGCGACGGCGGAAGCGGGACGCGACTTCATTCGCGACATCGTTCAGGCCGACCTCGCTTCCCACAAGTACAACGAGATCGTCACCCGGTTTCCGCCGGAACCGAACGGCTACCTGCATATCGGCCATGCCAAGTCGATCGCGCTCAATTTCGGCATCGCGCAGGAGTTTGCCGGCCACTGCAACCTGCGGTTCGACGACACCAATCCGACCAAGGAAGAGCAGGAATATATCGACGCGATCCAGGCGGATGTGCGCTGGCTGGGCTACCAGTGGGCCGGCCAGCCGCTCTTTGCGTCGGACTATTTCGACCGCCTGTACGAATGGGCTGAGGGCCTGATTCGAGCCGGCCTCGCCTATGTCGACGATCAGTCGCAGGAGGAAATCCGCGCCAACCGCGGCACGCTGACCGAGCCCGGCAAGAACTCGCCGTTCCGCGACCGCTCGGTGGCCGAGAACCTCGACCTGTTCCGCCGCATGAAGGCCGGCGAGTTCCCCAACGGCGCCCGCGTGCTGCGCGCCAGGATCGACATGGCCGCCGGCAACATCAACCTGCGCGATCCCGTGCTCTATCGGATCCTGCATGCGCATCATCCGCGCACCGGCGACAAATGGTCGATCTATCCGAGCTACGATTATGCGCACGGCCAGTCGGACGCGATCGAGGGCATCACGCATTCGATCTGCACGCTGGAATTCGAGGACCACCGGCCGCTCTACGACTGGTTCATCGAGAAGCTGCCGGTGCCGTCCAGGCCGCATCAGTACGAGTTCGCCCGCCTCAATCTGACCTACACGGTCTTGTCGAAGCGCGTCCTGACCCAGCTTGTGCGCGAAGGCCACGTCGCGGGCTGGGACGACCCGCGGATGCCGACGGTTGCGGGCCTGCGGCGGCGCGGCGTGCCACCGGCCGCGATCCGCGAATTCGTCCGCCGCATCGGGGTTGCGAAAGCCAACAGCGTGGTCGACGTCGGCATGCTCGAATTCTGCATCCGCGAGGAGCTCAACCGCACCGCGCTGCGGCGCATGGCGGTGCTGCGGCCGCTCAAGGTCGTGATCGAGAACTATCCGGAAGGGCAGGTCGAGGAGATCGAGGCGGTCAATCATCCCGACGATCCGTCGCGCGGCACGCGAAAGCTCGCATTCGGGCGCGAGCTCTATATCGAGCGCGACGACTTCATGGAAAATCCGCCGAAGAAGTTCTTCCGCCTGTCGCCCGGCAACGAGGTGCGGCTGCGCTACGCCTATTTCATCAAGTGCACCGGCGTTACGAAGAATGCGGCCGGCGAGATCACGGAGCTGCGCTGCACCTACGATCCCGCGACCCGCGGCGGCAATGCGCCCGACGGGCGCAAGGTCAAGGCCACCATGCACTGGCTGCCGGCGGCGCAGTCGATCGCAGCCGAAATCCGCCTCTACAACCAGCTTTTCGCAAAGCCCAGTCCGGATGCGGCGAATTTTGCCGCCGACCTCAATCCGCAGTCGCTGGAAGTGCTGGCCGATGCGCGGGTCGAGCCCGCGATTGCGGAGGCCAATTCGCCGGAGCCGATGCAGTTCGAGCGGCAGGGCTATTTCGTCCGCGATCCCGACTCGACGGCCGACCGTGTGGTGTTCAACCGCACCATCGGGTTGCGCGACACCTTCGCCAAGGAAGTCGGCAAACGCTGACGCCGCCGGCTGAGGTACCTGGAGCTTCCTCCGTATTCTGCATCTGTTCTGCTGTTCGCCCCATCAGCAAGCCGACCGTGATGGCGGTGGGTACGCCCGCGTTTTAGGGTCGCTGGTTGCCAAGGAAACAGGCGCCAAGGCGCTCTCGCTCAGATGTCATAGTAGAGATGGAACTCGTAAGGATGAGGGCGCAGCCGGATGGCGTCGACCTCCTTTTTTCGCTTGTAGTCGAGCCAGGTTTCGATCACGTCCGCGGTGAACACATCGCCGCGTAGCAGGAATGTGTGATCGCGTTCGAGGGCGTCCAGCGCCTGGTCCAGCGACCCCGGCGTCGACTTCACCTCCTTTGCCTCCGCAGGCGGGAGGTCGTAAAGATTCTTGTCGATCGGGCTACCCGGGTCGATCCGGTTGTTGATGCCGTCAAGGCCCGCCATCAGCATCGCGGTGAAGGCCAGGTAGGGATTGCAGGAAGGATCCGGCGAACGAAACTCGACGCGCTTTGCGCGCGGGTTCGGCGAATACATCGGAATCCGGCAACAGGCCGAGCGATTGCGCTGGGAATAGACCAGGTTGATTGGAGCTTCGTAACCCGGCACCAGACGCCGATAGGAGTTCGTGGTCGGGGCGCAAAGCCCACATAACGCCCAGGCGTGGGTTAGCAATCCGCCGATGTAGTAGCGGCCGAGCTTGCTCAGCTCGGCATAGTCCGCTTTGTCGTAGAACAGATTGGTCTCGCCCTTCCATAGACTTTGATGAACGTGCATCCCCGAGGCGTTGTCCTCGAACAGCGGCTTTGGCATGAACGTGGCAGTCATGCCGTGTTGATGGGCGGTGTTCTTGACCACGTATTTGTAGATCATCAGGTTGTCGGCCATGCGGGCGAGCGTGGTGAAGCGCATGTCTATTTCGTTTTGGCCGCCTGTCGCTACTTCGTGGTGATGGGCTTCGATAGCAATTCCCAGTGACTCCATCGTCAGCACCATTTCGGTGCGGAGAGCCTGCATGCTGTCGGTCGGGGGAACGGGAAAGTATCCCTCTTTCGGGCGTGGCTTGTGGCCCAAATTCGGCTCTTCGTCCTTGCCGGTGTTCCAGCTGCCTTCGCTGGAATCGATTTCGTGAAAGGCGTAATTGATGTCTTGTCCGTAGCGGACATCGTTGAATACGAAGAACTCGGCCTCCGGGCCGAAGTAGCTCGTATCGGCGTGGCCGGTGCCCTTCAGGTAGGTCTCGGCCTTTTGAGCGATGTAGCGCGCATCGCGGCTATAGGATTGACCGGTCACGGGGTCTCTGATGTTGCAGATCAGGACCAGCGTCCTCGCCGGGCTAAATGGGTCGAAGAAGGCCGTCGTTGGATCCGGGACGACCAGCATGTCGCTTTCCTGGATCTCCTGGAAGCCGCGGATCGAGGAGCCGTCGAATCCAATGCCTTCGCTGAGAGCATCGACATTCGCTGCGCTGGGCGGGACGGAAAAATGCTGCCACACGCCGGGCAAGTCGGTGAACCGCAAATCGATCATCTGGACTTTCTCGTCCTTGATCGCCTTAACGAGATCTTCGGCTGTCGTACAATTCAAAACCATGGCTTCACTCCCGTTGTGGAGAGGAGAAGAGAGCGCCTTGAGTTCGTGTAGCCCTTCGGGGGCTTGAGATTTTTGTCCACGTTGCAAGTGCAGCGGCGCTATGCCGGACCAGCCTCGATCCTGCATGGCAGCGTCCGCATTCAGGCCGACAGGTTAGCTTTGGTGCGGCCCGCGCATGAGCTTCATGGCGTCCTCGATGTGCCGCCAGGTCCTGGCCAGCTCCACCTCGCCTTTTGCTTCGAGATCGATGGCATTCTGGGCAGCTTCCGCAATGGCTTTGGCGCCGTGGGCTTCCAGCAACTGCCGCGCATAGCTATGGATTTCGATTTCTCGCATGGCGTCATCCTCCTCTTGCTCCAAGCAGCGCGGCCGTGAACTCCGGTCGGGCTGAGGACTGCAGATGTTGACACCTGTCAAGCGCTCCTAGTCTGCCTCCTGGTGAGGCGCACTTGCAAGAGCCCCTCCCGATGATGGGCCGCCAAGACCGGGTACCAGTAAGCAGGCCCGCTCGCCCTGGGCTTCGCCGGGGAGGAGGTCTGGCAAACCATCATACCAGTGGAGCAGATTTGACGTTCGCTACCCATTTGCCGCGATTTCCTCTTGCGAACGTCAAATCCAAAGCTCCACTGGCATCAACAGCTTGCTAGTGGTCCTTTCATTCTAACATTCGCAAACGTGCCTCCCAAATGGGATGCGAATGTTAGAATCGGACCACTAGGCTCAGACCTTGGTTGCCGGCGTGCGCTTGCTGCTCTGGCGCGCGATTGGGGCAATGGCTTTCCTTCGTCTGGCAGGCGGAGCGCCGACGCGGGATCAGGCCTGTGCACGCTTGCCCCACATTCTGCATCTGTTCTGCTGTTCGGCTCATGACACCTTGCGGTAGCCTCAAGTCGCCGAGGGTCATGCAGGGTGTATCCGTATGGCGGAGCGGGAGAGGCCGCATCGCGCGCCGGGATTTGCGGGCGGCATCGCCGGCACGTGGCCGCCGCGTGGCGCGACGCTGGCCGGCGGTTTCGCGCCGGCCGGCCTTGGCCTCTGGCCCGCGCTGGTCGAGACGCTGCGGCAATGGGTGCGCGCCGAGGCCGGTGCCGGCCGCCTGCTGCCATGGGTCCCGGTCGCCTTCGGCACCGGCATCGCGCTTTATTTCGCCGCCGATCATGAGCCCGTGCTCGCGGCCGCCATTGTCGCTGCCGCAGTGCTCGTGCTGGCGGCGTTCCTGTTGCGGCGGAGCCGGCTGTTTCCCGCCGCACTTCTGATCGCGGCCGCGGCCTGCGGCTTTGCGGTCGCAACCGCCAAGACCGCGCGGGTCGCGCACGCCGTGCTGGCGCGGCCGGCTTTTGGGGTGTCGCTCTCGGGCTTTGTCGAGACGCGCGACATCCGCGAGCGCACCGATCGCTTCGTGCTGCGGGTGAGGGACATGGATGGGCCGCGCCTGTCGGCGAAGCTGGAGCGCGTGCGGCTTTCGGTGCGCAAAGGCACCGCGCCCGACGTCGGCAGCTTCGTCGAGCTGAAGGCGCGGCTGCAGCCGCCGCTCGCGCCGCTGCGGCCGGGCAGCTACGATTTCGCCCGCGACCTCTATTTCCAGGACATCGGCGCGACCGGCTTCGTGACCGGCGCGATCAAGATCGTTGAGCCACCGGTCTCCGGCGGCCTGGCGCTGCGCTACGCGGCGTTCATGCAGGGCCTGCGCGACGCGATCGATGCGCGCATCCGCACCGTGCTCGACGGCGACAAGCGTGCGATCGCGACCGCGCTTCTCACCGGGCGGCGCGATGCCATCAGCGAGCCCGTCAACGACGCGATGTTCATCTCGGGGCTCGGCCATGTGCTGTCGATCTCGGGCTACCACATGGCGGTCGTGGCCGGCGTCGTGTTCTTCGCCGTGCGCGCGCTGCTTGCGCTGGTTCCGGGACTGGCGGTCGGTGCGCCGATCAAGAAGTGGTCAGCGGCGGCAGCGCTCGTTGCGGCCGCCTTCTATCTGTTGCTCTCGGGCGCGGAGGTTGCGACCCAGCGGTCGTTCTTCATGACGGCCGTAGTGCTGATCGCCGTCATGGTCGACCGTCGCGCCATCACCTTCCGCACGCTGGCGGTCGCAGCGCTGATCGTGCTCGCGATCGCGCCGGAAGCGCTGGTACATCCGAGTTTCCAGATGTCGTTTGCGGCAACGCTTGGCCTGGTTGCGCTGGTGCAGATCGGGATGCCGCGCCTGCTCGCGACGCCGGAGAGCTCTGCGACCGCGCGCGTTGCGCTGTGGGGCGGGCGCGAGCTCGTCATGCTGGTGCTGGCCTCGCTGGTGGCGGGACTGGCGACCACGCCTTACGCCGCTTTCCACTTCCACCGCGTCACCCCTTACGGCCTCCTCGCCAACCTTCTGGCGATGCCGGTCGTCTCGGCGCTCGTGATGCCGGCGGGCCTGCTCGGGCTCGCGGCGATGCCGTTCGGCTTCGACGGCCTGTTCTGGTGGCTGATGGGGATCGGGATCGACTGGATGATCGTGGTCACGCAATGGGTCGCGGCGCTGCCCGGCGCGATCGGCCGCATGGCGGCGTTCGGCATCGCTCCGGTCATCGTGGCGAGCCTTGGCCTCATCCTGATGGGCCTGTTGCGCTCGCCGCTGCGCTGGTCGGGCGCGGTTGCGCTGGCCGCAGCTATCGTCTGGGCGGTCGCGACGCCGCTGCCCGACGTCCTGGTTTCCGGCGACGGCCGCAACGTCGCCGTGCGTGGTCGGGACGGGCGGCTGCACCTGATGAGGACGGCGAAGGACGCGTTTCTGGTGAAGGAATGGCTGGCCGCGGACGCCGACCCGCGGCCGCCGGTCGATGCCAGCCTTGGCGAGGGGGTGTCCTGCGACGAGGCCGGCTGCGTGGCCGCGATGGCCGATGGCGGGCTCGTCACGCTTGCCGATCATGCCGCGGCGCTTGGAGACGACTGTGCGCGTGCAGCGCTGGTCGTGACGGCACGGCAGGCGCCGGCGCAATGCGAGGCCGCAACCATCGACCGCGCGCGCCTGCAAAGGCAGGGCACGCTGTCGGTTCGCCGTACGCGCCAGGGATTTTCCATCGGCGCGGTCAAGCCGCAGGGCTTCGACCGCCCATGGTCCCTGGCAATCGCTGGCGAGGGCGAGGTGGACGTCTCACCTGTTCTCAGGTCACCGCAAACCGCTCCGCGCGATGCGACACCGGCGGAGACCGATTTGCAGGCGGACGACTAGCGCGGCGCGCTCAACCCACGGGCTGCCGTCGCGGTGCCGGCGTCTCCACGGCAGGAGCTGCCTTCTCCGGGGTTCGCTGCGTCACCGGGAGTTGCAGCACCCGCGCACGCTGGCCTTCGCACAGTTGCGTCACCAGCACGAAGCTGCCATCCGGAAATTCGATCGCGTCATGGTGCCGTTCGGGCACGAGCGGATCGATCTTGCCGAACTTGCCGACGCGCGAGTTGATCGTCTTGGTCCAGATCCACCGGCTGTCGTATCTGACATCGGCGGCGAAGGCCAGCTCGGTACCGGGAAGCAGGCAAACCGCGACGCCTGGTTCGCGCTCGCTTGCGAAGCCGCGTGTCGAAGTCCCGCGGAAGGACGTTGTGATCAGTTCTTCGCCGACCTCGGCGGGACGGGACGCCACGGCATGCAGACTGTAGTCACACATCGGGTTGCTCCTCGTTCGAGATAGCGACCCGTGCCTGTGTGCGTGTCCCTGAGCATGCTCGCCGCACAATGCCTTTCGCCTGTGCCGCGAGGAGACCGATTGTTGTTTGTCGATCTTGCTGCGGGAGGCGCGGGCCCTATCAAAGTGGACGATAACGCCAACCCTTGGCTTCCTTGTAGGCAATTCTGCGACTCGCGGCCTGCGCGGCCATCACAAATTAGTTTGGCGTGAAGCGCAGTTTCTTTGGAACAAAAATGGCCTCTCGCGCATAGGCAGGGGGCTTCTGTCCGAGCAATGAGGACAGCGCGCGCGTTTTCCCGGCTGCCCATTTTCTTGTCACGTTTCCTGTCACGCGCTTCGCCTTATAAGCATGAGCGCGCTTGCGCTGTTGTCGCTGGCTCGTTGCTCCGTTTGGCATGCGAGCCTTGCAACGCGCGACAACACCACACGCGGCCGAGGCGGCGTTCAACCGCCGCGACCGTCCTGTACGCGGTGCCACTCAGTACTTCCGATACAGCCCGATCAGCTTGCCCTGGATCTTGACGCGGTTCGGCGGGAGTATCCGGACCTCGTAGGCCGTGTTGGCCGGCTCCAGCGCAATGGAAGCACCTCGGCGGCGAAAACGTTTCAGCGTCGCTTCCTCGTCATCGATCAGCGCGACGACGATGTCGCCGGTGTCGGCACTCTCGTTGCGCTGGATCAAAGCCATGTCGCCGTCGAGGATACCGGCATCGACCATGGAGTCGCCGCGCACCTCGAGCGCGTAGTGCTCACCGGAGCCGAGCATGTCGGGCGGCACGCTGATGGTGTGGCTGCGGGTCTGCAGTGCCTCGATCGGTGTGCCGGCGGCGATGCGGCCCATGACGGGCACCGCGACCGGACGCTCACCGTCATCGGCGGTGGAGCTGGCGCTGCGGCCCTTGCCGAGATTGCCTTCGATGACGCTCGGGGTGAAGCCGCGGCGGCTGCCGCCGCCGCTTGCGGAAAGCTCGGGCAGCTTGATCACCTCGATGGCGCGGGCGCGGTTGGGCAGGCGACGGATGAAGCCGCGTTCTTCCAGTGCGGTGATGAGGCGGTGGATGCCGGATTTCGAGCGCAGGTCGAGTGCGTCCTTCATCTCGTCGAACGAGGGCGGGACGCCGGCCTCTTTCAGCCGTTCATTGATGAAACGCAGAAGTTCGTACTGTTTGCGCGTGAGCATCTCGAGCAAGTCCCCCGGTTGATGGTGCCGATTGATGCGACCACGGGAGCGCGGCTCCCATTCTCGGCATCAAAGTAGATACCAGCACTCGAAACAAATCATGAACGGACACTATATGTTCGATATGTGTTCCGCAACCACTTAATTTCCGGTGAACGCGCTCCGAGGGCGCGGAACCGCTGCCCGATCGCCTCAGTCAGGCAGTCGCAGCACGTCGCAAGACGCGCCCGCTTTCGCCGCCGGCGCAAATGGCGGACGGATCAGAAGTGCCTGTGCCGCAGCGAGATTCGCAACCAGCGAGCTGTCCTGGTGATTGACCGGCGTGGCGATCAGCGTGCCGTCGTCGCGCTCGTCGAGCCGCGCGCGCAAGTAATCCTCGCGCTGATCGTTGGCGCCGACGTCGCGGCCGAGCAGGGCGGTTTCACGTGCATGGTGAATCACCGAGCGACCCGAAAGCGCGCGAATCAACGGCACCAGAAACAGGAAGGCGCAGACATAGGAGGAAACCGGATTGCCGGGCAGGCCGATCACCCGGAGCGCGCCGAGCCGGCCGTGCATCATCGGCTTGCCCGGGCGCATCGCAATGCGCCAGAACGCCATGGTCACGCCTTCTGCCCGAAGCGACCGGTGCACCAGGTCATGGTCGCCGACCGAGGCGCCGCCGGTCGTGATCAGGATGTCGGCGCCGGAATCCCGGGCGCGGCGGATGCCCGACGTGGTCGCTTCCAGCGTGTCGGCGGCGACCCCGAGATCGATCGTGTCGGCGCCCTCGGCGCGCGCCAGCGCGCGCAGCGAATAGCCGTTGGAATAGACGATCTGGCCCGGGCCGGGCGTTGAGCCGGGCATCACCAGCTCGTCGCCGGTCGCCAGGATCGCGACCTTGGGCCGGCGCCGCACCGGAAGGTTGGGGTGATTCATGGCGGCCGCGAGCGACAGATGACGGTCGCCAAGCCGGGTGCCTCCTTGCAGCAGCACCTCGCCCTGCCTGAAATCGATGCCGGGGCCGCGGATATGGCGGCCGACGCTGGCCGCCTCGGTGATGCGGATGGTGTTGCCGTCGGCCTCGGTGTCCTCCTGGATCACCACGGCATCGGCGCCGTCGGGGATGACGCCGCCGGTGAAGATGCGCACGGCCTCGCCTTGCCCGACCCGTCGTTCGAACGGGCGGCCGGCTGCGACCTCGCCGATCACGGTCAGCCGCGCGCCTGCCTGCGCCGCATCCGCCGCGCGCACCGCGTAGCCGTCCATCGCCGACATCGCCTGCGGCGGCTGGTTGCGCAGCGCAGCGACATCGCGCGCCAGCACGCGATGGTAGGCGGCATCCAGCGCCACCATTTCCTGTTCCAGCGGTTCGCTGTCTGCGAGGATCGCGGCCAAAGCGTCGGCAACCGGCATGAGGGCCACAGCGAAAACTCCTAAAATTCCTAGATCCCGAGTGCCTCGAGCGCGTCGGCGACGTCGCGCGACGATCGCACCTCGACCGCCTGCAGGCCGCAGGCCCGCGCACCCTCGATGTTTTCGGCGAGATCGTCGAAGAACACAATGCGCGAGGCGGGCACCCCGATCGCTTTCACGACATGATCATAGGCGGCGGTATCCGGCTTGCGCAGGCCGATCGTCGAGGACAGGTAGATTTCGCGGAAATGGCCGAGCAGGGGGCCATAGGCTTTCGAGAAGTGCTCGACGTGCGGCCGGTTGGTGTTCGAGAAGGCATAGAGCGGCATGCGCCGCGCGGCGCGCGCCAGCAGGGGGGCGATGCCGGGCATCTCGCCGGCGAAGATCGCGTTCCAGCCTTCGAGGAACTGGGCGTCGGAAATGGTGATCCCCAGCATCGCGCGCAGGCTGTCGAAATAGGCGGCATCGCTGATGGTGCCCACCTCGTGCTGCCGGTAGCTCTCGTCGCGCACGAAACGCGCGACCAGCTCTGCCGGCGCGCATCGGGCGTGGGTCGCCCAGCATGCGATCGCCTGGGAGAAGTCGATGTCGAGCACCACGCGGCCGAGGTCGAACAACAGGGCGTCCGCGGCGCCGGGGGAGAGCCGGGGTGAGGTCATCGCGCTCGAAACACCTACCAAGCGGCTCATCAGTAACGATAGGGCTCGATGTCGAGCAGCGGAAAGGCGCTGAACACGCCGGGCGGATTGGTCGCGGTCGCCGGATGCAGGCAGCTCTTGTCGAGCTTGGCGAAGGACGTGGCGCCGAGCAGGCCGAGGGTGCGGACCACCTCGTCCTCCAGCAATTCCAGCATGCGCAGCACGCCGGCCTCGCCGGCTGCGGCCAGCGCCCAGCATTGCAGGCGACCGATGCCGACGAGGTCGGCGCCGGCCGCGATCGCCTTGACGACGTCGCTGCCGCGGCAGAAGCCGCCATCGACCATGATCTTGGCGCGGCCCTTCACGGCATCGACGATCTCGGGCAGCACGTGCATGGCGCCGCGCCCGTGATCGAGCTGGCGGCCGCCGTGATTGGAGACGTAGATCCACTCGACGCCGTGGTCGAGCGCGATCTGGGCATCCTCGGCGGTGGCGATGCCCTTGATGACGAGCGGAATTTTGAACTTGTCCTTGATCAGCTTCACCGTGCGCCAGTCGAGCGCCTTCTGGTAGTCGCCGCCGGTGGCGCGCAGCCGGCTCTCGCGCACGTAGCGCTTGGCGATGTCGCGCTCGCGCCGGCTGTAATGGGCGGTGTCGACCGTGAGGCAGAAGGCGGCATAGTCGTTGGCGATCGCCCGGCTGACCACGTCCTCGACGAAGGCGTCGTCGCCGCGCACATAGAGCTGATAGAGACGCAGCGCGTTCGGCGCGGCTTCCGCGACCTTCTCGAGGCCGGGGTCGGAGACCGAGCTCAGCATGTGTGCCGCGCCGAACCGGCCGGCGGCGCTTGCCACGCTCGCCGCTGCACCCGGCTCGAAGACTTCGAGCGCGCCGACCGGGGCCAGCATGACCGGAAGGCGCATCGTGCGCCCGAAGCGCTCGACCGATGCATCGATGCGCGAGACGTCCCGCAGCACGCGCGGGCGGAAGGCGATCTCGTCGAGCGCCATGCGGTTGCGGCGCATCGTGGTCTCGGTCTCGGCCGCCCCGATGATGTAGTCCCAGGCGTTCTGGTTGAGGTTGGCGCGCGCCTTGCGGATGAACTCGTGCAGGTTCTGGAACGGCTCCTCGCTCGCACCAAGCTCGACATTGCGCGCTGGCCTGATTGCTTCGTTCATCTCTTCCTCCCGGGCATTTAGGCTTGTCTCTTCGCCTATCGCTTCCGAAGGGCGGGCGCTATCCCAAAAAATGCATGGCTTTAGACGGATGGATTTTCCCGGCGGGGCGCGCGAGGGCGCCGGCCGGCACCGTGAAATTCCGGCTTTGCGGCCGGCCCGCGCCATACCTATGTCGTCAGCATGCCCGCGCGACGGCGTGAGCCGTCTCGTCGGGGATTTGATTCGCGGCGCGGCCGGTCCGGCGCGCAATGAGCGTAGGGGTGGAAAGCGAGCCGGCGGGACTGACTTGCCTCGAAATTGGGCAGGAAAACCAAGGTACAGCGTGCACGGCGACCGGCCCGCGTCTTGGACCGGCCTTGAAGAAACCTGAAAGCTATTGTGATTTCCCGGTTTGATTTGCCCGGCCCATAATGGGTCGATCGAACGCAAAAAGGCCCGCGATGCGGAAGAATCTCCTGTTTCTCTGTGGTGCGCTCACGGGAACGTGCCTGACGCTCCTCGTCACCCTGCCCGAAGGCAGCCATCTGGTGGCGGCAGCGCGAGCGGCCGCCAATGCTGTGGATACCTATTCACAGCTTAACCTGTTCGGCGAAGTGTTCGAGCGCGTCCGTGCCGACTATGTCGAGAAGCCCGACGACACCAAGCTGATCGAAGGCGCCATCGACGGGATGGTGACCTCGCTCGATCCGCACTCGCGCTACATGAACGACAAGGCCTGGCGCGAGATGCAGGAGACGACGTCGGGCGAGTTCGGCGGGCTCGGCATCGAGGTCACCATGGAAGACGGCCTCGTCAAGGTCGTCTCGCCGATCGACGATACGCCCGCAGCAAAGGCCGGCATCATGTCCGGCGACCTGATCGCCCAGATCGACGGCGAGGCCGTGCAGGGCCTCTCGCTGGAGCAGGCGGTGAACAAGATGAAGGGCGCGGTCAACACCAAGACCAAGCTCCTGATCATGCGCAAGGGCAAGGACGCCCCGCTCGAGCTGACGATCACCCGCGAGATCATCCGCGTCCGCCCGGTCCGCTATCACACCGAGGGCGGGGACATCGGCTATATCAGGATCACCTCGTTCAACGAGCAGACCACGGAGAGCTTGCGCAAGGCGGTCTCCGCCATCGCCAAGGAGATCCCACCCGAGAAGCTCGCGGGTTACGTCGTCGATCTGCGCAACAATCCCGGCGGCCTGCTCGACCAGGCGGTGTCGGTGGCGAGCACCTTCATGGCGCGCGGCGAGATCGTCTCCACGCGCGGCCGCAATCCGGAGGAAACCCAGCGCTTCACCGCGCATGGCGGCGACCTCATCAAGGGCAAGCCGCTGGTGGTGCTGATCAACGGCGGCTCGGCGTCGGCGTCCGAAATCGTTGCCGGCGCGCTGCATGATCACAAGCGCGCAACCCTGATCGGAACCCGCTCCTTCGGCAAGGGATCCGTGCAGACCATCATCCCGCTCGGCGCCGGCAACGGCGCGCTGGCGCTCACCACGGCGCGCTATTTCACCCCGTCGGGCCATTCGATCCAGGCCCAGGGCATCACGCCCGACATCGAGGTGCTGCAGGATGTGCCTGACGAGCTGAAGGGCCGCGCCGACACTAAGGGCGAGGCGTCAATGCGCGGCCATCTCTCGGGCGAGGGCGCCGAGCAGACCGGCTCGCAGTCCTACGTGCCGCCGGAGGACAAGGACGACAAGGCGCTGGGCGCGGCCTACAATCTGCTGCGCGGCGTCACCGTCAACGCCAATGTTCCACCGCCGGCCAAGGCAGTGGTGCCGAACTAGTGGAGCGGATTTGACGTTCGCTACCCGCCTGCCGCGATGGGATGCGAATGTTAGAATCGGACCACTAGCATCTCGGGAAAGATTCAGGCGGCGCCCGACAGCGGACGCCGCCGCTGCACCTGACCTGCCGCCGGCGCCGTCAGGCGCTCGCGATGCGCGCGGAACAGGGGCTGCAGCTCGGCCGCGGGCAGCGGTCGACTGAACAGATAACCCTGCATTTCCGAGCAGCCGAGCATGCGCAGGAGCCGCTGCTGCTCGGCGGTCTCGACGCCTTCGGCCGTCGTCGTCATGCTGCGCGCAGCTGCGATATTGACCACCGCCTGCACGATGCTGGAGGAACCGCCCGGCTCGGCGATATCGTCGACGAAGTAGCGGTCGATCTTGATCTTGTCGAACGGGAAGCGCTGCAGGTAGCTCAGCGAGGAATAGCCGGTGCCGAAATCGTCGAGCGCGATGCGCACGCCGATGCCGCGGAGCTGGTGCAGGATCGCAAGCGCCGTCTCGTCGTCGCGGATCAGGACAGCCTCGGTGATTTCCAGCTCCAGCCGGCTCGCCGGTAGGCCGGATGCCGCGAGCGCCGCCATGATCTTCAGCGCCAGCGTCCCGCTCTTGAACTGGATCGGCGAGACGTTGACCGCAAGGCGAATGTCGTCAGGCCAGCTTGCGGCCTCCTTGCAGGCGGTCGCCAGCACCCACTCGCCGAGCTGGTTGATGAGGCCGGTGTCCTCCGCGATCGGAATGAACTCCGCGGGTGAGATCATGCCGCGCTCGGGGTGGCGCCAGCGCACCAGCGCCTCGCAGCCGGTGATGTCGTTGCTCTGCAGGCCGAGGCAGGGCTGGTAGTACACTTCGAGCCCGCCGCCGGCGATGGCCTGGCGCAGATCGCTCTCCAGCCGGTGGCGCGCCTTGACCTGGGCATCCATGTCCGGCTCGAAGAAACGGTAGGTGCGCCGTCCAGCCGATTTGGCGGCATACATCGCAAGGTCGGCGTTCTTCAGGATCTGGTCGAGCTCGGTGCCGTGCTCGGGCGCGAGCGCGATGCCGATGCTGGCATCGGCGGTGAGCTGGTGGCCGAGGCAGTCGTAAGGCTGGCGGACCGCGTTGAACACCTCGTTGAGGAGGTCGGTGATGTCGTCGACGTTCCGGACCCCGGTCTGGACGATGGCGAACTCGTCGCCGCCGAGCCGCGCGACGAATCCGGCCTGGCCGACGCAGCGGGCGAGGTTGACCGCGAGCGACTTCAGAAGCTCGTCGCCGACCAGATGGCCGAGCGAGTCGTTGACGCCCTTGAACTCGTCGATGTCGATGTAGCAGACCGCGGTCTGGCGGCCCGCAGGAATTTGCGCAAGCTCCTGCTTCAGCCGTTCGTGGAACAGCGTCCGGTTCGGCAGGTCGGTCAGCGCGTCGTAGTGCGCCAGATGCATGATGCGCTGCTCGGCGCGCCTGCGCTCGGTGACGTCTTCATGGGTTGCGAGCCAGCCGCCATCGGCGAGCGGCTCGTTGATGATGTGGATGGAGCGGCCGTCCGGCGTGTCGATGACGTAGCTCTTCTCGTGGCCGATGCCGCGCAGCACGGTGGTGATGTATTCGTTCTCGTCGCCGACAAAGGAGCCGGTCGCCTTGCGATGCTCGATCACCTCGCGGAAGGTGCAGCCCGGCCGCACCACCTCGGCCGAGAGCCCGTACATGTCGAGATAGCGCTTGTTGCAGACGATCAGCCGGGCCGAGGCGTCGAACATCAACAGGCCCTGGGTCATGTTGTTGATGGCCCGGTCCAGCCGCTGCTTCTCCAGTCGCAACCGCTGCTCCGACAGGCGGTGCTGTTGCGACAATTTGCGAACCACCAGCAGGATGAGCGCGGCGATCGCGAGCACCGAGCCGCCGGCCACCACGGTCAGCATCCTCGTCTGCGCCCGCCAGTCGACAAGCGCGGCGGCGGTGGTCGTCGTCGCCACGATCACGATCGGGAAGTTGGTCAGCGCCCGCGACGCGATCAGCCGGTCCTGGCCGTCGATCGGGCTGGTGAGGCGGCCGGTAAAGCTCGGCTCGCCGAACACCCTCTGCTGGCCCGCGGAACCGCTGTTGAAATTGTGCCCGATCAGGCCTTCGACATGGGGGTAGCGCGCCAGCAGGGTGCCGTCGCGATGATGCATGCTGATCGTCGCGCCCGAACCGAGCGCGAGCGAGGCGAAGAATCTTTCGAAATTGGCGGGCTCGATGCCGCGTCCGACGACGCCGAGCAGTTCGCCATGCGACCCCGTCATCTTGCGCGCAATCACCGTGGTCCAGATGCCGCTGACCCGGCTGTGGACCGGCTCGATCACCATTTCCGGCGTGCGCGGATCGGTCCTGAAGGCCTGGAAGTAGGGACGGTCGCCGATCTGGACCAGCGGAGCCGGCCAGGCTTTCGAGGTGTTGATCAGGACGCCGTCGGCGTCGAAGATGTTGATGTCGCCGACATAGGACACCGCGCTCAATTTCGATTTCAGCATGAGATGGATGTCGCGGCCCGACATCCGCTGCCGATATTCGTCCGCGGTCGCGATGCCGCTCGCGCGCATCAGCGCGATGATGTCCTTCTGGATGACCTGGAAGTCCTCGAGCTGCTGGTCGAAATGGCGCGCCAGCAGCAGCACGGTGTTTTCAAGCTCGCGCTCGCTGTTGCGCAGCGCGCGCTCGCGGAAGTTGGCAGCCGTGAGTGCGGCGCCGATCGCGATCGCCGCGATCAGCACGGCGCCGCCCAGCAACAGCCAGCGGATGGGGTTGTCGCGGACGGACGTCTTGGCGTCGATGAACGTTCTGCCGATCGTCATGGCTGCTGATTCACCGCCCCTGGCCAGTGGAGCGGATGTGACGTTCGCGGCCCTTCCGACCGAGCCTCCCCGAAGCGAACGTCAAATCCGAAGCTCCACTAGGGACAATAGTTGTCGGCGGTCCCTTGATTCCAGCATTCGCAAAAGTGCCCGCCGCGACGGGATGCGATGCTGCAATCGGACCACCAGTGCCGAGGTCAGTCCCATGCACCCGGCCGGTATTTCTACTTAAGGGCGCGAGATGGAGTGGAGGTTAGGAATCTAGGTTAATGGTGGCTTAACGCTGATCCGCGACGTCACGATCACGATCAGGGCGGCGACGATGTTCGCCGCGGCGCTGGCGAGGATCGGCAACGTGTAGCTGTGGTTGAGGTCGAACGCGAAGCCGGCGGCGGCAGGACCGATCAGCGTGCCGAAGGCCACGCTGGTGTAGAGGATGCCGATCAGGCCGGAGACGTTGCGGCCGCCGAAATAGTCCATGACCACGGCCGGCAACACCGCGACCCAGCCGCCATAGAAGACGCCGAAGATGAAGGCGAAGGCGACCAGCAGCGACAGGTTCCCCGAGACCGCCCAGATCGAGAGCGCGAGCGCCATTCCGGCGAACATCATCAGCAGTGACTTCTCGCGCCCCATGCGGTCGGCGAGGCCGCCGAGGAAGAAACGGCCCATCGTGCTGCCGACGCCGATCACCCCGAGCAGCAGGACGGCGACCGGCGGCGCAATGCCGAGATCCCGCGCGAAAGGAACGAGGTGGACGAAGGGCACGAAGACCCCGAAGGCGCAGATCAGGCAGGCCGCGTAGAGGCTGATGAACTGCGCTGAGCGGATCGCGGTGCCGATCGTCGCGCCTTCCGCGCACGGGCTCAGCGCGACGCTTGCCGGCGGATCGCCGTCCGGCGCCAGCCCGCAGCCGCGCGGATCGTTCTCGATCAGCAGCGCAAGGCCGCCGCCGATTGCGGCGGCGATGGCGCCGAGCGCGAAATAGGCGCCGCGCCAGCCGAGTTCGCCGATCAGCAGCGCGGCCAGGGGCGGCATCACGAGCGTGCCGACGCCGATGCCGCTGACCGCAAGCCCCGATGCAAAGCCGCGGCTGCGGACGAACCAGCGCTGCACCGCGCCTACCGCCGGCACATAGGCAAGCCCGACGCCGAGCCCGACCCCGAGGCCGTAGGCCGAATAGACCTCGACGAGGCTGCGGGCGGCGCTTGCGGCCACGAAGCCGAGCCCGGTGAGCAGCATGCCGATGACGGCAAGCGGGCGCGAACCGAAGCGATCGGCGAGCGGACCGCTGACGACGCCGAGGCCGAAATAGAGAAAGCCGGCGAGCGAGAACACCAGCGACACCGAGCCGCGCGAGGCGCCGAATTCACGCTGCAGCGCCTCGACGAATGTGGAGAAGGTGTACGCGCAGCCGAAGCCGACGAAAGTCACCGCGAAGGCGGCCGCGACAACGAACCAGCCGTAGAACACGCGTGGCCGAACTGCCTGATCGGTCATGGCGGATCTCCTGCTGCTGTCGACACATGTAAAATGCTTTTACCGGTGTCTCTTGACAAAACCAGTAAAAGTATTTTGATGGTGTCGAACGGAACGAAAAATGTCGAAGCTTTCGCGCAGGTTCAAGGTTCCTGACGGGCTGGCCGATCTGTTTGATTTCGCCAACACGCTCGACGACAGGCATTTCGTCCATCACGGCGTGCGCCATCCGCGCTCCGACGAGCTCGCGACGCCGCAGCAGCTCGGCGCCTGGCTTTCGGAGCACGGCCTCGCCGCGGCGGACGCGAAGATCACGCCGGCGCTGCTGGAGACGGCGCTGACCCTGCGCGGCGCGGTGCGGGCCTATCTGCAGTGCGATCCCGCCCAGCGCCGCCGCAATCGCGAGGTCACGCGAACGCTGAATGCGGCGCTGCAGCCGTTCCTCCTGACCGTGGAGGTCGGCACCGGCGGCGGGACGCTGGTGGCTGCGTGCAACGATCCGCTCAACGGATTGTCGGCCGTTGTCCGCGAGCTCTATGACGGATCGCTCAACGGCAGCCTGGACCGGCTGAAGATGTGCGCTTCGGAGGAATGCCGGCGGGTGTTCTTCGACCGCTCCAAGCCGGCGACGCGGCGCTGGTGCATGTCGACGCTATGCGGCAACCGGATGAAGACCCGCGCCTGGCGCGAGCGGCAGCGCGAGGGCGCCTGAAACTCAGCCGCTGTTCGGTCGCTGTGGTTGGCCGGCAGGATTGCCGGAGCCTATTGGGGACGCGCCGCGGTGGCACGCGTGCGCGGCCGGCGCTGCGGCGCCACCCCGACCGTCGTGCCATCGGCCCAGCCTTGCCAGCCCTGGGCCTGATTGCGATGGAAGTTCGGATCGGTATAGGGGTTGCCTGGCCCCTTGTTGTTGCAATTGGCGTTCGGATAGAAGAACGCGCAATAGCCGGGCTCCTGGATCACCGGCTGCGCCGGCGCAGCGGTGACTGCCGCAATCGAGATCACGAGGGCGGCCGTAGCGGTTTTGACGATCGGCATCGCTTTCCTCCGGGTGGGGTGCGTGGCGGCGCTCACGCGAACAACAACACCAGAGCGGCCGCGCTCTTCCTGCGACGGCCGATCACTCGGCCGTGAGGTGGGCCGCCATTTCGCTTCGTCAGGCGCGATAGTGCCCGGACTTGCCGCCCTTTTTCTCAACGAGGTGAATGCCTTCGATGCGAATCCCGCGCTCTGCGGCTTTCACCATGTCGTAGATCGTGAGGCAGGCGACCGACACCGCGGTCAGCGCCTCCATCTCGACCCCGGTCGGGCCGGTCACCTTGACGGTTGCGCGCACGACGCAGCCGGGCAGCGCCTCGTCGGGCGTGATGTCGAGCACGACCTTGGACAGCGCCAGCGGATGGCAGAGCGGGATCAGCTCGGCGGTACGCTTGGCGGCCATGATGCCGGCGATGCGCGCGGTGCCGAGCACGTCGCCCTTCTTGGCATTGCCTGAGACGATCAGTTCCAGCGTTTCCCTGGCCATGACGACGCGCCCCTCGGCGACCGCGACGCGCTCGGTCGCGGGCTTTTCCGAGACGTCGACCATGCGCGCTTCGCCGCGGGAATCGATGTGGGTGAGGGCGGGGCGGTCGCCTGGAGCCTTGCGCGCCATGTTATCGCGTGCCGGTCGCCCGCGGCGTCTCGCGCGCGAGCAGCGCGCGCGTTGCCGCGGTGACGTCCGCCTGCCGCATCAGGCTCTCGCCGACCAGGAAGGTCGAGATGCCGACCCGCGAAAGCCGGGCCAGATCCGCCGGCGCAAAGATGCCGCTCTCGCCGACGATCGCGCGGTCGGGCGGGATCAGCGACGCCAGCGCCTCGCTGGTCTCGAGCGTCGTCTCGAAGGTGCGCAGGTTGCGGTTGTTGATGCCGATCAGGGGGGAACGAAGCCTCAGCGCGCGGTCGAGCTCGGCGCGGTCGTGGATCTCGACCAGCACGTCCATGCCATGCGCGAAGGCGGCGGCCTCGATGTCCCTCGCCGCGCCATCGCCGAGCGCGGCCATGATGATCAGGATGCAGTCGGCGCCATGGGCGCGGGCTTCCGCCACCTGGTAGGTGTCGAACATGAAGTCCTTGCGCAGCACCGGGAGGTTCGTGGCGGCGCGCGCGGCTACCATGAAATCGAGATGGCCCTGGAAGGAGGGCGCGTCAGTCAGGACGGAGAGGCAGGCGGCGCCGCCGGCCTCGTAGGCCCTGGCGAGCACGGGCGGATCGAAATCGGCGCGAATAAGCCCCTTGGACGGTGAGGCCTTCTTCACCTCGGCGATCAGCGCATAGTCGCCGGCCGCGAGCTTTTCCCTGATCGCCCTGAGGAAGCCGCGCGGCGGGGGCTCCGCCCGCGCCAGCGCCTCGACCTGCGAAAGCGGATGCGCGCGCTTGGCGGCGGCGATCTCCTCCCGCTTGTAGGCCTCGATCTTTGCCAGAATGTCGGACATCGCGCGGTGCCTTTGGCCGGTCAGCTATTGGAGATGGCGATCAGCTTCTTCAGGCGCGCCGCCGCAGCACCCGTGTCGAGCGATTTGGCGCCGATCGCCACGCCTTCCTTCAAGTCGCTGGCGCGGTTGGCGACGACCAGCGCCGCCGCGGCGTTCAGCAATGCGACATCGCGAAAAGGGCCGGGCTTGCCGTCCAGCACGCCCTGCAGCGCGACCGCATTGGCGTCGGCATCGCCGCCCTTCAAAGCCTCGCTACCGCAGCGGGTGAGACCCGCCTCCTCGGGGGTGACCTCGAAGCTCCTGATGTTGCCGTTCTCCAGCACTGCGACAAAGGTGGGCCCAGTGAGCGTGATTTCGTCCAGCCCGTCGGACCCGTGCACCACCCAGACCGATTCGGCGCCGAGGTTCTTCAGAACCTGGGCCAACGGCTGCACCCATTGCCGCGAGAACACGCCGACCATCTGCCGCTTGACGCCGGCGGGATTGGACAGCGGCCCGAGCAGGTTGAAGATGGTGCGCGTGGCAAGCTCCAGGCGGGTCGGATTGACGTTCTTCATCGCCGGATGATGCGCCGGCGCGAACATGAAGCCGATGCCGGCTTCCTTCACGCAGCGGCCGACCTGATCAGGGGCAAGGTCGATCTTCACTCCGAGCGAGGCCAGCACGTCGGCCGCGCCCGAGCGCGAGGACAGTGCCCGGTTGCCGTGCTTGGCGACGGGAACACCGGCGCCCGCGACGATGAACGAGGCGCAGGTCGACACGTTCACCGAGCCCGAGCCGTCGCCGCCGGTGCCGACGACGTCGACGGCATCAGGCGGCGCGGAGACGCGCAGCATCTTGGCGCGCATCGCGGAGACCGCGCCGGTGATCTCCTCAACGGTTTCGCCGCGCACCCGCAGCGCCATCAAAAGCCCGCCCATCTGCGAGGGCGTGGCCTCGCCGGACATCATGGCGTCGAAGGTCACCGCCGCTTCTTCACGCGACAGCGTGGCGCCGGTTGCGACTTTGGCAATAATCGATTTGAGGTCGTCCATCGCGTGCCTTCAGTTGCTGCTGGCGCCCGTGACCTGCGCGAAGGCGGCCTCGTTGATGCTGGTGCCGATGTTCTTTTCGAGCCGGGTGACGTATTCCGCGACCTGCTCGTCCGTCATCGATCGCGTCAGCGCATCCTTGAGCTTCTTCATCTCGTCGGAAGCAAGATCGGCAGGCGGCACGGTGACGTCGGTGACGCGGAACACGATCCATTGACCGCCACCGGCTGCGGGCGTCTGTCCGGCGGCGTCCTTCGCCGTCCGAAACGCGGCGGTGACTGCGGCTGCGGGCACGCCCGCGGGCGAGGAATCGCGCTTCAGGCCGGTTGCAGTCTCGACCTTCACGCCGATCGCCGACGCCTCGTCGGCGAGCTTGCCGCCCTGTTCGAGCTTCTGCGCCATCTCGGTCGCTTTCGTCCGCAAGCGGCTCGCGATCTGGTCATCGCGCCATTTCGCCTCGACCTGGTCCTTGACCTCGTCGAGGTTGCGCTCGCGCGAGGGCGTGATGCCGACCACGTCGTACCAGACGTAGCCGCCCTTGTAGGAGATCGGGTCGTTGTCGACGCCGACGTCGCTGTTGAAGGCCTGCGAGACGACATCTAGCCCCTCGGGAATGCCGTTCACCGGCTGGCCGTTCGGCCCGCGTCCGGAGCGGTCGACGGCTTCGAGGGTGACGGGATTGAGCCCGAGCTTCTTGGCGGCTTCGACGACGCTCGCGCCGCCGCCGCGCTCGTCTTCCATCTTGTCGCGCAGGGTTGCCACCTGGGTGCGGCCGCGCTCGATCGCGATTTCCTTTTTCAGGTTGCCGGCGATGCTCTCGTAGTTCGGCTCGACGGCGGGCTCGATCTTGCCGATCTTGACCAGAGCTGTGCCGAACTTGCCGCTCACGGGCTGGCTGATCTCGCCCGAGGGCAGCGAAAACGCCGCGTTGGCGATGTCAGGATCGAGGATCGCGGATTTCGCGACCATGCCGAGATCGTAGTCGGAAGCCGACAGCCCGCGCTCCTTGGCGAGGTCCTCGAACGACAGGCCGCCCGTGATACGGGCCCGCGCGGCCTGCGCCTCTTCCACGTTCGGGAACGTGATCTGCTCGACGGCGCGCCGCTCCGGCGAGCCGAGCTGGTCGCGGCGCTGCTCGAACAGTTTCTTGGCGTCCTCGTCAGAGACGTCCGTCCACTTGCCGAGCTCTTCCGGCGTGAGGGCCACGAAGGAGACCTTGCGGTATTCGGGCGCGCGGAACTGGGCCTTGTGATCCTCGAAATAGGCGGCCAGCGCCTCAGGCGAGGGCGGATCGATGGTGCCGGCCTGCGCCGCGTCGAGCTTGACGTATTCGATCGCGCGTTGCTCGTTCTGGTAGCGGCTCAGCGCTTCGAGCAGCGTCTTGGGCGGCTCGAGCCCGGCCGCGATCGAGCCTGCGATCTGGCGGCGGAGCGAGACGCGGCGCTGGTCGGCGATGTAGCGCTGCTCGCTGTAGCCGAAATTGCGGATCATCGCCTGGAAGCGGGCGGGATCGAACTTGCCGCCCAGCCCCTGGAAGTTCGGGTCGGCGACGATCAGGCGCATGGTCTCCTCGTCGGACTGGCCGAGCCCGAGCCGGCGCGTATCCTCGTCAAGGGCTGCCTCGGCGAGCGTCTGCTGCAGCACCTGGCGGTCGAAGCCGAAGGCGCGCGCCTGGTCCATGGTCAGCGGCCGGCCGACCTGGCGGCCGATCTGCTGCAGGCGGTCCATGTAGAGCTGGCGGAACTGGTTCTGCGAAATCTCGGTGCTTCCGACCTTGGCGACCGTCGATTGTCCAAATCCCCTGAAGATGTCGGCGATGCCCCAGATGCCGAAACTGACAATCAATACGCCCATCACGGTGGCCATAATGGTCTTGCCGAGCCAGTTTGATGAGGCTTTGCGCATTCCTCGAAGCATGGGTCCAATCTGTCTTTAGGAGGAAAACCGGTGATCGCCTCGAGGCGGTCAGCGAAGGGCGTCACCGAGTTGATATGCCATCATAAAGTGACGAAAAGCCCCGGGCAACCTCAGGGAAGGCGCCGCGTTGAAGCGGTTAACCTCTGGCTGGAACTGTTCGCGCGCCTCTGCTAGCGCATCACGATCCTTTGGCAACCCCCTGGCAACTGGAATTCGACATGACGAACGCCATTCGGCCGCTGATTGCGGGCAATTGGAAGATGAATGGGCTGAAAGCTTCCGTGGCTGAATTCGACGCCATGGCGAAGGGCGCGGCCGCAATCGCCGCGAAGGCCGACCTCCTGGTCTGCCCGCCCGCGACGCTGATTGCGGCTTTCGCCGAACGGGCCAAGGGCATAGCGGCATTTTCGGTGGGCGGCCAGGATTGCGATCCCGAGCCGTCAGGGGCGCACACCGGCGACATATCGGCAGAGATGCTGGCCGATGCCGGCGCGACGGCCGTGATCGTCGGCCATTCCGAGCGCCGCGCCGATCATGGCGAAACCGACGCGCTGGTGCGACGGAAAGCGCAGGCCGCCTGGCGCGCGGGCCTCACCGCCATCGTCTGCATCGGCGAGACGCGCGGGCAGCGCGATGGTGGCAAGACGCTTGATATCTGCGGCGGCCAGCTTGCGGGATCGCTCCCCGACGGCAGCACGGCCGGTAACCTGGTGGTGGCCTACGAGCCGGTCTGGGCGATCGGCACGGGTCTCACCCCCACCACCGCGGATGTCGAGCAAGTTCATCGCTTTATCCGGGATTCCCTCAAGGGCAGGTTCAAGGGGGAGGGCGACAGGATTCGCATCCTCTATGGGGGCTCGGTGAAGCCCGGCAATGCCGCCGAGCTGCTGTCGGTCGCCAACGTCAACGGTGCGCTGGTCGGCGGGGCGAGCCTGAAAGCGGCCGATTTCCTTGCGATCGCAGGTAGTGCCCCGGATCCGAAGCTCGCCTGAACTCGCAGCAGGCCGGGAGCGACCTTCGGATCCAAAAGGGCACTACCAAATTTTTGATTTCAGTGTGGTTTTGGTTCGGAAGTTCTCTAAATAAGCTGCTGAGAGGGTGTAGAGAACTTCCGAACCACCACACTGGGATGTCCCTAGCTAACCGTTGGGCGAGCCGGGCGCGCATCGGGGGTGACAATGCCGGGTCCGATCGTGTAACACCCGCGCAACCCGAAAAACCCCGCAAGCCCGCGTCTCGCGGCCGGAACCCGGCAGGTTTGCGACCGGAAGGCTTTTTAGATGCAGACTGTCATTATCGTCATCCACCTCATGATCGTGGCGGTCCTGATCGGCGCCGTGCTGCTGCAGAAATCGGAAGGCGGCGGACTCGGTATGGGCGGCGGTGCCGGCTTCATGTCGAGCCGCGGCACCGCGAACCTGCTGACGCGGACGACCGCCGTGCTGGCGGTGGGCTTTTTCGCCACCAGTCTCCTTTTGTCCTGGCTCGCCAGCTACGACCGCAAGCCGAGTTCCATCATCGGCGCGCAACCGGCCTCGCAATCGCAGCCGGCAGGCGGCGGGGCGACCCCGATCGCGCCTCCGACCTCCGGCGGCATCCTGGACACCCTGAAAAAGGCCGACGAGCAGCAGAACCAGCAGGCTCCGGCCGCGCCGCAGGCGCCACGCTCGCAATAAAGCAGGGTGGCCATGCGGGACAGATGCTGGCATCCCGCGTCAGGAACCCCCATTAAGGGGCTGACAAAGCTTCCAATTCCAGCTCACCCACAGCCCGGCGCCGCAATCGCCGGGTTACGCGTTTAACTTTGGCGAATCGCCTCCCAGGCGTTAAAGGTTAATTCCCATGGCGCGGTACATCTTCATCACCGGCGGCGTGGTTTCCTCGCTCGGAAAGGGTCTGGCTTCAGCCGCGTTAGGCGCGCTGCTGCAGGCGCGTGGCTACAAGGTTCGGCTCAGGAAGCTCGATCCCTATCTCAATCTCGATCCCGGCACGATGTCGCCGTATCAGCACGGCGAAGTGTTCGTGACCGACGATGGTGCCGAGACCGATCTCGATCTCGGCCATTACGAGCGCTTCACCGGGCGTCCGGCCACCAAGGCCGACAACATCACCACCGGGCGCATCTACCAGGATATTCTCACCAAGGAGCGGCGCGGCGACTATCTCGGCGCCACCATCCAGGTGGTCCCGCACGTCACCAACGCGATCAAGGATTTCATCGTCTCCGGCAATGACGAGTTCGATTTCGTGCTGGTCGAGATCGGCGGCACGGTCGGCGACATCGAGGGCCTGCCGTTCTTCGAGGCGATCCGCCAGATCAAGAACGACCTGCCGCGCGATCACGCCATCTACATCCATTTGACGCTGCTGCCCTACATCCCGAGCGCCGGCGAGTTGAAGACCAAGCCGACCCAGCACTCGGTGAAGGAGCTGCGCTCGATCGGCATCCAGCCGGACATCCTGCTCTGCCGCACCGACCGGGAAATTCCCAAGGAGGAGCGGCGCAAGCTCGGCCTGTTCTGCAACGTGCGCGAAAGCGCCGTGATCGAGGCGCGCGACGTCGACAACATCTACGCGGTGCCCGAGGCCTACCATGCCGCCGGCCTCGACGACGAGGTGCTGGCCGCGTTCGGCATCACGCCCAAGGTGCCGCCGGCGCTCAAGAGCTGGCACACCATCAACGAGCGCATCCGCAATCCCGAAGGCGACGTCACCATCGCCATCGTCGGCAAATATACCGGCATGAAGGATGCCTATAAGTCGCTGATCGAGGCGCTGTCGCACGGCGGCATCGCCAACAAGGTGAAGGTCAACCTGGACTGGATCGAGAGCGAGGTGTTCGAGAACGAGGACCCCGCGCCGTTCCTCGAGCACGTCAACGGCATCCTGGTGCCCGGCGGCTTCGGCCAGCGCGGCGCCGAGGGCAAGATCAGGGCGGCGCAGTTCGCGCGCGAGCGCGACGTCCCCTATTTCGGCATCTGCTTCGGCATGCAGATGGCCGTGATCGAGGCCGCGCGCAATCTCGTCGGCGTCGAGCAGGCGAACTCGACCGAGTTCGGCCCGACGCCGGAGCCGGTAGTTGGCCTGATGACGGAATGGCTGCGCGGCAATGAGCTCGAGAAGCGCTCGGGGAACGGCGACCTCGGCGGCACCATGCGGCTCGGCGCCTATCCCGCGATCCTCAAGCGCGGCAGCAGGGTGTCGGAAGTCTATGGCGGTGCCACCGAGATTTCGGAACGTCATCGCCATCGCTACGAGGTCAACACCGCCTACAAGGACCGGCTCGAGCAGCATGGGCTGAAATTCTCAGGGCTTTCGCCCGACGGCGTGCTGCCCGAGATCGTCGAATATGAGGACCATCCCTGGTTCATCGGCGTGCAATTCCATCCCGAGCTGAAGTCGCGGCCGTTTGAGCCGCATCCTCTGTTCGCTTCCTTCATCCAGGCGGCCATGGTGCAGAGCCGCCTGGTGTGAGGCCCATCCGTCCTAAAGCGCGATGGAATAAGGTTTGATCGCCATCGCGCTTTGGGTTTTTGATGGAGCATGATCTCCGCGCAAACGCGTTCCCGCGTTTGTCGCGAGGGATCATGCTCTAGACGGTGCAGGCGCTCAGCGTCGTGCGTCGATCGGCGGGCGCTGCCGCGTCGTTGTTGCGCACGATCAGTCGGCATTGCGGCCGTCGCGTGAGGCGGTAGACCGCGGCCGGCGGCACGTTGCTCAGGGCGCGATCCACCAGCGTCGCCTTCAATCCAAGCCGGTCGAGCACCGGCCGCGGCACCGGACAGCGCATGCCATAGGTGAACTGGTAGAACGCGCCACCCGGCCGCAGATAGCTGAAGGCGCCGCCCAGGATCGAGATCACTTTCCGCGTCGACATGTTGAGCAGCGGCAGGCCGCTGATCACGGCGCCGACCGGCGCGCCGTCATAGAGCCGCTCCTCGGCGAGCCGCGCCGCATCCATCCAAAGCACGCGCGCGCCGGGGAAGCGCACCTGCAACAGCCGCATGAAGTCCGAGCCATATTCGACCAGCGTCAGGTCCTGCGGATGGACGCCGCGCTCGAGCAGGCGGTAGGTGAAGACGCCGGTGCCCGGACCGAGTTCGAGGACCGGGCCGCTCGCCGGGGTGATGTCGCGCGTGATCAGGTCGGCGAGCGCAGCGCCTGACGGCGCGAGTGCGCCGACGCGGCGGGGGGCGGATGCCCAGGCGAGGAAGAAGGACAGGACGTCGTTTGGCATGCGTGCTCCGGCGTTTTCTTGCAGCGGCGGCGCCGCTGGCGAGGAAGACCGCGATCGATTCGATCGCGAGACACGCGGATGATCGCGTCGCTGCCTTGCATCAGCATGGCGTGTGGTGCCGTCGGTGAAGCATGACGCCGATGTGATGTCTTTGAGGGGAGGCTTCGGCGTCGGTGCCGCGCGATGCGCTTCGCTCACGCCGTCGGCGGCAGCGCCATGCGGAAGCAGGCGCCGCCATCGGTGCTGTCGATCACCGTGATCTCGCCGCCATGCAGATGCACGATCTCGCGCACCATGTTGAGGCCGAGCCCTGCGCCGCGGTCGAGCGGATGCACCCGGTAGAAGGGTTCGAAGATCAGCGCCTGCTGCTCCTCGGGAATGCCGTCGCCCTGATCGCTGACCTCGATGGTCGCCGGATGGCTCACGCGGATGCTGATGGTGCCGCGGCGGCCGCCATGCTGGATCGCGTTCTGCACCAGGTTGGTCAGCGCCCGCTCCAGCGCCATCTGGTCGCCGCGCGTTGCGATCCGCGCGTCGGCGGCATCGAATGCGAGATCATAGCCGGCGGCGATCGCAAGCGGCGCCAGATCGGCAGTGACGCGGCGGCCGAGGCCGACCAGATCGATTGTGGTGAAGGGATTGCGGTGCTGGTCGAGCCGCTGGATGTCGAGCAGCTGCTCGGCGAGGGTGGCGAGCCGTGCGGCGTCCTCGGCAAGCCGCGTCTTGTCCGCGCTCGGTGGCAGCGATTCCAGCCGCGTGGTCAGGATCGCGATCGGCGTGCGCAACTCATGGGCCGCATCGGCAATGAAGCGCTGATGCCGCACATAGCCATCGTCGAGCCGCTTCAGCGCGTCGTTGACGGCGGTCACGAGCGGGGTCACTTCAGCGGGCACACCCTGGGTCGGCAATCGCGTGCCGCGCTTGTGGATGTCGATCTGGCGGGCCTTGCTCGCCGCCGCGTCAAGGCCCGCCAGCGCCCGCCGCACCACGATGGGCGTGGCGAGGAAGGTGGCAAGCGTCATCAGGGCAAGGCTCGGCAGCGCGAAGCTGACGAAAGCGATCGAGGTCGCGAGCAGGGCCTTGGTGAACGACATCGGGCCCTGCGTCGCGGTCAGGATCAGCACGGTGCCCGCGGCGGTGGACACGCGTTTCATCCGCGCGGCCGGCTTGCGCGGATCGTCGTCGAACATCTGCCAGCCGAGGCGGGCCTGGCTGATGTCGTCGAGCGCATCGCCGATCTTGCCGAATTCCGCCGGCACCATGCCTTCAGAGATCGAATGGCCGCGCCGGTCGCGGACCAGGAACCAGAGGTCGGGCGTCTCTGCGCGCAGCTTCTGGAGATCCCGGGTCGGTCGCAGCATCAGCCCGCCGCCGACATCGCGCGTGACGGCCTGCGTGACGACGTCGATGGCGTGTTCCTCGTCGCGGTCGTCGAGCAACAGCCCGGTCAGAAACAGCGTGCTCATGACGAGCAGCGTCAACAGCGCGAGCAGTCCTGCCTGCAGCGGCACCAGCCAGCGGATCAGGCGCGAGCGCAGCGAATGGGCGGCGGCGCTTCCGCTCATGCGGTCTGCTTCAGGAGATAGCCGACACCGCGGATCGAGTGAATCTCGACGCCGGTCTCGGCCTCGGCGAGCTTGCGGCGGAGCCTCGAGATGTGGGTGTCGAGCGCGTTCGGCTGCACCTCGTCGTCGAAATTGTACACCGCCTCCTCGAGCGCGCTTCGCAGCACGGTGCGGCCGAGCCGCCGCAGCAGCGTTTCCAGCACCAGAAGCTCGCGGCGGGGCAGGTCGAGCGGCTGGCCCGCGACGTCGGCCTCGCGATGGTGAAAGTCGAAGGTGAGGCGACCGGCCTTGACGAAGTCCGAGCGCATGTCGGCCGGCCGGCGCAGCACCGCGCGCAGCCGGGCCATCAGTTCCTCGACCGCGAAGGGCTTTGCCAGATAGTCGTCGGCGCCGCCGTCGAGTCCGGCGATGCGGTCAGCAAGCTCGCCGCGCGCGGTCAGCACGATGATCGGCACGCCCTCGGCCTTGGCCCGCAGCGTCGGAATCAGCGAAAGGCCGTCGCCGTCGGGGAGCTGGCGGTCGAGCAGCACCGCGCGATGCAGGTCGCCGGAAATCACGTCCTTCGCCTCGGCCAGCGTCGGGACATGGTCGACCACCATGTCATAGCCCTTCAGGGCCGAGGTGAGCGCCGCGGCCATTCCGGTTTCATCTTCGACGAGCAGAATTCGCATGCGAGGCATCCAGGTTCCTGCGGCCAGTCCTAGCGGCCTAGCATTGCGGCTACCTTGCGGGAAAGCCCCGGCGAGTTGCGGCACGTTCACCGCGCGGAGCAGGGGTCTGCGATGCTGTTTCGGCCTTTGACGGGGGAGGGAATTGTTGCGACAAAGCGCCGCTTGCCGCACCATGGACACAATCAGGGAGGCTGCCGATGATCTACGAAATGCGTGTCTATCGTTGTCTGCCGGGCCGTTTGCCGGCGCTGATCAAGCGCTTCGACACCATCACGCTCAAATTGTGGGAGAAGCACGGCATCAAGCAGGCCGGGTTCTTCACCACGATCGTCGGTGACTCCAACCAGGAACTGACCTATTTGCTCGCCTGGGAGTCGCTTGCCGAGCGCGAGAAGAAATGGACCGCGTTCCAGAGCGACCCGGAATGGATCGCGGCGCGCGCCAAGACCGAGGAAGACGGCCAGATCGTCGGCAACATCGTCAACCAGTTGCTGGCCCCGACGTCGTTCTCAGCGGTGAAATGAGGCTCCGCAACCCTGACATTCCCGGCTGAAATGGGCTTGATCGGCAGGATTCCACCGATATGGTCGCGGCCGAAAAAGGAAGCCGCCTCGTGAGCTCAACCCCGTCAGCAGCGCCGGTCGTGAACGTCGGATCGGTCAGGTTCGGCAACGATCTGCCGATATCGGTCATTGCCGGTCCGTGCCAGCTCGAGAGTCGGGCCCACGCGCTGGAGGTCGCCGCGGCGCTGAAGGAGATCGCGGCCAGGCTGAAGATCGGGCTCGTCTACAAGACCTCCTTCGACAAGGCCAACCGCACCAGCGCCTCCGCCGCGCGCGGGCTCGGCCTTCACGCGTCGCTGCCGATCTTTGCCGAAATCCGTTCCTCGCTCGGCCTGCCCGTGCTCACCGACGTGCACGAGGCCGTGCAATGCGCCGAGGTGGCGGAAGCCGTCGACGTGCTGCAGATCCCCGCCTTCCTGTGCCGCCAGACCGACCTGCTGGTTGCGGCGGCGGCGACCGGCCGGGTCGTCAATGTCAAGAAGGGGCAGTTCCTCGCGCCGTGGGACATGGCCAATGTCGTCGCCAAGATCACCGGCGGCGGCAACGCCAACGTGCTCGTCACCGAGCGCGGCGCTTCCTTCGGCTACAACACGCTCGTGTCAGACATGCGGGCGCTGCCGATTCTCGCGCGCACCACCGGCGCGCCGGTTATCTTCGACGCGACGCATTCGGTGCAGCAGCCGGGCGGCAAGGGCGCCTCGTCCGGCGGCGAGCGCGAATTCGTGCCCGTGCTGGCGCGCGCCGCGGTCGCGGTCGGCGTCGCCGGCGTTTTCATCGAGACCCATCCCGATCCCGACCACGCCCCCTCCGACGGCCCCAACATGGTGCCGCTGCGCGAGTTCGAGGGGCTGCTGCGCCGCCTGATGGCATTCGACGCGCTCGCCAAGAAGGCGGGCTGATGCATCAGGCGACGCCCGGCGCGCGCGACCAGCGCCTGCCGCCGGTTCTCAATATCATTGCGCTGGCGACCTTTGCGGCAAGCCTGTCGGCGCGTGCGCTCGATCCGGTGCTGCCGCATGTCGCGGACGATTTTTCGGTGAGCATCGCGACCGCCGCGAGCTTTGCCGCCGTGTTCGCCTTCACCTTCGCGGCCGTGCAGCCGTTGATCGGGGCGGCCGCCGACCTGTTCGGCAAGGCGCGGCTGATGATCATCTGTCTCGTGCTGCTCGGGCTTGCCAACATCCTCGGCGCGCTCTCGACCTCGTTTCCGCTTCTGTTCGCGACCCGCATCCTTGCGGGCGTCGGCGCCGGCGGCGTCTTCCCGGTCTCGCTCGGGCTGACCAGCGACCTCGTCGGTGCGGAGAAGCGCCAGGTCGCGATCGGGCGGACGCTCGCCGGCGCGATGACCGGAAACCTGCTCGGCGCGTCGGCCTCCGGCCTGATCGGCGACTGGCTCGGCTGGCGCGGCGTGCTCGCGGTGCTCGGCGCTCTCGTCGTTCTCTCCTCGATCGCGGTGGCGGCGGGTTTTCGCGGCGCCGATTTGAAGCGTCCGCCGCGCACCAATCTGTCTGCGCTACGCCACGGCTATCACACCATCTTCACCAACCCGAACGCGAAGTTTTGCTATTCCGCCGTCTTCATCGAAGGCTGCTGCGTGCTCGGGCTGTTTCCCTTCATCGCGTCGTTCCTGTTCGAGGGCGGCGAAACCTCGCTCTCGATCGCAGGCATCGTGATCGCGGGATTTGCGGTCGGCGGATTGTTCTACACGCTCTCCGTCTCGCGCTTCCTGCCACGGCTTGGCGTCAAGGGCATGATGATCGCAGGCGCCACCCTGGTCGGGGTGCAGCTCATGGCCACGGCTTTTGGCCCGCCCTGGAAGGTGCAGGGGATCAACCTCCTGTTCATGGGCTGGGGCTTCTACATGATCCACGGCTGCCTGCAGGTCTTTGCCAGCGAATTGTCGGTCGAGGCGCGCGCGACCGCGCTGTCGCTGCATTCGTTCTTCTTCTTCATGGGCCAGACGATCGGTCCGATCGCCTACGGTTTCGGCCTGGCGCATGCCGGCAAAGTTGCGACCCTGCTGATCGCGGGGGCCGTGATGATCGCGCTCGGGTTTGCCTGCGCGCGGCTGTTGCGCCAGCGCGCGCCTGCGGACGCGGGAATGCGGCCGGACGTGAAGGCTTGAGCCTGGAGATTTTGCGTCAGCCCCGGCCGCGATAGGGCGCGACACCCTGCTCGGGGACCCAGAGTCCCTTCGGCAGCCGGCCCGCCTGCCAGAACACGTCGATCGGGATGCCGCCGCGCGGATACCAGTAGCCGCCGATCCGGATCCATTTCGGCTTGATCTCGGCGGCGATGCGCTTGCCGATCATCACGGTGCAATCCTCGTGGAAGGCGCCGTGGTTGCGAAAGCTCGCGACATAGAGCTTGAGCGACTTCGACTCCAGCAGCCATTGGCCCGGCGCATAGTCGATCACGAGATGCGCGAAATCAGGCTGTCCCGTCACCGGGCAGATCGAGGTGAACTCCGGCACGGTGAAGCGCACGAGATAGTCGGTGCCCTTTTGCGGATTGGGCACGCGGTCGAGCTGCGCCGCTTCGGGGGATGCCGGCCACGCCACGGCGCGGCCGAGCTGTAGGGGATTTCGAGCCATTTTTGGGTCCTGTCGAAAATCCGACATGGACCACGCGGGCGTCGCCGTCAACCGTCAGCGTGACGGCCGCAGGGGCAGGAGCATTCGCAACGCTAGAGTATGTTCGGTTCTGATGGAATCAGAACCGATGCTCTAGTTTCTTGTTTTGACGCGTTTTCTTCGCGCGAACCGGTACCCACTTCGCTCGAAAACGCTCTAGACCGTCCGGATCATGACCAGCCGGTCGTTGCCGGATTCGCCGCCCCAGACCTGTCCCGGTCGGCCGTTCAACTGCCGCACACTCGCGCCCGCCTTGTCGCTCGCGAAGGTGCTGAAGGTTTCGCTGGCGGGATCGAAGCGCAGGATGGCATTGGCGGAGAAATCGCTCAGCCAGACCTTGTCCCTGTCGTCGACATAGACGGCATAGGTGCGCGGATGATCCCCGGGCAGCTTCCAGCTCTTCCACGAACTATCAGCGGGATCGTGCACCGAGACATGGCCGCTGTTCCACTCGCTCACCCAGATGCGGCCCCTGGAGTCCGACCAGACGCGGCGCGCGCCCTGTTGTGGCGTCGGCGGCTCGACCACAGTCGCGTTGCCGCTTCCGATGTCGATCCTGGCGATGTGGTTGCCGGCGAGCGAGGCGTACCAGATGTCGCCGCTTGGCGTCGCCGTCATGCCATAGGTTCCGGGCCCGCGCGGGGACTTGAAAACGGTGATGTCGCCGGATTTCGGATCAAGCCTGCCGTAGACGCCGGACTGGCCCGTGAACCACAGGATTCCATTGCGATCGAACGCAGCCGTATTGAGATTGGCGTAGTCTTCCTTTTCAGGCAGGCGGAACAGCGTCACCTTGTGGTCGGCGGGATCGACGCGGGCGATCGCGTTCTGCCCGCCATCGGTGACCCAGGGCGCGCCGTCGGGACCGATGATCACGCCATGCGGCGCAGCGTCCTTGCCGAGATCGACCAGCTTGGCGGAGCCGTCCTCCGGCGTGAGGCGGCCGAGCGCGCCGCTACGCTGGCTGGTGAACCAGACCGGTCCGGCCGCGCCGGGCGCGACATCATGCACGCCGGCGCCGGCGGGAAGCGGGAAATAGCGGATCCGGAACGGGCCCTCCTGCGCGAACAGGTTGCGCGACACGAGCGGCGCAACGAGCAATGCGGCTGACGTCGAGGCGAGAAACCGGCGGCGATTCATTGCGTTACCTCCCTCGATAAAGGAGCAACGACCGCAGCATAGTCCGGCGGCCCTGACCCGTCAGGCAAGGCCAGCGGATCAAGCGTTCACATTTGCTTGCACGACGTGTAAGACGCCCGCCATCAACATCGCTCTTTCAAGGAAGCCCGCCATGACCGCCATCGTCGACATTATCGGCCGCGAAATCCTCGATAGCCGCGGCAACCCGACCGTCGAGGTCGACGTCATCCTGGAGGACGGCTCGCTCGGGCGTGCGGCGGTGCCTTCGGGCGCTTCCACCGGCGCGCATGAGGCCGTCGAGCTTCGTGACGGGGACAAATCGCGCTATCTGGGCAAGGGCGTGCAGAAGGCGGTCGGCGCCGTCAACGGCGAGATCATGGAAGCGATCGGCGGCATGGACGCCGAGCAGCAGGTACAGATCGACGAGACCATGATCGGGCTCGACGGCACGCCGAACAAGAGCCGGCTCGGGGCCAATGCCATCCTCGGCGTCTCGCTGGCGGTCGCCAAGGCCGCCGCGCAGTCGCGCGACCTGCCGCTCTACCGCTATGTCGGCGGCACCTCGGCGCGGACGCTGCCGGTGCCGATGATGAACATCATCAATGGCGGCGTGCATGCCGACAACCCGATCGACTTCCAGGAATTCATGATCCTTCCCGTCGGCGCGAAGACCTTCGCGGACGCCCTGCGCTGCGGCTCGGAGGTCTTCCACACCTTGCGCGGCGAGTTGAAGAAGGCCGGCCACAACACCAATGTCGGCGACGAAGGCGGCTTCGCGCCGAACCTGCCGACGGCGGACGCCGCGCTCGATTTCATCATGAATGCGATCGGCAAGGCCGGCTACAAGGCGGGCGACGACGTCGTGCTCGGGCTCGACTGTGCCTCGACCGAGTTCTTCAAGGACGGCAAATACGTTTACGAAGGAGAGAAGAAGAGCCGCTCGCGCTCGGAGCAGGCGAAATACCTCGCCGACCTCGTCGCGCGCTATCCGATCGTCACCATCGAGGACGGCATGTCGGAAGACGACATGGACGGCTGGAAGGAGCTGACCGACCTGATCGGCAAGAAGTGCCAGCTCGTCGGCGACGACCTGTTCGTCACCAATGTCAAGCGGCTCGCCGATGGCATCAAGCGCGGCCTCGCCAACTCCATCCTGGTCAAGGTCAACCAGATCGGTTCGCTGACCGAAACGCTTGCCGCGATCGAGATGGCCTACAAGGCCGGCTACACCGCTGTGATGTCGCACCGTTCCGGCGAGACCGAGGATTCCACGATTGCCGATCTCGCGGTCGCCACCAATTGCGGGCAGATCAAGACGGGCTCGCTGGCGCGCTCCGACCGTACCGCGAAATACAACCAGTTGCTGCGGATCGAGCAGGAGCTCGGGACACAGGCGAAATATGCGGGCAGGACGGCGCTGAAGGCACTGGCCTGACGATCGCGCTCGATGAAGACGAGAGCGTGAGCCCTCGCTGATTGGCGTCCCGCGCCCCTGCCTGCATCTTGTCCGTCCCGACCGACACCCTAACTCAAGGGTTTCAGGAAGCAGGGAGGACAAACGTGGCATCAGACAGCAAAACTGGGCTTCAATTGCGTTCGCTGATCAAAAAGAGCGGCGAACTCGAGATATCGCTGGTCGAGGTGCCGACCCCCGAACCCGCAGACGACGAAATCGTGGTGCGGGTCGAGGCGACGCCGATCAATCCGTCCGACCTCGGCCTCCTGGTCGGCGCGGCCGACATGACGACGGCGAGAGCCGCCGGCAGCAAGGCATCTCCCGTGATCACGGCCAAGGTGCCGGAGGCCGCGATGCGGGCGATGGCGGCCCGGCTGGACGAGTCCATGCCGGTCGGCAATGAGGGCGCAGGCGTCGTGATCCGGACCGGTTCGTCCGAAGCGGCGAAGGCGCTGATGGGCAAGACGGTCGCCATGATCGGCGGCGCCATGTATGCGCAGTACCGCACCATCAAGGCCCGCGACGTGCTGGTGCTGCCTGAAGGCGCGTCCGCGGCGGACGGCGCCTCGTGCTTCGTCAATCCGCTCACCGCGCTCGGCATGACCGAGACTATGCGCCGCGAGGGCCACAAGGCGCTGGTGCACACGGCGGCCGCGTCCAATCTCGGGCAGATGCTGAACAAGATCTGCCTGAAAGACGGCATTCCCCTCGTCAATATCGTGCGCAACCAGGAGCAGGCTGACATCCTGCACAAGATCGGCGCCAAACACGTGGTCGATTCCAAGTCGCCCGGCTTCATGGACGAACTGACCAAGGCGCTGATCGAGACCGGCGCAACCATCGCGTTCGACGCGATCGGCGGCGGCCGGCTCGCAGGCCAGATCCTCACCGCGATGGAAGCGGCGATCAACAAGACGGCGACCACCTACAGCCGTTACGGATCGAACGTGCACAAGCAGGTCTATGTCTATGGCAGCCTCGATCCCGGGCCGATCGAGCTGAGCCGCAATTTCGGCATGGCCTGGGGCGTCGGCGGCTGGCTGCTGTTTCCGTTCCTGATGAAGATCGGCGCGGCGGATGGCGCAAGACTGCGCCAGCGCGTGATGGCGGAACTCAAGACCACCTTCGCCAGCCACTACGGCAAGGTCATCTCGCTGCAGGAGGCGCTCGACCTCGCCAACATCGCCGTCTACGCGAAGCGCTCGACCGGCGAGAAATTTCTCATCAACCCGAACAAGGGTGGATGAGCGTCGCGAGAATAGACCCTTGCCTCGGCGCAGGCGAAAGGCCGTTCGCAAATGTACGTCCGTGCAGGAGAACCTGCACGGACGTGCAGGGGAGACACGCGATGACTGATCTGGGCCCGTCAATTTTTGGCCGGGGCCGCCGCGTGAATCGGCTCTCCGCGAACGCAGTGTTTCCGAATTTACCTGTTCATGCACTTGCATGTTTCCGCCGGCCTGGTCTAAGGGAGGTGGACCCCGGTCTTTTTCAAGAAGGATAGTCCATGGCCAGCCCGCATCACATCGTCACGCTCGTCGGCAGCATCCGCAAAGAAAGCTTTACGCTGAAGATCGCCAATGCCTTTGCGAAGCTTGCTCCGGCCTCGCTGAAGCTCGAGGTCACCACGCTGCACGGCCTTTCCTTCTTCAACCAGGACCTGGAAGCCAACCCGCCGGCCGACTGGCTGGCGTTCCGGGAAAAGATCCAGAAGGCGAGCGGGGTGCTGTTCATCACGCCGGAATACAACCGCTCGATTCCTGGCGTGCTGAAGAACGCTATCGACGTTGCCTCGCGCCCCTACGGCAAGAGCTCGTTCCTCGGCAAGCCGACCGGGATTGTCTCCAATTCACCCGGTCCGCTTGGCGGCGTCAGCGCAGCCAAGCATCTGCAGAACATCCTGCCCGGCATCTCGGGGCCGATCCTCGGCCAGCCCGAGATCTACCTCACCGCTGTCGGCGACGCCTTCAACGACAAGGGCGAGCTGGTGAAAGAGCCGCTGCAGAAGGTGATCCAGCAATATCTTTCGGCTTTTGCCGCCTTCGTCGACCGGCAGATCCGCGCAAGCGCAGGCGCCTGAGGTCGAAGCACCGCGCCCACTTCTGCCTCTCGGGCATCGCCGGCAAGCCGTTCCGCGTTTGCCGGCGTCGGGTTTTTCAGATGCAGCGCGCGAGGGGGCGGGCGGTTATTAGGCCGCTATTAACCCCGTCGTCCGATCTTGGACGGCATGGTTACGCGTGCGCGCCTCAAATCCTTCCTGACCGGGCTTGCCCTCTACACGATGGCGGCGTTGATGATCGGCTATTTCGGCATCAACGCCTATACCGGCAAATACGGCCTCAACGCTCGCCAGGAACTGGACCAGGAGATCATCGCGCTGACCTCCGAACTGGCGCGGCTCAAGCAGGAGCGCGCTGAGGGCGAAAAGCGGGTCTCGCTGTTGCGCACGGACCGGGTCGACCCTGACATGCTGGACGAGCGGGCACGCTACCAGCTCGACTATGCCAACCCGCACGACCTGGTCCGGATCAACAATCCGAAGCCGAACTAGTGGTCCTCATCCGTCGACACCAATAAATTTCAAAAAGCTGCAACAGGGTGTTCAAAAATGTCGTGCTGCGTTGCAGTGCGGCATGGCCAAAATCACTGCGACAACACGCAATCCTTTCGCGCGGGTTTGACTTGAGTTAGAGAGGGCAAACCACTCTCTCAACATCGGAATTGCCATGGCCGCTCCCAAGAAGCCCGACGTCAAAGAAAAAGGTCAGGACAAGGGGAACGGCTCGCCGCCCGAATTTTCACGAGATCAGGAGCTCAAGGCGCTGCGCGACATGCTGCTGATCCGGCGCTTCGAGGAGAAGGCCGGCCAGCTCTACGGCATGGGCGCGATCGGCGGCTTCTGCCATCTCTATATCGGCCAGGAAGCCGTCGTCGTCGGCATGCAGATGGCCCTGAAGAAGGGCGACGAGGTCATAACGGGATACCGCGATCACGGTCACATGCTGGCCTGCGGCATGGACCCGAAGGGTGTGATGGCCGAGCTCACGGGGCGCCGCGGCGGCTACTCCAAGGGCAAGGGCGGCTCCATGCACATGTTCTCCTTGAAGGAGAACTTCTACGGCGGCCACGGCATCGTCGGCGCGCAGGTGTCGCTCGGCACCGGCCTTGCCTTCGCCAACCGCTACCGCGGCAATGATTCCGTGAGCCTTGCCTATTTCGGCGACGGCGCCGCCAACCAGGGCCAGGTCTATGAAAGCTTCAACATGGCGGAGCTGTGGAAGCTGCCCGTGGTCTATGTCATCGAGAACAACCGCTACGCGATGGGCACCTCGGTGACGCGCTCCTCGGCGCAGACCGATTTCTCCAAGCGCGGCGCCTCCTTCAACATCCCCGGCAAGCAGGTCGACGGCATGGACGTGCGCGCGGTCAAGGCTGCGGGCGAGGAGGCGATCGCCTGGTGCCGCGCCGGCAAGGGTCCGTACATCCTGGAAATGCAGACCTACCGCTATCGCGGGCATTCGATGTCCGACCCGGCGAAGTACCGCACGCGCGAGGAGGTCGAGAAGGTTCGCCACGATCAGGACCCGATCGAGCAGGTGCGTAACCGCCTGCTCGCGGCAAAGGTGAGCGAGCAGGATTTGAAGGCCATCGATGCGGAGGTGCGCGAGGTCGTCAACGCGGCCGCGGATTTCGCGCAGCACGATCCGGAGCCCGATCCGTCCGAGCTCTACACCGACGTCTATCGCTAGAGACCTGCAGGCGCGGACCTGCTCCGCGCGTCAAACGAACTTCGCGAAAGCGAACCTGAAGAGTGATTTTGGGAGCGGATATGCCCATTCAAGTTTTGATGCCCGCGTTGTCGCCGACCATGGAGAAGGGCAACCTTGCGAAATGGCTGAAAAAGGAAGGCGAGGCGATCAAGTCCGGCGATGTGATTGCCGAGATCGAGACCGACAAGGCGACCATGGAGGTCGAGGCCACCGACGAGGGCACGCTCGGCAAGATCCTGATTCCCGAAGGCACCGCCGACGTCGCGGTCAACACGCCGATCGCGACCATCTTGGCCGATGGCGAAAGCGCGGCCGATCTCGCCAAGGTCTCCGCGCCGGCCAAGCAGGAAAAGGCGGCGGAGCCCGCAGCCCCGGCTGCGGCCAAGGCCGAGGTGCCGACGGCCACCTTCAAGGCGCCGTCCGCGCCGCAGACCGTCTCCGAACCCGATCCTGAAGTCCCTGCTGGCACCGAGATGGTGACGATGACGGTGCGCGAGGCGCTGCGCGATGCCATGGCCGAAGAGATGCGCCGCGACGGCGACGTCTTCGTCATGGGCGAGGAGGTCGCCGAATATCAGGGCGCCTACAAGATCACGCAGGGCCTGTTGCAGGAGTTCGGCGCGCGCCGCGTGATCGACACCCCGATCACCGAGCACGGTTTTGCCGGCATCGGCGTTGGTGCGGCGATGGCGGGCCTGAAGCCGATCGTCGAGTTCATGACGTTCAACTTCGCCATGCAGGCGATGGATCAGATCATCAACTCCGCGGCCAAGACGCTCTATATGTCCGGCGGACAGGTGCAGTGCTCGATCGTGTTCCGCGGGCCCAACGGCGCCGCGGCGCGCGTCGCCGCCCAGCACAGCCAGGACTATTCCTCCTGGTACTCGCACGTTCCGGGCCTGAAGGTGATCGCGCCGTACTCGGCGGCTGACGCCAAGGGTCTGCTGAAGGCCGCGATCCGCGACCCCAACCCGGTGATCTTCCTCGAGAACGAGGTGCTGTACGGGCATTCCGGCGAAGTGCCGAAACTCCCTGATTACGTCATCCCGATCGGCAAGGCGCGCATCGTCCGGTCCGGCCAGCACGTCACCCTCATCTCCTGGTCGAACGGCATGACCTACGCGCTGAAGGCTGCCGAGGACCTTGCCAAGGAAGGCATCGAGGCCGAGGTGATCGATCTGCGCACGTTGCGCCCGATGGATACCGAAACGATCGTTGCCTCCGTGAAAAAGACCGGCCGCGCGGTTTGCGTCGAGGAAGGCTGGCAGCAGAGCGGCGTCGGCGCCGAGGTCGCTGCCCGCATCATGGAGCACGCCTTCGATTATCTCGATGCGCCGGTGGCGCGGGTGTCGGGCAAGGACGTGCCGATGCCCTATGCGGCCAATCTTGAAAAGCTCGCGCTGCCGTCGGCTGCCGAGGTCGTCGAAGCGGCGAAAGCCGTTTGCTACCGGTGAGCGCATGAGCGGTCCCAAGGAGCAGCCTGTGCCTCCCGATGTCGTCGGGCGCGGCGACGCGGTCGAGGTGTTGCGCGCCTTCGTCGTCGATGGCGGGCTGTCGATCGCGTTCCAACGCGCCTTCGAGGAGCCTGACATGTGGGGCCTGCTGCTCGTCGACATCGCCCGCCACGCCTCGCGCGCCTATGCGAGCGAGAGCGAATTTACCGAAGACGAGGCGCTGTCGCGCATCGTCGAGATGTTCGAAGCCGAAATCGCGCGGCCGTCCGACCCGGGCAGCACTCTGCCGCGGTCGCAACAAGGTCACTGACAATGCCGATCAACATTCTGATGCCCGCACTGTCGCCCACGATGGAAAAGGGCAACCTCGCCAAGTGGCTCAAGAAGGAAGGCGACAAGGTCAAGTCCGGCGATGTGATCGCCGAGATCGAGACCGACAAGGCCACCATGGAGGTCGAGGCGGTCGACGAGGGCACGATCGCAAAAATCCTGGTGCCCGAGGGCACGCAGGACGTGCCCGTCAACGACGTGATCGCGGTCATGGCGGGCGACGGCGAGGACGTGAAGGCGGCGGCTTCAGCCGGCGCGGCGCCCACCGCGCCAAAGGCGGCCGAGCCGCCGAAACCCGCGGCAGCCGCGCCAGCGCCGGCAGCGCAAGCCCCCGCACCCGCGCCCAAGCCAGCGGCCAGTCCCGCGCCGGCGCCTCAGGCCGCCAGTCCCGCGCCGCAGGCCAACGGTCACGGTCGCATCTTCTCCTCGCCGCTTGCCCGCAGGATTGCGAAGGAAGCAAACATTGAGCTCGCGCGCATCACCGGCACCGGTCCGCACGGCCGCATCGTCGCGCGCGACGTCGAGGAAGCGAAGTCCGGCAAGGGCCTCAAGGCGCCGGCCGCGGCGCCCTCCGGTGCACCTGCGCTCGCGCCCTCGATGTCGGACAAGCAGATTCTCGCGCTGTTCGAGCCCGGCAGCTACGAGATCATTCCGCATGACGGCATGCGCCGCACCATCGCGCAGCGCCTGACCGCATCGATCCAGAACGTCCCGCACTTCTATCTCACGATCGACTGCGACATCGGGCGGCTGTTGGACGCGCGCGAGCAGATCAACAAGGCGGCACCCACCGACAAGGACAAGAAGCCGCTCTACAAGCTCTCGGTCAACGACTTCGTCATCAAGGCGATGGCGGTCGCGCTGCAGAAGATTCCGAACTGCAATGTGAGCTGGACCGACGGCGGCATGGTCAAGCACAAGCATTCCGACGTCGGCGTAGCGGTCGCGATGCCCGGCGGCCTGATCACGCCGATCATCCGGAAGGCCGAGACCAAGACGCTGTCGACGATCTCGAACGAGATGAAGGATTTTGCCGCGCGCGCGCGGGCGCGAAAACTCAAGCCGGAGGAGTACCAGGGCGGCACCACTGCCGTGTCCAACCTCGGCATGTACGGCATCAAGGATTTTACGGCCGTGATCAATCCGCCGCATGCCACGATCCTCGCGGTCGGCACCAGCGAGGAGCGACCCGTGGTGCGCGGAGGCAAGATCGAGATCGCCCAGATCATGAGCGTGACCTTGTCGTGCGACCACCGCGCGATCGACGGAGCGCTCGGCGCCGAACTGATCGGCGCGTTCAGGGCGCTGATCGAAAACCCCGTCATGATGATGGTGTGAGCAGGGCGCGCGCTCTTCTCTGGCGAAGGCATCACACAGCGAGTAACCATGGCCGACACATCCTTCGACATCATCATCATTGGCTCCGGCCCCGGCGGCTATGTCACCGCGATCCGCGCCGCCCAGCTCGGCTTCAAGACGGCGATTGTCGAGAAGGCCTATCTCGGCGGCATCTGCCTGAACTGGGGCTGTATCCCGACCAAGGCGCTGCTGCGCTCGGCGGAAATCTTCCACTACATGCAGCACGCCAAGGATTACGGGCTTTCGGCTGAAAAGGTCGGCTACGATCCGAAGGCCGTGGTGCAGCGCTCGCGCGGGGTGTCGAAACGCCTCAACGACGGCGTCGGCTTCCTGATGAAGAAGAACAAGGTTCAGGTGATCTGGGGTGATGCGACGATCGACGCGCCCGGCAAGATCACGGTGAAGAAGTCTCCGGTCGAGGCGCCGAAGGGCGCCTTGGGCGAAGGCGCCTATCAGGCCAAGCACATCATCGTCGCGACCGGCGCGCGGCCGCGCGTGCTGCCGGGGCTCGAGCCCGACAAGAAGCTGGTCTGGACCTATTTCGAGGCGATGGTGCCGGAGCGCATGCCGAAATCGCTGCTGGTGGTCGGCTCCGGCGCGATCGGCATCGAGTTCGCCTCCTTCTTCCATACCATGGGAAGCGACGTCACCGTCGTCGAGGTGCTGCCGCAGATCCTGCCCGTCGAGGACGCCGAGATCGCAGGATTGGCGCGCAAGCGCTTCGAGAAGATGGGCATCAAGATCCTGACCTCGACCAAGGTCACGAAGCTTGAGAAGAAGAGCGACAGCGTGGTCGCCACCATCGACGACGCCAAGGGCAAGCCGCAGGCGCTGGAGTTCGAGCGGGTGATCTCCGCGGTCGGCGTGGTCGGCAATATCGAAAATCTCGGCCTGGAAAAGCTCGGCGTGAAAACCGATCGCGGCACCATCGTGATCGACGGCCTGTGCCGGACCAACGTGCCCGGCATCTATGCGATCGGCGACGTCGCCGGTCCGCCGATGCTCGCGCACAAGGCCGAGCATGAGGGCGTGATCTGCGTCGAGGCGATCAAGGGCCTGCATCCGCATCCGATGGACAAGAACCTCATTCCCGGCTGCACCTATTGCCATCCGCAGGTCGCTTCCGTCGGCTTGACGGAAGCGAAAGCCAAGGAAGACGGGCGCGAGATCCGCGTCGGCCGCTTCCCCTTCGTCGGCAACGGCAAGGCGATCGCGCTCGGCGAGGACCAGGGCCTCGTCAAGGTCGTTTTCGACAAGAAGACCGGCCAGCTTCTCGGCGCCCACATGATCGGCGCCGAGGTCACCGAATTGATCCAGGGTTACGTGGTCGCGATGAATCTGGAGACCACCGAGGAAGAGCTCATGCACACCGTGTTCCCGCATCCGACGCTGTCGGAGATGATGAAGGAAGCGGTGCTCGACGCCTATGGGCGGGTTCTCAACATCTGAGCGCTGCGATTTCCACTCGTCATGCGCGGGCTTGACCCGCGCATCCATCCAGAGGAAATTTCTTGATGAGGTGACGGATTGCCGGGTCGAGCCCGGCAATGAGGGGCAAGAACAGCCGTTGGCATAGGAAAGAAACACGACGTGCGCGAAAACGACAACCTCACGACCGAACGCCCGACATTCGTGACCCATCTCGAATGCTCGCTGGAAGGCGACCGCTACCCGGCCGACCAGGTTCATAACCTTTCCAAGGCGGGCAAGCCGCTTCTGGTGCGCTACGACCTCACTGGGGTGAAGAAGGCGCTCTCCAAGGATGCGCTCGCCGCGCGACCCGCGGACCTCTGGCGCTACCGCGAGCTGCTGCCGGTGCGAAAATGCGCCGACATCGTCTCGCTCGGCGAGGTCGTGACGCCGCTGGTGCGCCTGCCCAAACTTGCGAAGAAATTCGGCGGCGGCGAGATCATCGTCAAGGATGAGGGGCGGTTGCCGACCGGCTCGTTCAAGGCGCGCGGCCTCGTGATGGCGGTGTCGATGGGCAAGGCGCTCGGCATCAGGCACATGGCGATGCCGACCAACGGCAATGCCGGCGCAGCGCTCGCGGCCTATGCGACCGCCTGCGGCATCAAGACCACGATCTTCTGCCCGGCCGACACGCCGGAGGTGAATGTCAGCGAGATCGAGCTGCAGGGCGCGACCGTCTACCGCGTCAACGGACTGATCGACGATTGCGGCAAGATCGTCGGCGAAGGCAAGGCCAAGGTCGGCTGGTTCGACACCTCGACGCTGAAGGAGCCTTATCGGATCGAGGGCAAGAAGACGATGGGCCTCGAGCTTGCCGAGCAGCTCGGCTGGGACGTGCCCGACGTGATCTTCTATCCGACCGGCGGCGGCACCGGCCTGATCGGCATGTGGAAGGCGTTCGCCGAGCTGGAAGCGATCGGCTTCATCGGAAGCAAGCGCCCCCGCATGGTCGCGGTCCAGGCCGCGGGCTGCGCGCCGATGGTGCGCGCCTTCGAGAACGGCACCGAGCACGCGCCGCGCTGGGAGGATGCGCATACGATCGCATCGGGCATCCGCGTGCCACAGGCGATCGGCGATTTCCTGATCCTGCGCGCGGTGCGCGAGAGCAAGGGGTTTGCGATCGCGGTCTCCGACGAGAAGATTTCTGCTGCGCTGAACGAGGTCGCGCGCGAGGAGGGACTATTGCTCTGCCCCGAGGGCGCCGCGACCTACGCCGCCTACCGGCAGAGCCTCGACGATGGTCGTGTTACGAAGAGCGACCGGGTGATGCTATTCAATTGTGCGACCGGTCTGAAATACCCGCTGCCGAAGGTGGATCGCACGCTCGACCGGCATCAGCCGATCGACTACGCCAAATTCTAGGGCGAACCAGCGGCGGGTCGGGAGCGAGGGGATGCGAAACACGATCCTGGCCGCCTTGACCGCGCTGCTGCTTTTGGGCGGCAGCGCGTCTGCCGAGAAATTTCCCGCCCGTCCCATCACCATCGTGGTGCCGTTCTCGGCCGGCGGGCCGTCGGACGCGATGGCGCGCATCCTTGCCGAGCGCATGAAGACGAGCCTCGGCGAGGCGCTGCTGATCGAGAACGTCACCGGCGCCGGCGGCTCGATAGGGGTCGGCCGCGTCGTCCATGCGGCGGCGGACGGCTACACCATCGGCTTCGGCCATCTCGGCACCCATGTCGCCAACGGCGCGATCTACAAGCTCGGCTACGACCTCGTCGCCGACCTCGAGCCGGTCGTGCTGTTGCCGAGCAATCCCATGATCATCGTCAGCAAGAACGCGGTTCCCGCGAAAACGCTGCCGGAACTCTTGGCCTGGCTGAAGGCGCGGCCGCAGCCGGCGACCGCCGGCACGGCCGGCGCAGGATCGGGCAGCCACATCGCGGGATTGGCGTTCGAGAATGCGACCGGCATCAAGCTGCAATACGTGCCCTATCGCGGCACGGGACCGGCGCTGAACGATCTCGTGGCCGGCCAGATCGACATCATCGTCGACCAGACCTCGAACTCCATCAACCAGGTGCGGGCAGGGACGATCCGCGCCTATGCCATCACCGACGCCAAGCGCGTGCCGCAGGCGCCCGACATCCCGACCACCGACGAGGCGGGACTATCAGGCTTTCACATGACGCTATGGTCCGGGCTCTGGGCGCCCAAGGGCACGCCGCAGGAGATCGTGGCGAAGATCAATGCCGCGGCAGTGGAAGCGCTCAACGATCCGGTCGTGGTCAAGCAGCTCGAGAACCTCGGCCTGCAGATGCCGCCGAAAGACCAGTCGACGCCGGAGGCGTTGGGCGCCTGGCAGAAGGCCGAGATCGCCAAGTGGTGGCCGATGATCAAGGCCGCCAACGTCAAGGTCGATTAGGCTTCCGGAAGGATTCCGTTGAGTGGCGCTCGGCGCCGAGGCGGCACCGGCGCGGCTTGTGAATGCGGCTGCGTTCGCTCGCAGGTTGCAGGGCAGCCGTTCATTCACAGGTTGCAGCGGATCAGTAGCGTTCCGTTGCAGGCCTGTCGCATTGGGCGGTTAGCCTGTCCTTTCCACAAAACCACAAAAATCAGGGAGGACAGACCTTGCAACGATCATGTCTCGTCGGCGCGGCCATGAGCCTTTTTGCCTGCCTCGCCATCGCAAGCACGCCCGCAATGGCGACGCCATGCACCAACCTGCAGTCCCTGCAGCTCCAGCATGCCACGATCACCTCAGCCACCGACAACACCAGCGGCACCTTTGTCGTCCCCAACTCCAACCCGCCGCAAACGATCACCGGGCTGCCGGCGTTCTGTCGCGTCGCCGCGACGCTCACGCCCACCGCCGACTCCTCGATCAAGATCGAGGTCTGGCTGCCCGAAACCACATGGAACGGCAGGTTCCTCGGCACCGGCGGCGGCGGATTCCAGGGCGTCATCAGCTACAATGAGCTCGCGAGCGGCATCCAGGCCGGTTTTGCCGCCACCAACAGCGACCTCGGCACGGGCGTGTCGGGATGCAACTCGCTGTTCTGTGGCTCGGCCGGCAACATGGGCAACCCATTGGCGATCGAATTCGGCGATCCGCCAAATCCCACGGCGGGCCTGTTCGGCCATCCCGAGCGGATCAAGGATTTCGGCTACCGCGCGATCCATTTGATGACGGTGCGCGGCAAGGAAATCGCCAACGCGTTCTATCCGCGCAACCCCGGCAAAGCCTATTTCGCCGGCTGCTCCACCGGCGGCCAGAACGCGCTGATGGAAGCGCAGCGCTTCCCGGATGACTACGATGGCATCCTCGCCGGCGCAGCAGCGTTCAACCGCACACACTTGCACATGGCGGGGCTTGCAAGCTGGCAGAACGCCCATGCGAGCCCGGGTCGGTTCATCCAGCCCGGCCAGATGACGCTGATCAACAAGGCGGTGATCGCGCAATGCGTCGGCCGCGACGGCGGAGCCAAGACCGACCAGTTCCTGACCGATCCGCGTGACTGCCCGTTCGATCCCAAGGTCCTGCAGTGCACGGGCGGCAACGCCCCGCCGGCGTGCCTGACCAGCGAGCAGGTCACCACGATCCAGAAATACTATGCCGGCACCATCGATCCGGTGAACGGGGACGTCATCAATCCGGGCTCCGAGCGCGGCAACGAGACCGACAACGTGCTGGCGTTAGGTCTCGCGTTCCAGGAGCGGCTTCCGGAGCCGGCGTTCGACGGCCTGTTCTACTGGGTGTTCGGCCAGAGTTTTGGCTTCCCGTCGAGCGCCCACAACTTTCAAAACTTCGATTTCCACCGTGACGTCGACACGGTGGACGACCAACTCGCCGCGGTGCTGAACGCGACCAGCACGGATCTCGGCGAGTTTCGGGAACACGGTGGCAAGCTCCTGATGTATCACGGCTGGGCCGACCCACTCATCCCCTCGCAAAGCAGCATCAATTATTTCAATGCGCTGGTCGCAGACCACAACCGTGGTTTCGAGCAGGTGAGCTTTGAGCCGGACAGGGACGGCGGGAAGCTGCGCAGGACACAGAGCTACGCCCGGCTGTTCATGGTCCCCGGCATGTTCCACTGCTCGGGCGGCCCCGGGCCCAACGTGTTCGACGCGCTCACCCCGCTCGTGACCTGGGTCGAGAAGGGCGTGGCGCCGGACACGATCGTCGCTACCAAGTTCGTCAACGACACGCCGCCGGCGGTGGAGATGACGCGGCCGCTTTGCGTCTATCCCAAGGTCGCCAAATACAATGGCAGCGGCAGCACCAGCATCGCGGCGAACTTCACCTGCGTCGCCGACGAGCATGACTTCAACCAGACGCCGGCCCCCAAATACGGCCCATGACGAGCGCGTCGCCGGCGAGCCTGGGCTCGCCGGCGACCTCGGTCTCGCATGAAGCCCGGCTCTAATTTCCCAACCCACGGATCCGCAAAGCGGGCTTGCTGCTCGCGGATGGGCCTGATCCCATCCGGCAAACGACGAGCGTGCGGCGGCGCCGCGCGCGAGCGCTGATCGCGGCATGATCGCTTGATCGATCAGTATCAATCGCACCCTTTGCCACTTTGCACTTTACGGCCGCTTCGAATCATGTGCCTTCTGTCGCACAGCGGAGCAGCTCATGCAGCTCACGACCGATCAGCCGACATCATGCGCGGCATGCGAGGAACGGACTTGCACACGGTGCGGCGGCGCCGCGCGGCTGGTCCATACCATGCTGGACAGCCGCAGCGGCCGGACGATCCGCGTTTTCGAGTGCCAGTGCGGTAGCCGAATCTGGGACGACGAGCGGACCGCCCGAAATCGATAACAGACCGCCGACGCGCGGTCGCATCACGCCTGCTGGCCTGTGCTCAGGTCGGCTGGCTGCGTGGGCCGTTTGCTTGCGGGCCGACCTTGGCGGCCCGCGCGCTCCGAGCCGACTCGGCGCGTGGCTCGCTGTTTCCGTTGCCGGGGCTTGCTTCCCGCGCCAGCCGCTCGGCCTTCAGCCGTTCGCGGTTTGCGTAGAACGCCTTCTGCGCCGCTTCATGCTCGCGCATCGCCTGCTCGGCGTCGGCGCGCCGGGCGGCGTCCCGGGCCTTGCGTTCTTCGGGGGTGAGGACGCGTGGCGGTCGTGCCGAGAAATCTTCTTCCATCATGATCTCAAACGTGCTCGCGAAAATGCGCCCGTGCGCTTGGGGCGCCGGGCCGGAAGGTCGTGTGCCGTACCTGTTCTAACTGATAACCGGGCGATTGGTTCCCGAGGCCGGTTCCCGCCGTGGACGCTGTAACCAGCATGGCGGCCTGAAAAACACGCCCCGCGGCATCAACAGCCAGGACGTGACCTCGGGTTCCCGCCGGGCTGCCCCGGCAAGGCGTTGGCGAGAATAATCGTTCGAGGGGGCGGAACGATTATCGCCGATCCGACTTACGAAGCAGTTGGGCTCCTGGCAGCGGAGCGGGGGAATGAAGATCGATAAAGAGCAATTGCCACCACCGCAGACACAGGACCTGCGCCGGCGTTGTCCGGCCTGCGCGGCTTTTCCCCGTCTTGCTTTATCAATGCTTAATCCCACCAACGGCACGACCATCCGGCTCTACGAGTGCCGTTGCGGCGAGCGCATCTGGGACGAGCGGCTCCCGAAATAATGAGTTAATCCGGCATTGCCGCTTCGCGGCAATCGCTTGGCTTGTCATACTGCCGACGTGGAGGTCGACATCGCTCAAGCCGAAGTGCCGTGGTGGCTGCATGGCTCCTCAGGCGAAAATGGCTTGGCGCGGTTATGCAGATCGGCCGCGATCGTCGCCGGCGCCTGAGCGCGTCTGACGGGGCGGCGTATGGACGCGGCCAACCTCCGGAGGAAACATGAAAAGCCTTTTCGTTGTGGTTCTGTTCGCGGGCATCGTCGCAACCTTCAGCGGCGTCAACGCCGCCGGGAGCTGCGGTCCCGGGTGCCACGTTGCTCAGTATGGCGGGTGCGTCGCGGACGGCTGGGGCACTGCATCCGTCAGAAACGAATGCCCGGCCGGAGCAAGGCCGCATCCGCCGTGCGGTCCGGGCTTTGTCTGGCGTCGTCGAATGGCAACCTGTTTCCCGAACTGACGCTGCCGATCCGGCCCGGGCTGACGCTCAAGCGGTCCGGGCCACGCTTGCAGACCCCGGCGGGCCGGTCGGCGATCGTTCGCAGCGGACGAGCGAAGTCGAGCCGCACCGGCCGAACAACATGTTCGGTTTATGCGATGTCGTTTCTCTCTACGCCTGATGTTCGACATCGCCGACATTGATGTGATCAGCGGACGCGGATTGTGGCCAGTCGATTGCTTGCGTTCGCTGCTGACGAATGATTTTACTCGCCTTGTAGCGATTAACTCTAGTTTGTCTTGCTGACGAACGGGCAGCATTCCGTACAACACCGAATGGCAATGATGCGTTATCGCAAAACGACGTCTGGCATTCGGGGAGCGCGAGATCGCTAATGATCGTGGCTGTTGTTGCCCTGGCCGCGAGCGCGTTGCTCGGGTTCGCGATGGGGTTCGTATTTCGCGCCTGGATCCATCTGATCGTAGCGCCGTTGATCGCGGTCGGCTCGGCTGTCGTTTTCGCGTTCTTCGGCTTCGGCTTCTTCAAGGGCGCCGTCGCCACGTTCGCCTGTCTTTTCGCAAACCAATTGGCCTATTTCATCGCCTTGCTTCTGGTTGCGCCCGAAGTCGTGCGGCGGCGTCTATCGCATGACGTGGTCGACGGCCAGCCAGGCAAGAAGGGAGAGTAGGGCGTCGGCCGCGAGCACGAGGAGAAGCAGCGGCAGCAGCCGCCGTGGCCTCTTTCGCCAGAGACGCGGCGGCGCCAGGCGTCGCATCGCGCCGTGCAGGCGCGTTGCGACCGAGCGCCGCGGCGTGTCTGTTTGGGACATCGCAGTTTGCATTTGGCACAGTTTCCCTGCTGAAGCGCGCATCTAGCGAGCTTTCAGCAATTGCGGTGCCATCCCGGAGGGGGATCGGAGAAATGTCTGCGCGACGCTGACTGGAAGGCATTTCCGCGCCCCAGTATTGGCCGGTCGTTGTCGAGACGCGAGGGAACGACCTCGGTCAGCGGCTTCGCGCCCGCCGGTGGAGGAGCCGGGCGGCCCGCGTCGATGCGTGGCCGGCAACAGGCTCGCATCGCCAAGCGGAAATCCGCGAAGCTTTGAGTCAAATGCAAGCCCTTTACCTTAACTCGCTTTGACCCGGAACACTCGACACCGTTTTGAATTACGAATGACTGCGTTGGGGGACTGTGTTTGGGGGGAGCCAGCACATCATGACGGAACACGCTCGATTTCCGGCTCGGGGAAGGGCCGCTCAATTCGGCCGTCGCAAGATGGTGCCGAGTGTCGCGATCCTCGACGAAAAGAACCATTTGCGGACATTTCTCGCCGACGCGCTCGAGGAGCTTGGATTTCTGGCTTTTCCTTGCCGGGATGGTGCGGAGGTCGAGCTTTGCCTGGACGAACGTCCGGTCGATGTCCTGCTGATCAGCCTTTCCGCAGGTGGCGTCGCCGCAGGCGAAATCATCGAACGACTGGCGGAACGGCACTTCGAGGGCCACGTCCTGCTGCTCGGACCGGCGTCAAGTCTGGCGCTCTCCGCGGTTCGGCAGCTCGCGGAAAAAAAGCGGCTTGCTCTGCTCCCGGCGGTCAGGACTCCCTTCAGCAGCGAAACCTTGCGGGCGAGCCTCGGCAGCCTCGTGCCGGAACAACATCCGCCCAGCACGGCCGTTGACGTCGCCGAAGCGCTGAAATCCGGCTGGCTGGATCTCTGGTATGACAGCAAGATCGACGGACGGACGCTGTTGCCTGCAGGAGCAGAGGCGGTCGTTCGCATGCGCCATCCGTCCTGGGGCGTTGTCTCTCCTGCCTCCTTTGTTCCTGCGGCGAACGATCCGCTTCTGCGCGGGCTTGCCGAGTTCACGATCCGGCGGGTGTTCGAGGATTGGCAGTATCTGCTGCCGCACGCGGGCCCGGTCAGCCTCTCCTTCAATCTGCCGGTTTCGGCCTTGCTCGACTTTCAGCCGCTGCAATCCCTGCTGGACTGCATGCTGCGCCATCCGGCCTTCAACGGCCTGGCGATCGAGCTCGACGCCGCCGAAGCGATCCCGCAGCTCGAGGCCCTGGTTCCGATCGCGGAGCGGCTTCGCTTCTCCAATGTCGGCGTCGCTATTGATAACCTTGGCGAGGAATGGCCTCGCTTTCTCGCCGTGGATGATTTCCCCTTCACCGAGCTCAAGCTCAGTCCGCAATTTCTCGACGGCTGCGCGAAGGACAGGCTGAAGCGCGTCGTCTGTCGCGACATCCTCGACCTTGGGGCGCGCCACGGCGCGCGCACGGTGGCCCAGAAGCTGGAGAATTCCGCCGATCTCGCTGCCGTGCAGGAAATGGGATTCAGCCTCCTGCAAGGCCCGGTCTTCGGAAAGCCTGTGCCGCTGCGCAAGCTGGCGCGCTCCCTGAAGCCGACGGCACGGTCGCCGGTGGCTGCCGGCTCATAGGCAGGCAGAATGCCGCTTCAGCTTCCCGCTGGCTTGACTTTTTCCGCCCATAGCCAGGCCGCCAAAGCAGCCGCAAGTCCTGCGCCGGCAAATTGCGCCGCGACAAAGCCGGGGATGCCCGCGGGCGCGATGCCGGCGAAGGTGTCTGACAGCGACCGCGCGACCGTCACTGCCGGATTGGCAAAGGATGTCGAAGCCGTGAACCAATAGGCTGACGTGATGTAAAGGCCGACCGCGTAGGGAATCGCAGCCGGCGTTCGGTTGGCGCAGCCGACGATGGTCAGAAGCAGCCCGAAGGTTGCGATGCCTTCGGCGAGCCATTGGCCGGGTCCCGTGCGCGCGGTCGCTGAGAATTGCCAAAGCGGAAGCTCGAACATCAGGTGAGCGGCCCACACGCCCGCGATTGCGCCGGCGAGTTGCGCGACAATGTAGATGGCCACGGCACTCCAGGAGAATTCGCCCCGCAACGCCAGGGCGACAGTGACCGCCGGATTGAAGTGCGCGCCCGAGATCGGTCCAAATACGAGGATCAGGACCACCAGGATGGCGCCGGTGGGAATGGTGTTGCAGAGCAGGGCGAGTGCGCTGTTTCCGCCCGCAAGCCTTTGGGCCATGATCCCCGAGCCCACGACAGCCGCGAGCAGAAGGGCCGTTCCGAGCCACTCGGCGACGATGGCGCGCGAGAGCGAACGCATCAGGTGCGTTCCGGCAAGTGCGTGGAGCCTTCCATTTTGCCGATCTCGCGCAGCCTGTTCTTGAGGCTCAGTTGATCGAGCGAGCGGAGCGGCAGCGCGGTGAAAGCGCCGATGCGCTGGTTGAGCAGCCGATAGGCTTGCCTGAAGGCGAGCGCAATTTCGGCCTCCGTCCCCTGCGCTTCTGCCGGGTCGGGAATCCCCCAATGCGCCGTCATCGGCTGGCCGGGCCATACTGGACAGGCTTCCGATGCCGCGTCGTCGCAGACCGTGAAGACGAAATCGAATTTCGGAGCGCCTGCCCTGGCAAACTCGTCCCACGATTTCGAGCGCAAGCCCGTCGTGTCGTAGCCGAGCTCGTCGAGCAGGCGAATGGTGTACGGGTTTACTTGACCCCTGGGCCGGCTGCCGGCGCTATAGGCGCGGAATTTTCCCGCACCAGTCTTGTTGAGGATCGCCTCTCCGATGACCGAACGCGCCGAATTCCCGGTGCAGAGGAAGAGGACGTTGTAGATCCCATCTGCCATATGGGCGCCTCACGAGTTGCCGCAGGTGTTGGTCGGCTTCGGCGCACAGCAGGCGCCTTGTTTTTCGTGGGCAATGCGTGCGCGGTTCTCGCCTGTGCCGTCGCCGTAGGCCGTGCTCTCGCCCGTGGTGTGGAAGGTTTCCCAGGCGATGCCGGCGGGATCGTCGATCCAGGATTTCTCGGATTTGGCATAGCAACAGGCGGTTTCGCCTTGCTCGATGATATCGCCACCGGCCTGCTTTAGCCGGGCATACACCTCGTGAAGCTCGTCCTTGCTCTCGACCTGGATGCCGAGATGATCGAGGCCGGCTTCGCGGCCCCGTGTCGAGATCGCGAAATTGACTCTGGGATCGTCGAGCATCCACTTCGCATAGTCAGGCTTCACGACGGATGGCTGCACGGCAAACAGCGCGGAATAGAAGCCGATCGAGCGCGACAGGTCATCGACGGACACATGCACGTGGAGGCGCTTCATTCGGGTCTCCTTTCAGGCTGATACTTTCGCGGACTTGCGCGTGGGCTTGCAGGCGACCGCGGGGCCGCAAGGCGCGCCGCCGCAGCAGTTTTCGGTGAGGAAAGCGACGAGGGCGTTCATCTTGTCGAACTGTGCGGCGTAGATCATCGAACGGCCGTCACGTCGCACCGTGACGAGGCCAGCCATCCGCAAGCGATCGAAATGAAAGGTGAGGGTGTTGGGCGCGAGCCCCAGCGCGTCGGCAATGGCGCCGGCAGGCATGCCTTCAGGTCCTGACTGCACCAGCAGCCGAAACACGTCGAGGCGGTTGTCTTGCGCAAGCGCGGCCAGCGCCGCCACGGCATCTGTCTTTTCCATATTTCAACGAATATCGAAATGATAGCGGAAGGTCAATCTCGGCGTTGTTCAGGCCGGCCGCTGATCGTGGCGCGATTGCTTTTGCAGCGATCGGCACCCGGCTTTCCCCGCGCCCTCTTCATCGAGGGTCGAATCATTCGTCCAACCCGGGCGCCGCGCGCCGCGGGGACGAAGGCGCTCGTCTTCTGCAGGTTGTGGATTGTGTTGGCGGGAACTGCCACCCGGGAACATCTTGTCGCCCTAAAATGGTTGCCGTTGGGACACGAATGTTGCGGACCCGCAACAGTTAACCAAACTTTAGCCTCTGCCGCGACCGGTGCCCGGTCGCGCCGCTTTTTGGCCACACCCCTTCATGAAATGATCTTTCGAAGGGTTGACCGCGGAGCTCGCGAAAAGATCGGAACTTTTCAGCGGTTCCGGCTCTAGCAAGAGATGGCGGGGGAAACGGACTTTCGCGATGGACGCCAAGACGAACATCAAGAGCAGGCTCCCGAGCCGTCACGTGACGGAAGGGCCCGCGCGCGCGCCCCATCGCTCCTACCTCTACGCCATGGGTCTGACGACAGAGCAGATCCACCAGCCTTTCGTTGGCGTGGCGTCCTGCTGGAATGAGGCCGCACCCTGCAACATCTCGCTGATGCGCCAGGCCCAGGCCGTGAAGAAGGGCGTTGCGGCCGCTGGCGGCACGCCGCGCGAATTCTGCACCATCACAGTCACCGACGGCATGGCCATGGGCCATGACGGCATGCGCTCCTCGCTGCCGTCGCGCGAATGCATCGCCGACTCGGTCGAACTGACCGTCCGCGGCCATGCCTATGACGCGCTCGTTGGCCTCGCCGGCTGCGACAAGTCCCTGCCGGGCATGATGATGGCGATGCTGCGGCTCAACGTGCCCTCGATCTTCATCTATGGCGGCTCGATCCTGCCCGGCAATTTCCGCGGCCAGCAGGTCACGGTGCAGGACATGTTCGAGGCCGTCGGCAAGCACTCCGTCGGGGAGATGTCCGATGCCGATCTCGACGAGATCGAGCGCGTTGCATGTCCCTCGGCCGGCGCGTGCGGCGCACAATTCACCGCCAACACCATGGCGACCGTCTCCGAGGCGATCGGGCTCGCGCTGCCATACTCGGCCGGCGCGCCGGCGCCGTACGAGATCCGCGACGCCTTCTGCATGACCGCAGGCGAGCAGGTGATGGAATTGGTGCGCGCCAATGTCCGCCCGCGCGACATCGTCACCCGCAAGGCGCTGGAGAACGCCGCGGCGGTGGTAGCCGCGTCCGGCGGCTCGACCAATGCCGGGCTGCATCTGCCGGCCATTGCCCATGAATGCGGCATCAAGTTCGACCTGTTCGACGTCGCTGAAATCTTCAAAAAGACGCCCTATGTCGCGGATTTGAAGCCGGGCGGCCGCTATGTCGCCAAAGACATGTTTGAAGCTGGCGGCATACCGCTTCTGATGAAGACGCTGCTCGACAACGGCTATCTCCACGGCGATTGCTTGACCGTGACGGGCCGCACGATCGCCGAAAACCTCAAAAGCGTGAAATGGAATCCGCACCAGGATGTGGTGCGGCCGGCCGACAAGCCGATCACCGCCACGGGCGGCGTCGTCGGCCTGAAGGGAAATCTCGCGCCAGAAGGGGCGATCGTGAAAGTCGCGGGTATGTCCAATCTGAGGTTTACCGGCCCGGCCCGCTGCTTCGACCGCGAGGAGGACGCCTTCGAGGCCGTCCAGAACCGCACCTACAAAGAGGGCGACGTCATCGTCATCCGCTACGAGGGGCCGCGGGGCGGTCCCGGCATGCGGGAGATGCTGTCCACCACGGCGGCGCTGACCGGGCAGGGCATGGGCGGCAAGATCGCGCTCATTACCGATGGTCGTTTCTCGGGCGCCACCCGCGGCTTCTGCATTGGCCATGTCGGGCCGGAGGCCGCCGTCGGCGGGCCGATCGGCCTGCTCGAGGACGGCGACATCATCGAGATCGACGCCGTCGCCGGGACTCTTAACGTAAAATTGACTGAAGCCGCATTGATCCAGCGCAAAACCAAATGGCGCCCTCGCGAGACTAATCATACGTCGGGCGCGCTCTGGAAGTATGCACAGCAGGTTGGCCCTGCGGTTTCAGGAGCCGTTACTCACCCAGGTGGTGCGCACGAGAGTCAGTGTTATGCGGACATCTGAGCGTATCATTGTTGCGTTTCTGCTCGGGACAGCTGTGCTGTCGGCGCCGGCGCGCGCCTTCGATGGTGCCCCGGTCAACCAGGAGGCGACGCTTACCGCCGCCCAGCCTGGAACCGCCGCCGCGCTGAAAAAGGCAGTCCCTCCGGCGGCAATTCCCGACGCCGCGACGTCACTGACCGCGTTGCAGTACGCTGCCGAGGGCGGCCACCCCCTGGCGCAGTGGAAGCTCGGGCGGATGTATGCCGATGGCAACGGCGTCGTTCAGGACGACCTGCGCGCCTTCGACTATTTCACCAAGATCGCCAGCGCCCATGCGGAAGACAGCCCCTGGTCGCCGCAATCGGCCATCGTCGCCAACGCCTTCGTGGCGCTCGGCCGCTACTATCTCGCGGGCATTCCCAACTCGCGGGTGAAGGCCGATCCGGACCGGGCGCGCGAGATGTTCTCCTACGCCGCCTCCTATTTCGGCAGCGCCGACGCGCAATACGATCTGGCGCGGATGTACCTGAAGACGCCGGATGCCTCGCGGGACGACTTCACCAACGGTGCGCGCTGGCTCGGCCGCGCCGCGCAGAAGGGCCAGCACCAGGCGCAGGCGCTGCTCGGCCAGATGCTGTTCAACGGCGACCGCCTGCCGCCGCAGCGGGCGCGCGGCCTGATGTGGCTGACGCTGGCGCGCGACGGCGCCACCACCGACGAGATCTGGATCAAGGAAGCCTATAACCGCGCCATCCAGAAGGCCTCCGACGACGACCGCGCCATGGCGCTCAAGATGCTGGAGCAGTGGGTCCAGGGCCGCCAGGACTAGGCTCGGTACCAGTTGTCCGGCGGGCTCGCGGTCGCGTGTCGGCCGTGGCGCTCAGGCCGTCTCCAGATCGAAATCCGCCCAGACCGGCACGTGGTCCGACGGCTTCTCCCAGCCGCGGACATAGCTGTCGATGCCGACGTCGATCAGGCGGTCGCTGGCCTGCGGCGACAGCAGGAGATGGTCGATCCTCAGGCCCCAGTTCTTCTGCCAGGCGCCGGCCTGGTAGTCCCAGAACGTGTACTGGCCCGGAGCATCGCTGACCGCCCTCAGGGCGTCGGTCAGCCCGAGGCCGAGCAGGGATTGGAAGCTCTCGCGGGTCGTGAAGCGGAACAGGGCGTCCTCGACCCAGGCCGGGGGGTTGTAGACGTCCTCGGGCCTCGGGATGACGTTGAAGTCGCCTGCGAGGATCAGCGGCTCCTCGGTCTTAAGTCGCTCCTTCGAGTACTCAAGAAGGCGCGACATCCAGTTGAGCTTGTAGGGATATTTGTCCGATCCGACCGGATTGCCGTTGGGCAGATAGAGGCAGGCGATGCGCAGCACGCCCTTTTTCAGCGTCACCACGCCTTCGAGGAAGCGCGCATGGGCATCCTCGTCGTCGCCGGCAAGCCCCGATTTGGTCTCGTCGAACGGCAGCTTTGAGAGCAGCGCGACGCCATTGAAGGTCTTCTGCCCATGGGTGACGACGTTATAGCCGAGGTCCTCGATCTCGAGCCTGGGGAAGGCCTCGTCGGTGCACTTGATTTCCTGCAGGCAGACGATGTCGGGCGAGCACTCCTTCAACCAGGTGAGGAGATGCTCGAGCCGCTGCCGGATCGAATTGACGTTCCAGGTGGCGATGCGCATGCGAAAGGCTCCGGCCGGAAGGGCCGCTCGGGGAGGACGAACTCAGGAGAACTCTTAGATCGAAAAACTGGTGCCGCAACCGCAGGACGCGGTTGCGTTGGGATTGTTCACACGGAAGGAGGCGCCGATCAGGTCGTCGACGAAATCGACCTCCGATCCCGCAAGGAAGGGGACCGAGGCCGAATCGACCAGCACCACCGCGTCGTCGCGCGCGATCACGAGATCGTCGTCGGTCTGGGCATGATCGATGTCGAATTTGTACTGGAAGCCGGAGCAGCCGCCGCCCTCGACCGAAATGCGCAGCTTGGCATCGCTGCCTTCGCCCTTGAGGATCTCGCCAATACGGCGGGCGGCGCGCTCGCTGATGGTGACGGCAGCAGCAGTCATCTCTTGATCTCCGGTCGCGGGTCGCCAAACGATCGCGTCATCGCCATTTCATTTGGTATCCCGCGCTTCCCATAGTTAAGTGCGTAGTGTCGCGGAATCAAATGGATAAGGACTAAAAATACCGTGTCGGTCGGAATGGCTGCCCCCCGCGCGCCCTATGCCTGCGACCCCGACGAGAGCCGCGGCCGGCTGGTCGCGGAGCCGCCGAGCCGGACCCGCAGCCCGTTCCGCCGCGACTGCGACCGGGTGATCCACTCCACCGCCTTCCGCAGGCTGAAGCACAAGACGCAGGTCTTCGTGTTCCACGAAGGCGACCATTACCGCACCCGGCTCACACATTCGCTTGAAGTCGCGCAGATCGCCCGGGCCCTGGCGCGGCAGCTTGGGCTCGACGAGGATCTCACGGAAACGCTGGCGCTGGCGCATGACCTCGGCCACCCGCCGTTCGGCCACGCCGGCGAGCGCGCGCTCGACCGCTGCCTGAAAGCCGCTGGCGGGTTCGACCACAATGCGCAGACCCTGCGCGTCCTGACCGCGCTCGAACACCGCTATCCGGAATTCGACGGGCTCAACCTGACCTGGGAGTCGCTCGAGGGCATCGTCAAGCACAATGGCCCTCTGACCGACCGCGGCGGGGCACCGGTCGGGCGCTACCGCGATGGCGGCATTCCCATCGGCATCGCCGATTACGTCACACACTATGATCTGGAGCTATGGAGCTTCGCGTCGCTGGAGGCGCAGGCCGCGGCAATCGCCGACGACATCGCCTATGATGCGCACGACATCGACGACGGCCTTCGCGCCGGCCTGTTTGCCCTCGACGACTTGCGCGTGATGCCGCTCGCCGCCGAGATCATCGATACGATCGACCGGCGCTATGGCGGGCTCGACGACGACCGCCGCAGCGCCGAGTTCGTGCGCGAGCTGATTTCCTACCTGATCTCGGCGGTCTTTGCCGAAGCAGTCAGGCGCCTCGATGTGGTCCAGCCGCAATCGGCGCAGGACGTTCGCAGCCACAGCGAGACCCTGATCGCGTTTCCGCCCCAGGTGGCGCAGGAAGAGGCGGCGATCAAGGGCTTCCTGAAACAGCACATGTATCGCCACGCGCGGGTGATGCGGGTGATGGGCGAGGCGGAACAGGTGGTGTCCGACCTGTTTGCCCGCTACCAGGCCAACCCCCGCGATCTGCCGGCCGAATGGCTCGACGGCGGCAAGCGCGAAAGCGAGCCCGAACGCGCGCGACGGATCGGCAATTTCATCGCCGGGATGACCGACCGTTTCGCGCTGATCGAGCACCAAAGGCTTTTTGACTCGACCCCGGAATTGCGTTAGGCGGCGGCCATGGCCGATAAACCCTTATCCTCCCATCTTTTCGCCGACGTGCTCGCGCGCGTGCACGCCGTCTGCGCCGCGCTCGCCCGCGAGGGTAGCTGGCCCGAGGGCATCGACTTCTCGCGCGTCGTGGTCGAGCCGCCGCGCGACGCAAGCCATGGCGACATGGCGACCAATGCCGCGATGGTGCTCGCCAAGGAGGCCAAGGCAAAGCCGCGCGATCTTGCCGAGCAGATCGCCGCCGGACTGCGCGCCGACGAACTGATCGCCTCGGTCGATGTCGCGGGTCCCGGCTTCATCAATCTCACCTTGAGGCCGAAGGCCTGGTCGGATGCGCTGCGTACCATCCTCGCCGAGGGCGTCGCCTACGGCAAAAGCGCGATCGGGCAGGGCAGCAAGGTCAACGTCGAATATGTCTCGGCCAATCCGACAGGACCGATGCATGTCGGTCACTGCCGCGGCGCGGTGTTTGGTGACGCCCTGGCGAGCCTTCTCACCTTCGCCGGCTACGACGTCGCGCGCGAATACTACATCAACGATGCCGGCGCCCAGGTCGATGTGCTCGCGCGCTCTGCGTTCCTGCGCTACCGCGAGGCGCTCGGCGAAGACATCGGCGCGATCCCGGAAGGGCTCTATCCCGGCGATTACCTGAAGCCGGTGGGCGAGGTCCTCGCCGCCGAGCATGGCGACAAGCTCAAGGCGATGGCAGAAGCGCAATGGCTGCCGATCGTGCGCGACAAGGCGGTCGCGATGATGATGGCGGCGATCAAGGGCGACCTTGCCGCGCTCAACATCAAGCATGACGTGTTCTTCTCGGAGCGCTCGCTGATCGAGGGCGGCAACAACCGCGTCGCCAAGACCATCGATTTCCTGCGCGCCAAGGGCGACGTCTATGAAGGCCGGCTGCCGCCACCGAAGGGCGCGCCGGTCGAGGACTGGGAGGACCGCGAGCAGACGCTGTTTCGCGCCACCGCCTACGGCGACGACGTCGATCGTCCGCTGCTGAAGTCCGACGGCAGCTACACCTATTTCGCCTCCGACATCGCCTATCACAAGGACAAGTTCGATCGCGGCTTCCGCGATCTCGTCGACGTCTGGGGCGCCGATCACGGCGGCTACATCAAGCGCATGCAGGCCGCGGTGAAGGCGGTCACGGCGGATCAGGCGTCGCTCGACGTGAAGATCGTCCAGCTCGTGAAGCTCTTGCGCGGCGGCGAGCCGGTGAAGATGTCGAAGCGTTCGGGCGATTTCGTCACCTTGCGCGAAGTGGTCGACGAGGTCGGCTCGGATGCCGTGCGCTTCATGATGCTGTTCCGCAAGAACGATGCGGTGCTCGATTTCGACCTCGCCAAGGTGATCGAGCAGTCGCGCGACAACGCGGTGTTCTATGTCCAGTACGGTCACGCCCGCGGCCACTCGATCTTCCGCAATGCGCGGGAGGAGGTGCTGCCTGACCTGCCGGAACAGGCGGAGGCGCGGCTCGGCTACCTCGCCAAGGCCCCGGTCGAGCGCTTGACCAACCCCACCGAACTCGACCTGCTCAAGCGGCTCGCCCTCTATCCGCGGACCGTCGAGGCGGCGGCCTCAGCACATGAGCCACACCGAATCGCTTTTTACCTGTATGATCTCGCAAGTGAATTTCACGCGCTCTGGACGAAGGGGCGCGATCTGCCCTATTTACGCTTCATTATCAATAATGATGCAGAGATCACGAGGGCGCGACTGGCAATGGTTCAGGGCGTCGTCTCGGTTCTGGCATCCGGGCTGGCCATCCTTGGCGTCCATGCCCCGACCGAGATGCGGTAAGCACTAAGGGGTGACGGCACTCACGAATGGGGGTTTGTGAGGGCATCTGGCAGGGGCCATTTCGCTTGCGATAGCGACTTGGCGCTTCCCGAAGGGGATGCATCATCACGATGGCTAATCGATACCAGGACAGGCGTTTTCCCGCCGACTACGAGGATCAGGGCACCGACCCGCATGGACGCGAAAGCGATCCGCTTGCGGAGCTTGCGCGTCTGATCGGTCAGACCGATCCCTTCGGCACCACCAGCCGCGCCAGCCAGAAGGTTCAGCCGCGCAGCGCTCCAGTGCCCGATCCCTATCCGCAAGAGCCCGAGTACGACGAGGCGCCGCCGCCTGCGCCACCGTCCTGGATGCAGCGCGCCAACCGCCAGGAGATCCAGCCGGAAGCCAGACAGCCCGTCTACGAAGAGCCCGAACCTGAGCCCGAGCCGGACTATCAGCCGAGCGCGGTGCATCCGCTGCATCGTTACGCGCAGCATCCTGCGCCGCAGGAGGCATATGACGAGCAGCCGTACGAGGGCGAGGGCGAGGTCGAGGTCGATCCGTCGCGCTACGACGACGCGCTCTACGGCCAGCTCGAGGGCGAGCACGATTACCAGCGTGACGCCGCCTATCCCGACGACCCCTATGCCTATCAGCAGGGCTATGCGGAAGAGGGTGAAGATGGCGGCGAGAAGCGCCGCGGCGGCTTGCTGAAGGTCGCGGCAGTGCTGGTGCTGGCAGTGGTCGGGACGGGGGCGGCATTCGCCTATCGCAGCTATGTCAGTGTGCCGCGCAGCGGCGACCCGCCGATCATCCGCGCCGACAACAGTCCGACCAAGGTCATGCCGTCGCCAGCCGACGGGACACCCAAGGTGCCCGATCGCATGGCCGTCGGCGACAGTGCCGAGAAGATCGTCTCGCGCGAGGAGACGCCCGTCGACGTCAATGCGCGGGCCGCCAGCGGCGGTCCCCGTGTCGTGTTCCCGCCGCTGAACCAGAACAGCAACCCGCCATCGCCAGCGAGCGTCGCGCCGGCCACCATCCCGGCTGCGAGCGCGGGCCCGGTCCCGACCAACGGTACGCTGCCGAACAACGAGCCGCGCAAGGTCAGGACATTGACCGTGCGCGGCGACCAGGCTGACGGCGGACAAGCCGCTGCGCCCGCCGTTCCGGGCGCTGCGCCGGCGGCCAAATCGCCGGCGGCGGCCGCGAAGGCGGCCGCGGCAAAGTCATCGCCGTCGTCGGCCAATGCCAGCGCCAATGCGCCGATGTCGCTCACGCCGGAAGCCTCGCCGCAGGCGCCCGCGCCCGACCCGCGGACCCGGGTTGCCGCAACCAATCCGACCCAGGCCGCGCCTGCGCCCGCAGCGAGCGCGGGCGGCAATTTCATGGTCCAGGTCTCCTCGCAGCGCAGTGAGTCCGACGCGCAGGCATCCTTCCGGGCGCTGCAGGGCAAGTTCCCCGGCGTGCTGGGCTCGCAGACACCAGTGATCCGGCGCGCCGATCTCGGCGACAAGGGCACCTATTACCGTGCCATGGTGGGACCATTCGGCTCGGCGGAGGAGGCATCGCAATTCTGCGGCAACCTGAAGAGCGCGGGCGGCCAGTGCGTCGTCCAAAGGAATTGACCGCGGTTTCCTTGACCCCCCGGCGAGGTGCGGGCTAATCGGCGCAGCATGAGCATGCGCGCCTTCATCATCGGGATAGCCGGAACCGAGCTTGCCGCTGCCGAGCGCGCTTTCATTCAGGCCGAGCGCCCTTGGGGCTTCATCCTGTTCAAACGCAATGTCGACAACCCGCAGCAAACCGCTGCGCTGGTTAGGGAATTGTGCGATGCGGCAGAACGCCCCGATGCCCCCGTCCTGATCGATCAGGAAGGCGGGCGGGTGCAGCGGCTGGGGCCGCCGCACTGGCCGGTCTACCCGGCCGGAGCCGTGTTCAGTGCCCTTTATGACCTCGAATCGGCGGCGGGTCTTGCCGCCGCCCGGCTCAGCGCCCGGCTGATTGCGGCCGATCTGGCCGATCTCGGCATCACGGTGGACTGTCTGCCGTTGGCCGACGTGCCCGTTGCCGGCGCCGACGCCGTGATCGGGGATCGTGCCTACGGCACCGAGCCGGTCAAGGTCGCGGCGATTGCCAGGGCCGTCACGGACGGCCTGGAGCAGGGCGGTGTGCTGCCGGTGTTGAAGCACATCCCCGGCCACGGGCGGGCGACCGCCGACACCCACCACCGGCTACCGGTGGTGGATACGCCGAAAAACGAGCTCGAACGGACCGATTTCGCGGCATTCCGGCCGCTTTCGGACCTGCCGATGGCCATGACCGCGCATGTTGTGTTTAGCGCCATCGACCCCGCCCAACCGGCGACGACTTCTGCGACAATGGTGGAACAGGTGATTCGCGGCGTAATCGGGTTCCAGGGTTTGTTGATGAGTGATGACGTGTCCATGAATGCCTTGGCGGGATCGATCGCCGAGCGGACGCGCGCGATCTTTGCCGCCGGCTGCGACCTGGTCCTGCATTGCAATGGGAAACTCGATGAAATGCAGGACGTTGCCCGTGCGACGCCGGAATTGTCGGGCAGGCCGCTCGACCGTGCGCGACTGGCGCTGGCTGCCCGCAAGCCGCCGCAGCCTTTCGACCGGGGCGCGGCGCGGGCCGAACTGGATGCGTTGATCGATCGGGTGGCGCGCGCATGACCGCTGAGATCCTTTCCTTCGAGACCGGGCGCCCTGCCGAAATCGCCGAGAGCGAGCCGTCGCTGGTCGTCGACGTCGGAGGCTATGAGGGACCGCTCGACCTGTTGCTGGCGCTGGCCCGCCAACAGAAGGTCGATCTCGCCAAGATCTCGATCCTGGCGCTCGCCGACCAGTACCTCGCTTTCATCGAGGCGGCCCGCAAGATCCGCCTCGAGCTTGCCGCCGACTATCTCGTGATGGCGGCCTGGCTTGCGTATTTGAAGTCGCGCCTTTTGCTGCCGGAGCCTCCGACGCCGGACGGGCCGAGTGCGGAGGAAATGGCGACCGCGCTCGCCAACCGCCTGCGGCGCCTGGAAGCCATTCGCGAGGCCGCCAACCGCCTGATCAATCGCCCGCAATTGCAGCGCGACATCTTCCCGCGCGGCAATCCGGAAGCGATCGCCGAGATCAAGCATCCGAAATTCACCGCGACGCTGTTCGATCTGCTGACGGCCTATGCCGTGCAGCGCCAGCAGCGCGTCCTCACATCGGTTCATCTGACCAAACGCACGGTGTGGTCGCTGGCGGAGGCCCGCGCGTCGCTGGAGCGGCTGGTCGGCATCGCCGAGGACTGGAGCTGCCTCGACGATTTCCTGATGGGCTATGTCGTCGAGCCTTCGCAGCGCGCGACCGTCTTTGCCTCGAGCTTTGCCGCTGCGCTTGAACTGGTGCGCGAAGGCGAAATGGAACTGAACCAGAAAGAGGCGTTTGCGCCGCTGTATTTCCGCAAGCGTCCGCCGCAACCGGCCGCCCCTGAAGTGACCGCCGAGTAAGAAGGAGACCGTACCATGGCCAGCCTGGCGGAAAAACGCACTGAGGATGTCGCCGATGTCGAGGAGGCTCTCCCTGCCGATCAGAATGTGCGGCCGGAAGAACTGCGCCTTCTCGAAGCGCTGTTGTTTGCGGCAAGCGAGCCGCTCGATCAGGCAGCGCTCGCCAAGCGCATGCCCGATGGCGTCGACGTCAAGGCGGCGCTCGCCCAGTTGCAGGCCGAGTATGCCACGCGCGGCGTGAATCTCGTCCGCATCGCCAACAAATGGACGTTCCGCACCGCGACCGATCTCGCTTGGCTGATGACGCGCGAGAGCACGGAGACGCGGCGGCTGTCGCGCGCAGCCATCGAGGTGCTGGCGATCATCGCCTATCACCAACCCGTGACGCGCGCCGAGATCGAGGAAATCCGCGGCGTGATCACTTCCAAGGGAACACTGGATGTTCTCCTGGAAACCGGCTGGATCAAGCCGCGCGGCCGCCGCAAGACGCCGGGCCGCCCGCTGACCTTCGGAACCACTGAAGCGTTCCTGTCGCAGTTCGGGCTGGAAGGTATCGGCGATCTGCCGGGGCTCGACGAGCTCAAGGGCACCGGCCTTCTCGACTCGCGCCTGCCGACGGGCTTCAGCGTGCCGTCGCCGTCGGACGATCCGGCCTTGCGCGAGGATGAGGACCCGCTCGAACCCGGCGATCTGGAACTGGCGCTCGCGCCAGCGGTCGAGCCGGAACACATCCCGCCGGCTGAGCCAGAAAAGGACGAGAACAGCTAGCGCGAATGCGCTGCTCCCGGGCGATTAACGGTAGCCGCAAGACGTAGATTTGATCGCCATCAGGCGGGGCGTAAGTCCTTGTTTTTGGCAACCCGCGGGCCTACCTTCCGCGTTAGACAGGGCCGCGCCACGGCCTTTTGACGTTCGGAGGGTTGCAGGATGGGTTCACTTAGCATTTGGCACTGGATCGTGGTGATCGCAGTGGTCCTGCTGCTGTTCGGCCGCGGCAAGATTTCGGATCTGATGGGTGACGTCGCCCAGGGCATCAAGGCCTTCAAGAAGGGCATGCAGGACGACGAGAAGACCGCGGACAAGACCGAGCCGGTCAAGGCCATCGATCACAATGCCGCACCGTCCTCGGCAGCAAGGTCGGACGTCGGCAGCAAGGCTGTCTGACCGGGGACCCCGCACAGGACGCTGGGCGCGCGCTGGCGCGCCACTGCCATGCTCGTGGGCCGGAAGCAGCACGGCTTCGCGTGAACGGAAGCTCTTATGTTCGACATCGGGTGGAGTGAACTCGTTCTCATCGCGGTTGTCGCGCTGATCGCGATCGGCCCGAAGGAGCTGCCCGGCGTGCTGCGCATGGTCGGCCAATGGATGGGCAAGGCCCGCAAAATGGCCGCCGAATTCCAGGGCCAGTTCCAGGAAGCCATGCGCGAGGCCGAGATGGCCGACCTCAAGAAGAGCTTTGACGAGGTGCGGGAAGCCGCGACCGGTTTCGCCGGCAACAACGTCATGACGTCGTTGCAGAAGGACGTCTCGGACGCTCTCAATATCAGCGATGTCGACAAGCCCGCGGCCACGAGCGCGCCCGCGCTGGAAGCACCGGCAGCCTCCGTCGACACCCCGGCGGTCCCGACGACGCCCGAAGCACCGAAGCCCGAAACCTTCGCTGAAGCCGAAAACCATGCCGCCGGCGAGCCGTTGAACATCGCGCCGCCGCCCGACGTGCTCAAGGACGCCAAAGCGTCATGAGCGCCGAAGACATCGAGGCCAGCAAGGCTCCCTTGATGGACCATCTGATCGAGCTGCGGGCGCGGCTGATCAAGGCGCTGATCGGGTTCGGGATTGCCTTCATCTTCTGCTTCTTCTTCGCCAAGCAGATCTACAACGTGCTGGTCTGGCCGTTCGTGTGGGTCGCGGGGCCCGAGAATTCGAAGTTCATCTACACCGCGCTGCTCGAATATTTCATCACCCAGCTCAAGCTTGCGCTGTTCGGCGCCGGCTTCATCTCGTTTCCGATCGTGGCGACCCAGATCTACAAGTTCGTCGCGCCGGGGCTCTACAAGCACGAGCGCAACGCGTTCCTGCCTTATCTGGTCGCGACGCCGATCTTCTTCGTGCTCGGCGCCATGCTGGTCTATTTCGTGGTGCTGCCGATGCTGATCCGCTTCTCGCTCGGGATGCAGCAGGCCGCCGGCGCCGAGACCGCGCAGATCGCGCTCTTGCCCAAGGTCGGCGAATATCTGTCGCTGATGATGTCGCTGATCTTCGCGTTCGGGATCGCGTTCCAGCTGCCCGTGATCCTGACGCTGCTTGGCCGCGTCGGCATCGTCACCGCGAAGATGCTGCGCGAGAAGCGCCGCTATTTCATCGTGGTTGCCTTCATCATCGCCGCGGTGCTGACGCCGCCCGATATCCTGAGCCAATGCTCGCTGGCGATCCCTCTGCTGGCGCTCTACGAAGGCTCGATCATTGCGGTCAGCATGGTGGAGAAGAAGGCGGCATCGCAGGCTTCGTCCAGCGGGCCACCGGCCTCCGCCAAGCCGGCGGAGTAGGGCCTACCTTCACTGTTCCAAATCCGGCCTATTCGGGGTACTGGAAACGCGCCGTAACCCGTCAACATCGGCGTTGACCGTTTGCAGGCTCGGTACTCAGGAACTCCCGTTATGCACGACATCAAAGCGATCCGCGACAATCCGCAAGCCTTCGATGCCGCCCTGAGCCGGCGGGGGCTGGCGCCGCTGTCCGCGTCCATTCTGGCGATCGACGAACGGCGCCGCGCGGCGATCCTGGCCTCCGAACAGGCGCAGGCGCGGCGCAATGCGGCCTCGAAGGAGATCGGCGAAGCCAAGAAGGCGAAGGACGAGGGCCGCGCGGCGGCGCTGATGGAAGAGGTCGCCAAGCTCAAGACCACGATGCCGGAGCTCGAAGCAAAGGCAAAGGATGCCGACGAGGAGCTTGCCAAAGAACTCGCGGCGATCCCTAACCTGCCGCTGCCCGAAGTGCCTGACGGCACCGACGAGCACGGCAATGTGCAGCGCCATGTGTTCGGCGACAAGCGCGTTTATGGCTTTGCGCCGAAGCCGCATGACGAGCTCGGCACCGCGCTTGGCTATATGGACTTCGAAACGGCGGCAAAACTGTCAGGCGCGCGCTTCGTGGTGCTGAAGAAGGGACTGGCTCGGTTGGAGCGCGCAATCGGCCAGTTCATGCTCGACCTGCACACCGGCGAGCACGGCTATGCCGAGATCAATCCGCCGCTTCTGGTGCGCAACGAGGTCATGTTCGGCACGGGGCAGTTGCCCAAATTCGAGGACGATCAGTTCTGGGCCATCAAGGGCGAGCTGTTGGCGGCGCCCGACGAGCGATTGCGCAGCGAACGCCTCGGCCTCATTCCGACCGCCGAGGTCTCGCTGACCAATCTCGTGCGCGAGTCCATCGTCGAGGAGAAGGAGCTGCCGATGCGGCTTACCGCGCTGACACCTTGCTTCCGCGCGGAAGCGGGTGCTGCCGGGCGCGATACCCGCGGCATGATCCGCCAGCACCAGTTCAGCAAGGTCGAGCTGGTCTCGATCACGACGCCGGAGACCAGCAAGGACGAGCACGAGCGGATGCTTGCCTGCGCCGAGGAGGTGCTGCGCCAGCTCGATCTGCATTATCGCGTCATGACGCTGTGCGCCGGCGACATGGGCTTTTCGGCGCAGAAGACCTACGACATCGAGGTCTGGATGCCCGGCCAGGGCGAGGGTGGGGCATACCGGGAAATCTCGAGCTGCTCGGTCTGCGGCGATTTCCAGGCCCGCCGCATGGATGCGCGCTATCGCGCAGGCGACGGCAAGCCGCGCTTCGTGCACACGCTGAACGGCTCCGGCACCGCCGTTGGCCGGGCGCTGATTGCAGTGATCGAGAATTACCAGCAGCAGGACGGTTCGATCGCGGTTCCCGACGTATTGCAGCCCTATATGGGCGGGTTAAGGGTGATCGAGCACGCAAAATAGTCTCATCGCGTTTTTTTCTGCCTCGCGCTTCGCCTTCGCTGTTGCCTGCGCGAGGCGCGACGGTATCCTTTGGTCATTAGCCGCCCGTGTGGCGGCTCTGACGTTCCCTTCATTTTCGCAGCACATTTCTCGAGGGAACGTCAGAGCAGCCACACTAGAACCTTATATTTGCTAGTGTTCCGCGACATCATGCGAATGTCAGAACCGGGACACTAGCGGCAAAACCATTCAGAGCCGGTACCGATGGCCTTTCATCGCGACATCTTTTGGGTGGGCAAGCAATGGGCCGTCACCGGCGCCGGTATCCAGGCCGTCGACCAGAAGCGTCGCAGCGCCTACGACCTCGACGTCGCCGGCCTCTGGGATGACGATCGACTGCAGCGCATGCATGCGCTGGACTGGCTCAGCGCCGAGGATTTCGACAAGGCGGTTGCGCTCGCCCGCGCGCGTTTTCCGGCGCCGCCGCGCACCCCGCTCTCGCTGGTGGACAGCGTGCTGGAAATGATCCAGCCGCCGCGCGCCGAGCCGGTGAAGCCGGCAGCGCAGACGGCCGCGTCGCCTGTCGTCCAGCCGCCTCCGGTGATGCCGGCATGGCCGCGGCTCAAAGCCGAAGGGGCACGCGCACATTTCCTGCCCCAATGGCGGGTGCGACGCTAGCCTTAGTTCCGCGGCAGCGCGTTCAGGTAGCTCGGGAGCTGATTGGGGCCGCCGGCCGGGTCGATTTCGTAGATGCCGGGGTAGCGGTGTCGCCCCGGCACGCAGCCGGAGCGGGTGCGGACCATGCCGCGACCGCAATGGCGGCGGTGCTCGCTTTCGTTCTCGACCACCCCTGGCGAGCGTGGCCGCGTTTTTTCCTCCGGCTCGCGCGCGCCGGCGCGCACCGGCGCGGGCGGACATGTGCCTTCCTTCGCGGCCGCGATCGGGCAGCGCTGCGGCACGCATTTGCCGTTGACGTATTCGAGCGCGTATTCATCGCCCGACATGACGACGCGGCGATCACAGAGGCAGACGCCGGACGTTGTCAGCTCGCCGCCCTGGCAGTTTTCGGCATCGGTCCTGACGCAGGTGCCGCCGGCGGCATTGTCGGGCGCGGGCTTCAGCCTGAACCCGGCCGGGCAGGCGCAACGCCCGTCATTCGGCGTCCCGCCCTCGCAGACGATCGTGACGCCGGGCTGCGGCGCTGCCGCGGCAGGCAGCGGAGGCGGAACCGGCGCCACCACATCGGCAAGGCAGCTTCCGCTGGGCCCATCCAGATGCGTGTTGGCGGGACAAATGCACTGGCCGCCGGCATCGTTGGCGCCGCCGACGCAAGGGCGTGGGAGGGTGGGTGCCTGAACCTGCGTCGCAGGTCCTGCGCTTTTGGGCACGCAGCGGCCGTCCCGGATTTCCTGCCATGGGAAACAGTCGCTGTCGGTCTGCGCCAGCACCGGCAATGAATGAGCGACAATGAGGCCAAACAAAATCCCGACCGCGACAACAATGCGGGCCATGATAAAAACCCTTCGTCGTTCTCAAAGGGTTGAGCAATCCTCATACCAGACGTCACGGACCGTATCATATCGGGAGCACGCGAGCGCCGCTCAATTCGCCGGCGAACAGGCCGTTTCCGGCCCTTCCCGCGGGGTTTGCCTCTCGCGCAATCACCGGATAAGACGGCCTCTGAAGGCTGACGGAATCGATCAGGAAGGTAGCTTGGCGGGATGCGGATCCTGTGCACCAATGACGACGGTATCCACGCCCCCGGCCTGAAGGTGGTCGAGGAGATCGCGCGCGCGTTGTCCGACGACGTCTGGGTCGTCGCGCCCGAGCTCGACCAGTCCGGGGTCTCGCATTCGCTGTCGCTGAACGATCCCTTGCGCCTGCGCGAGGTCGGGCCCCAGCATTTCGCGGTGCGCGGCACCCCGACCGACTGCATCATCATGGGCGCACGCCACATCCTCGCGCCGAAGCTGCCGGACCTCGTGCTGTCCGGCGTCAACAAGGGACGCAACGTCGCCGAGGACGTGGTCTATTCCGGCACCATCGCGGGCGCGCTCGAAGGCACCATCCTGGGGCTGCCGTCGTTCGCGCTGTCGCAGGAATTCAGCGTCGAGACGCGCGAGAAGCCGTTGTGGGACACCGCGCTGAAATTCGCGCCCGGGATCCTGCGCAAGGTGATCGCGGCGGGCGTCCCGAAGAACACCGTCGTCAACGTCAACTTCCCCGCCTGCGCGCCTGAGGAGGTGAGGGGCGTGCGGGTGACACGGCAGGGCACGCGCAACCTCGGCTTCCTCAAGGTCGACCAGCGCCGCGACGGCCGCGGCAATCCCTATTTCTGGATCGGCTTCGAGCGCACCGCGCTGATGGATACGCCGGCCGAGGGCACGGATCTGGCCGCGCTCGCCGATCGCTACGTTTCGGTGACGCCGCTCAGGCTCGATCGCACCGACGAGGCGTTCTCGCAAGTGCTGACGGAAACGCTGAAATAAGGGAAAGAGCCTCGAAGCGCGTCAGACCGGCGCGCTCTTGAGCGCGGCCTCGATCACCTTGCCGAGCGTTTCCAGCTGGAACGGCTTCTGCAGCGCAGGGCGGTCGCGATATTCCTCGGGCAGGCCCGACGAACCGTAGCCGGTCGCGAAGATGAAGGGGCGCTTGCGCGCCTTGATCAGGTCGGCCACCGGCGAGATCACCTTGCCGTTGACATTGACATCGAGGATCGCGAGGTCGAAGTCGGCCGTTTCCGCAAGCCGGATCGCTTCGCCGATCTCGCCGGCTTCCGCAGCGACGCGAAAGCCGAGCTCCTCCAGCATGTCGGCGACCATCATGCGGATCATGACCTCGTCTTCGACGAGGAATACGTTACCACGCGGCATCCGCGCTGCGGCCATTCACTACGTTCCTTGCCTGTCCCGGTTCTGAAATTCGCAAATAACGTCGATTGGCGCAACGGCAACATGGTCGAATAATGCGTTCTGCAACGGCAACTTTGGACGGCGTGCGGCCGATGATCGGATTGATCGGCGCCGCCTTCAACGCCAAGCTCTCACCGGAGTTCCGGGCCTGGAACAGTGATTCGGCAGGGACCCGGATTTGCTCATAGCCGATGACAGATCAACCTTGTCGGTCCGACGCGTTAGGTCTTGGATGCGGAAAGAGGCTGGCATGGCCACAGCGCCGGAAAAAATGATGTTTCAGCTGACCTTGCGGCGACGCGGGATCAGCGAGCAGGCCGTGCTGCGCACTATGGAGGAGATTCCGCGCGAGGCGTTCGTGGAGGAGCGGGATCGCGCCGACGCCTACCGCGACAGCGCGCTCGGCATAGCCTGCGGTCAGACCATCAGCCAGCCCTTCGTGGTCGCCTACATGACCGAGCAGCTCAAGCTGCATAAGAGCCACCGCGTGCTCGAGATCGGCACCGGCTCCGGTTACCAGGCCGCGGTGCTGTCGCGGCTCGCCGGCCATGTGCTGACGATCGAGCGCTTCCGCACGCTGGCCGACCGGGCGCGCGAGCGGCTGGAAAAGCTCGGCTGCTATAATGTCGAGGTGATGTTCGGCGACGGCTTCGACGTGCCCGCCGGCGCCGGCCAGTTCGACCGCATCATCGTGACGGCTGCGATGGAGGCGGTGCCGGAGAAATTGCTCGAACGGCTCGAGCCGGGCGGCATCCTGATTGCGCCGGTGGGGCCCCAGCACGGCACCCAGACCCTCATCCGCTTCACAAAAACGGCTGACGGGATCGATCGGAAGGATCTCGTGGACGTGCGTTTTGTGCCGGCAATTCCGGGCGTTGCGCGCGAACTCTGAATGTCAGGATTAGCTGTTCTGACAACACCTTATTTGAGGGGTTAAGCGCTTATTTACTGGGGCCGTGTTTACTCAAATCCGTAGTTTGTTGCGTACGAGTGAGTAACCATGTCCCGTGCTGTCGAGTTGCCTTGCTCGCGCCGCCTGCCGCAGGTCGCGGCGCTCGCGCTGATCTCGTTTGGCTTTGCCGGCTGCAGCGCCGACATGCAGACGCGGCTTTCGCAAAGCTCCTTCTCCAATCCCTTTGCCTCGCAGCCGGAAGCGACCGCCTCGGTGCCGCCCGCGCCCGTCGAACGGCGCGAGCTGCCGCAATATGCGCGTCCGCAGTCGCCCTATCAGTCATCGTCGCTGCCGCCGGCCGTCTCCGCGCCGCGCTCCTACCCGGTGTCGTCGGCCGGGGTGTCCGGGGGCGGGCGGGGTGTGGCCTCCTATGCGCCGCCGGGGCAGCCGCACCTTGAGACCACCGGCAGCGTGCCGCCGCGCTCGGTCGCGGCCACACGGGCGCCGGGCCATGGCAACACCACGATCATCGTCGGCACCAGCGATACGCTGGATGTGCTGGCGCGCCGCTACAATGTGACCCCGGCCGCGATCCTGGCCGCCAACGGCTACAAGGGGCCGCGCGCGCTGTCGCCGGGCCAGCAGCTCATCATTCCGAGGTCGACCGCAACCGCCGCGGCGCCGGCCCCGGCCGCGCCCGAGAGCAAGCCGGTCGTGGCAAGCGCGTCCAGCGTCCATATCGTCAATCCCGGCGACACGCTCAACAACATCGCCCGCCGCAACCACATTTCAGTGGCCGCGCTGGCCAGGGCCAACAACCTCGATACGTCAGCCAGGCTGAAGCTCGGCACCCGCCTGACCGTGCCCGGCGGCAGGACCGCTTCCGCCGAGCCGGCTCCCGCCGCCGCGCCCGTCGTGCAGCAGGCGGCCGCGCCCGCGCCCGCAACCAAGTTCGCTGCCGCAGCCATTCCGCCGCAAAGCGCGCGGCTCGCCCAGGCCGCACCGACGGCGGAAGAGACCGCGGCGGCCGAGGCGCCGGCGGTGAAAGCCAGCGAAGCCACCGGCGCGCTGCCGACCTTCCGCTGGCCGGTGCGCGGCAAGGTGATTACGAGCTACGGCGCCAAGACCAACGGCAAGGCCAATGACGGCATCAACCTCGCGGTCCCCGAGGGCACGCCGGTCAAGGCGGCCGAGGACGGCGTCGTCGCCTATTCCGGCAACGAGCTCAAGGGTTACGGCAATCTGGTCCTGATTCGGCATTCCAACGGCTACGTCACCGCATATGCCCATGCGAGTGAGCTGATGGTGAAGCGCGGGGATTCGATCAAGCGCGGTCAGGTGATTGCCAAGTCGGGTCAGTCCGGGGAGGTGGGGTCGCCGCAGCTTCACTTCGAGATCCGAAAAGGATCCACGCCGGTCGACCCGCTTCAATTCCTCAACGGGGCTTGAGCCTCGCCCGAAGCGGGGCAGTCACTCACCACAAACACGCCGTCATCGCCCGCGAAAGCGGGCGATCCAGTATTCCAGAGACGGTGACTGAATACGGAGAAGCCGCAGCATACTGGATTCCCCGCTTTCGCGGGGAATGACAGTTGTGGGTGGGACTGCAGCCTGCCGCTACTTGCCGGTCAGCCTGACGCCGAGCCGTCCGGCCAGCTCCTGGACGAACTGCCAGGCGACGCGCCCCGACCGCGAGCCGCGCGTCGTCGACCATTCCAGCGCCTCGCGCTCGAGCTCTTCCTCGGAAAGCTTGATGCCGAAATGGCTGCAATAGCCGTTCACCATCGCGAGGTACTCGTCCTGGCTGCAGCGGTGGAAGCCGAGCCACAGCCCGAACCGGTCGGACAGCGAGACCTTCTCCTCGACGGCCTCGCCGGGATTGATCGCTGTCGAGCGTTCGTTCTCGATCATCTCGCGGGCCAGCAGATGGCGGCGGTTCGACGTGGCGTAGAGGATGACGTTTTCGGGCCGGCCCTCGATGCCGCCTTCCAGCACCGCCTTCAGCGACTTGTAGGAGGCGTCATTGCCGTCGAAAGACAGGTCGTCGCAGAACACGATGAAGCGGAACGGCGAGGAGCGCAAAAGCTCCATCAGGGAGGGCAGGCTCTCGATGTCCTCGCGGTGGATCTCGATCAGCTTGAGCCGGTCGGCGGCCTTGCGATCGAGGTTGATGGTGGCGTGTGCCGCCTTCACCAGCGAAGACTTGCCCATGCCGCGCGCGCCCCACAGCAGCGCGTTGTTCGCCGGCAGGCCGTCGGCAAAGCGCGCGGTGTTCTCGATCAGGATGTCACGCATCCGGTCGATGCCCTTGAGCAGGGTCATTTCAACCCGGCTGACGCGGGGCACCCTGGTCAGCTTGCCGTCCGGATGCCAGACATAGGCGTCGGCATCGGTGAACGACTCCAGGGCGGCCGAAGCAACGCTTGCGGCGGCAAGCTGCGCCGCGATGGCCTCGAGCGCCCGCGCGATCCGCTCGGGGGTGTCGTCGGCGAGGCCAATGGCGGTCGCTGTGGGGCGTTTTGCCGCGATCTGGCGGGGCTTTTGCGCAGCCGCCCCTGCAGGGCGGCGCGTGGTGGTTTTGCTGGTTTTTCTGGCCATCTCACAAGTTCCTGACGGCGCAGCCATATCGGGCCGGGGACGGTCCCGCAAGGCGCGCAATTGGGGGGCCGGCCAGCGTTGCAATTGGGACCGCGGCCGCTATAGTCCGCGCGAATTTACCCCTCCCGGCACGCCGAAAAAGGCGCTGCCGGGCCATTCCCGTTTCACGAGGACTGTCCGGATGCTGATTACCCCTGCGTTTGCCCAGGCTGCGGGCGGCGGCGATGCCAACAGCATGTTGATGTCGCTTCTGCCGTTCGCGCTGATCTTCGTGATCATGTACTTCCTGATTCTGCGGCCGCAGCAGAAGAAGGTCAAAGATCACGCCGAGCTCGTGAAGAACATCCGCCGCGGCGACACCGTGGTCACCTCGGGCGGCCTCGTCGGCAAGGTCACCAAGGTCGTCGATGACGACCAGATCGAGTTCGAGATTTCCGACGGCGTCCGCGTGCGCCAGATGCGGCAGATGATCTCGGGTGTGCGCGCCAAGGGCGAGCCGGCCAAGGAAGTCGCCAAGGACGAGACGTCCGCGAGCTGAGGCTCGCGATCGCCGCATTCTGACGGATCCAATCGATGTTGTATTTCACGCGGTGGAAGGCGCTCGGCATCATTCTGACGGCGCTGTTCGTGTGCCTTTGCGCCGTTCCGAACTTCTTCCCCGAGGCGCAGGTCAAGAGCTGGCCGGCCTGGGCACAGCGGCGGCTCGTCCTCGGCCTCGACCTGCAGGGCGGCTCCTATCTGCTGCTCGAGATCGACGCCAACTCGGTGAAGAAGGACAAGCTCGACCAGATCCGCGACGACGTGCGCCGCGCGCTGCGCGATGCCAAGATCGGCTATACCGGGCTGGCGGTGAAGGGCGACGCGGTCGAGGTTCGCGTCAGCCGCGACACCGACCAGGCGACCGCGCTCGCCAAGCTGCGCGAGCTGTCGCAGCCGCTCGGCGGCCTGCTCGGCTCGAGCGGACAGCGCTCGCTCGATGTCACTGATGCCGGCGGCGGGCTGATCCGGCTCACCATTCCGGAGGCCGCCATCAATGACCGCCTCCGCCAGACCATTGAGCAGTCGATCCAGATCGTCGAGCGCCGCGTCAACGAGCTCGGCACCGTCGAGCCCTTGATCCAGCGTCAGGGCAACGACCGTATCCTGGTCCAGGTGCCCGGCCTGCAGGATCCGACGCACCTGAAGGAGCTGCTGGGCCGCACCGCGAAGATGGAATTCCGCATGGTCGACACCTCGGTGTCGCCGGACCAGGCCCAGGCGGGCAGGGTGCCGCCGGATTCCGAAGTGCTGATGAGCGCGTCGTCGCCGAAGGTGCCCTATGTGATCAAGAAGCAGGTGCTGGTTTCCGGCGGTGATCTCACCGACGCCCAGCCCGGCTTCGACCAGCGCACCAACGAGCCGATCGTCAGCTTCCGCTTCAATACGGCCGGCTCGCGCAAGTTCGCGCAGGCAACGACGGAAAATGTCGGCCAGCCCTTCGCAATCGTGCTCGACAAGGAAGTGATCTCCGCGCCCGTGATCCGCGAGCCGATCACCGGCGGCTCGGGGCAGATCTCCGGCAATTTCACCGTGCAGGCGGCCAACGATCTCGCGGTTCTGCTGCGCGCCGGCGCGCTGCCGGCCCCGCTCACGGTCGTTGAGGAGCGCACCGTCGGTCCGGGCCTGGGCCAGGATTCGATCGACAAGGGCGAACTCGCCGCCTATGTCGGCTCGATCATGGTCATCGTGTTCATGCTGGTGACCTACCGGCTGTTCGGCGTGTTCGCCAACGTCGCGGTCGTCATCAACGTCGCCATGATCTTCGGGCTGCTGTCGCTGCTCAACGCGACGCTGACGCTGCCCGGCATCGCCGGCATCGTGCTCACCGTGGGCATCGCGGTGGACTCCAACGTGCTGATCTATGAGCGTATCCGCGAGGAGCTGCGCGGCGGCCGCAACGCGATTTCGGCGATCGACGCCGGCTTCAAGCGGGCGCTGGCGACCATCCTCGATTCCAACATCACCACCTTCATCGCGGCCGCCGTGCTGTTCTATATCGGCACCGGACCGGTGCGCGGCTTCGCGGTCACGCTCGGCATCGGCATCATCACCACGGTTTTCACCGCCTTCACCCTGACGCGCCTGATCGTGGCCTGGTGGGTGCGATGGAAGCGGCCGCAGACCGTGCCGATCTAGGGCATGATCCCGAGAAGTGGAGACCGGTTTTCGGATCAGATCATGCCCAAACACGAAGATAGAGCGAAGAGGATGATCCAGCTTCGCGGGATCACCCTCGAGGGAATGCGCCTTTGACCCATTACGTCCTGATTGCGCTGGCTATCATGATCGCCGTGCTGACCGTGGTCAGCGCGCTCGGCCTGCTGCCGTCGCTGCGCATCGTCCCCGACGACACGCATTTCGACTTCACCCAGTTCCGCCGCATCTCGTTCCCGATCTCGGCGACGCTGTCGATCATCGCGATCACGCTGTTCTTCACCCACAGCCTGAACTTCGGCATCGACTTCAAGGGCGGCACGCTGATGGAGGTGCGCGCCAAGTCCGGCAGCGCCGACATCGGTACGATGCGCTCCACGCTGAGCGCGCTCGGTCTCGGCGACATCCAGTTGCAGCAGTTCGGCGGACCGGCCGACGTGCTGATCCGCGTCGCCGAGCAGCCCGGCGGCGATGCCGCCCAGCAGGAGGCGGTGCAGAAGGTGCGCGGCGCGCTCGGCGACGCCGTCGAATACCGCCGCGTCGAGGTCGTGGGTCCGCGCGTTTCGGGCGAGCTGCTCGCCTACGGCATGCTCGGGCTGATGCTCGCGATCGTCGGCATCCTGATCTATCTCTGGTTCCGATTCGAGTGGCAGTTCGCGCTCGGCGCCATGATCGCCAACGTCCACGACATCGTGCTGACGATCGGCTTCATGTCCATCACCCAGGTCGATTTCGACCTCACCAGCATCGCGGCGCTGCTCACCATCCTCGGCTATTCCTTGAACGACACGGTCGTGATCTACGACCGCATCCGAGAAATGCTGCGGCGCTACAAGAAGATGCCGATGCCGCAGCTTCTGAACGAATCGATCAACTCGACGCTGTCGCGCTCGATCATCACCCACGTCACGGTGACGCTGGCGCTGCTCGCCCTGCTCTTGTTCGGCGGCCATGCCATCCACAGCTTCACGGCGGTCATGATGTTCGGCGTGGTGCTGGTCGGCACCTATACCTCGATCTTCATCGCCGCGCCGATCCTGATCTATCTCGGTGTTGGCACGCACCGTGACGCGCCGGATACGCCGCCAAAGAAATAGGGGCGGCCGAACGAAAGGCGGGCCGGCCGGCGCCGCGCCGGGAACGGGTTCGGAAAGCAGCATCATGGCCGAGAAGTCAGACGCCCCGCATCTTCCGAGGTCGGCGCCGATCGACGCCTACGGCCAGGGCGGCTTCGCCTTCGCCGGCATGTCGCACCGCGGCTCGCTGTTGTGCCTGCCCGACTCGATATGGGCATGGCAGGTGACTGCGCCGAGGCAGATCGACCGCTACGCCCTGGAACGGGTGTTTGCGGCCGCCAACACCATCGACACGCTGCTGATCGGCACCGGCACGGAAGTGTGGCTTGTGCCGCGCGAGCTGCGCGAGGCGCTGCGGGCGGTCCGGGTGATGGTCGACGCCATGCAGACGGGCCCTGCGATCCGTACCTGGAACGTCATGATCGGCGAGCGTCGCCGCGTCGCTGCCGCGCTGATTGCGGTGCCATGAGCGCGCCCGACCACGGCGATGCCGCGTCCTTCTGCGCCAATCTGGTGCGCACGCACGATTTTGCCCGCTACGCCGCGACGCTGTTCGTGCCGGCCGAGCCGCGGCGCGCGCTGCTCGCGCTCTATGCGTTCAACGCGGAGATCACCCGCGTCCGCGATCAGGTCAGCCAGCCGCTGCCCGGCGAAGTCCGCATGCAATGGTGGACCGACATGCTGGCCGGCACCGCCCATGGCGGGATCGAGGGCAATCCGGTGGCGGCGGAGCTGCTCGGCGCCATCCGTCACTACCATCTGCCGATCGAGGCGCTGTCGCGGCTGATCGAGGAGCATCAGTTCGACCTCTACAACGATCCGATGCCGTCGATGGCGGCGCTGGAAGGCTACATCACCGATACCGCGGCCGCCTTGTTCGTGCTTGCCGCCGAGGTCTTCGCGCAACCGTCGGAAGCACTGCGCCATCTGGCGCGCCATGCCGGGCTGGCGCAGGGGCTGACCCAGGTGGTCGTCGATCTGCCGCGCGATGCCGCACGCCGGCAGCTGTTCCTGCCGTTGCAGGTGCTGCAAAGCCACGGCAGCGGCATGGAGGAGGTGTTTGCCGGCAGGCAGCGGCCGACGGTACGCGCGGCGGTGGATCAGCTCATCGCGGAGGCGCAGCGGCACCTGAAGACGGCGCTCAACTTGCTCGGGAGCGCGCCGGCCGAGGCGCGGCCCGCTTTCCTGCCGCTCGCTGTCGTGCGCCGCGATCTTGCACGGCTGGCGCGTGCCGATAATGATCCGTTCATGCCCTATGTGGCATCGAGGTTTTCAACCCTGTGGACGCTGTGGCGCGCCGCGCGCTCCCACACCTTCAAAGGCGGCTAGAACATGACGCAGGCTTCCAAAACTCCTTCCGCAGGGGCGGCTGACCTGGACAGGCTTCCGGTCACGCCGGATCGCATCCGCGCCGCGGCCGCCGTTATTAGCGGCGCGGTGCAGGCCACGGAATGCAACCAGAGCCGCACGCTTGGCGAAATCTGCGGCTGCGGCATCTGGCTCAAATTCGAGAATCTGCAGTTCACCTCCACCTTCAAGGAACGTGGCGCCCTGAACCGGCTATCGGCACTCTCGGATGACGAGCGGCGCCGCGGCGTGATCGCGATGTCGGCCGGCAATCACGCCCAGGGCGTCGCCTATCATGCGAAGCGCCTGGGCGTCCCGGCAACCATCGTGATGCCGGTCGGCACGCCGATGGTGAAGGTTGAAAACACCCGGCGCCACGGCGCCGAGATCATCATATCCGGCACCACGCTGGAGGAAGCCGGCACTTTTGCGCTCGAGCATGCGAAGACGCACGGCCTGACCTTGATTCATCCCTATGACGATCCGCTGATCATCGCAGGACAGGGGACAATCGGGCTCGAAATGCTGCAGGCCGTGCCTGGTCTCGACACGTTGGTGGTTCCGATCGGAGGCGGCGGCCTGATTTCGGGCATCGCGATCGCCGCCAAGTCGATCAAGCCCGACATCCGCATCATCGGCGTGCAGGCGCGGCTCTACCCGTCGATGTACAACGTCATCAGGAACGAGCAATTGCCGATGCGCGGCGACACGCTCGCCGAAGGCATCGCGGTCAAGGCGCCCGGTCGGATCACCTCGCAGATCATCCGCGGCCTCGTGGATGACATTCTCCTGGTCAGCGAAGACGAGATCGAGCGCGCGGTGGCGACCCTGATCGCGATCGAAAAGACCGTGGTCGAAGGAGCGGGCGCGGCGAGCCTGGCGGCGGTGCGGGCGAGCCCGGAGCGATTTTCCGGCCGCAATGTCGGGCTGGTTTTGAGCGGTGGCAATATCGACACGCGGCTGATCGCCTCCGTGCTGACCCGCGAACTCGCGCGCGAGGGCCGGCTGACCCAGCTTTCCATCGACATCGTCGACCGGCCCGGCCAGCTCGCGGCGGTCTCGGCGTTGCTTGCCAACGCCGGCGCCAACATCATCGAGGTGTCGCACCAGCGAACCTTCTCCGACCTGCCGGCGAAGGCGACGCTGCTGCAACTGGTGATCGAGACGCGCGATCGCGCCCATCTCGACGACGTGCTGGCGAGGTTGAGTGAGGCCGGGTTCTGCGCCCGCTGCACCTGAGCCGAATTCAGCTTGAGGTCAGCTTCAGATCGTCGGTTTCGAAATTGAAGCGGTCGCGCAGGTTCTTGCGCTGCTCCAGGATGTCCTTGAGGAAGGCGCGGTCGGTGTCGCTCGACATCATCGGCTCGATCAGGTCGAGCTGGTTCATGGCGACGAGCTGCAGGATCTCGGTCCTCGGCTTGCCCTCGGTATCGCGGGGCAGAGCATGCACGACCTGGATATGCTCCGGCGGTTTCGGCCCCTTGGCCGCAACCAGCTCGCGATGCAGTTGCGCTTCCAGCGCGGCCTGGTCGGCCTCGACGAAGGCGTAGAGCCCGACGCCGGCGCGGCGGTCGGCAAAGGCCACGATCGCGGTATCGCGGACGGCCGGATTGCGCCGGATCAGGTCGGCGAGAACGGGCGCGTCGTTGACCAGCCTGCGGCCGCCGCCTTCGCGGTCGGTGAAATTGAACAGGCCGCGGGTGATGGCGCGATAGACCTTCTTGCCCGTGGCAAGCCACAGGTTGGCGAAGACCGACTTGCGTGCCAGGATCTGGCGCTCCTTCGGCGTCAGCGCCTCCGGTGCGTAGCTGCGCTTGTGCTTCAGGAGATGGCGCAGATCCTCGTAGGCAGCGATGCGGAACAGGCGGCTGCGGCTAACGAAGCAGGCGGCGAGCTGGAAGTCCGTGAGGTAGGCGCGGCCATCGGCGCCGCGCAGCCAGTTCTGCTCCTTGGCGAGGTCGTTATGGCAGATCCCTGCGCGATGCAGCCGGCGCAGCGCCTGCTTGGCGGAACGGAAATAGGCGGCGTCGCCATGGGGCTTGGCGAGATGCAGCGCAACGCCATCGATGAAGCCGCGCACCAGCGCGCGCCTGCCGGCCCATAACAGCTCAGGTCCGACGGCGAGGCCCCTGGCGTGCTCCAGCGCGCGTCGCTCGCGGCCGAACAGGTGGCGGGCGAGCACGAAGGACCACCATGGCACCTGGTCGAGCCGGCGCAGCACTGCGTCGACCGTGCTGCCGTCAGCAGCGCGAAACCGGCCGCGCTCGACGGTCGAGAACACGTCGCGCTTGAGCAGCACGCCCTCGGTCCAGCGCGCCGACAATACCGCGGCATCCTCTTTCGGCAAGCTCATGGGGTGCTCACGCCGCGGCTGCGATGCGCAGGTGATCGGCGATCCAGCGATCAAGATCGGCGAGGGCCCGCGCGCTCAAGGCCTGCTTCTTGGCGACCGACTTCTCGTTGCCGCGCAGCCGTGTGCCGTCGGCCTTCCGCGTCGGCGGCTGGGCCAAAGGCGGGAACAGGCCGAAATTGATGTTCATCGGCTGGAACGAGCGCTGGCCGGCCTCGATCGTCTCGATGTGGCCGCCGGTGATGTGGTTGAGCAGCGATCCGAGCGCGGTCGTCGGTGGGGGCGTCGCGAGCTCACGACCGCGAACCTGGGCCGCGGCGAACAATCCGGTGATCAGGCCGATGCTTGCCGATTCGACATAGCCCTCGCAGCCCGTCATCTGGCCGGCAAAGCGCAGCCGCGGCTCGGCGCGCAGCCGCAGCTGCGGATCCAGAAGCTTCGGCGAGTTCAGGAACGTGTTGCGATGCAGCCCGCCAAGCCGGGCAAACTCGGCGTTCTCGAGTCCGGGAATGGTGCGGAAAATGCGCTGTTGCGCACCATATTTCAGCTTGGTCTGGAATCCGACCATGTTGTAGAGCGTGCCGAGCTTGTTGTCCTGGCGGAGCTGGACGATCGCATACGGCTTCACGTCGGGATTGTGCGCATTGGTGAGCCCGACCGGCTTCATCGGCCCATGCCGCAGCGTCTCGCGGCCGCGCTCGGCCATCACCTCGACCGGCAGGCAGCCGTCGAAGTAGGGCGTGTTGGTCTCCCATTCCTTGAACTCGGTCTTTTCGCCAGCGAGCAGCGCGTCGACGAAGGCGTCGTATTGCTCCTTCGTCAGCGGGCAGTTGATGTAGTCGGCGCCGGTGCCGCCCGGCCCAACCTTGTCGTAGCGCGACTGAAACCACGCCATGCCCATGTCGATGGAGTCCTTGTGCACGATCGGCGCGATCGCATCGAAAAAGGCGAGCGCGCTTTCGTCGGTGCGCTGGCGGATCGCGTCGGCGAGCGGTGCGGAGGTGAGGGGACCGGTCGCCACGACGACATTGTCCCAATCCGCCGGCGGCAGGCCCGCGATCTCGCCGCGGTCGATGGTGATCAGGGGATGGGCGGCCAGCGCCCCGGTGACGTCGGCCGAAAATCCCTCGCGGTCCACCGCCAGCGCGCCACCGGCGGGCACTTGGTTGGCATCGGCCGCACGCATGATCAACGAGCCGAGCCGCCGCATCTCGGCGTGCAGCAGCCCGACCGCATTGTTGGCGGCATCATCGGAGCGGAAGGAATTGGAGCAGACCAGTTCGGCGCAGCCGTCGGTGACATGCGCCTCCGTCATACGGTGCGGCCGCATCTCGTGCAGCACGACGCGCACGCCCTGGCTTGCGATCTGCCAAGCGGCCTCGGAGCCCGCGAGGCCCGCGCCGACGACGTGTACGGTGGTCGAAGCTGATTTGCTGCCGGTCATGCGGGCCAGTGGTCCGATTCTAACATTCACTCCCCGATCGGGAGGCACATTTGCGAATGTTGGAATCAAACGGCCACTAGCAAGTCGAAGATTCTAGCGGAGTTTCGGATTTGACATTCGCTTGGCGGATTTGCGGCTCGTGGGAGCGAATGTCAAATCCACTCTGCTAGCGTTAGCGCCTTTTGCCGCGGGCTGCAGCAAAAACGACAACGCCCGCACGAGGCGGGCGTTATCCGTCCTTAAAGTCGAGGCTGATGACGATCAGCCCTTGTAGGTTCCAGCAGCCACGCGCGGGATGTCCGAGCGATCAAGGCCGATATCGGCCAGTTCGCGATCGCTCAGCTGGGACAGCTCATTGACATTGCGCTGGTAGTCCCGGAACGCCTGGATCATGCGGATGAGCGAGAGCAACATGGAAGTCTCCTAGTAGTTACGATTCAGCCCTTGGAGGAAGCCTCATCGTTGAAATGAATATAGAGGGGTACCCCCCACTGCGGAAGTTCCTTTGCTGCGGTGCAGCTAAGCGGAATTTGCATGGCAAAAGTAACTGACGCTTAACCCGCGCCCGCGATGAACAGATCACGCTGGGCGAGCTGAACAGGATGGGCCGACTGTGACAAAAAATCGCATACTATCCGTGGATTGTCACAGAACTGACGAATCGCCGCTCCCCTGAGATAAGGCCGGGCGAAGCCTTTTCAAGCGAGAAATGCAGGCCAATCCGACCAGCGTCGCGGCTTCCTTGAAAGCCTCTAGCATGCGTGATTCGCATGTCTCAGGCCAAAAAATATGAATTATAAATCATTCTTTTGTCCCGAGACGGCGCGCTCCTTGGTAGCCCTCAAGCAGGCCTCTTCGTCAGATGCCGCGCTTCAGGTCTCGTCGCACTCGGCGCCGGAGGCGTGTTTCAGGCTCTCGCCGCTCGTAACCACATTGATTACAGCCCCGTAATGAAAACGACTTGGCGCGCATGGGTCTTTGCGCCGCGCGCGCATCACATCTTCATCGCGCGAAATTCATTCCTACAGACGGCCGCGACTGCGGAACAATTGTTTCGCGGATTCCGGCAATGGAGTCGGATCCGTCTAACAAAGGAAGAATAACATGCTTACCAAGTTGTTCGGGCTGGCGGCCGTGGCCGCTGTCGCATTCGCGGTGGCTCCCGCGCAGGCCGCGAAATCGGGAGGGGCCGGTTGCTCCGGCGCCAATCTCGCGAAGACCGAAACCATGATCGAGACGATGGCGGACGGTGACGGCAAGCTGGCTGCGCAGAAAGAGCTGTCGGCCGCGCAGGACGCGATGCTGAGCGGCAAGATGGGCGCGTGCGGCATGCATCTGAGCAAGGCAATGCACGCCGGCATGGCGAAGTAACGGATTGCGTAGCGAAAGGGCCGACCGGGGCAATTGGTCGGCCCTTTCTTTTTCAGGCTTAAGGCTGTCTTTGGGGTGCCTTAGGGAGCGTGCGCAAGCTGGGTCGCGAAATACGCGATCGTGCGCGCATAGACCTCGCTCTTGTTCCACTGCTGCAGCACTGCGAAATTCGGGGTCCCCGGCTGCCAATCCTTGCCGCGCTGCCAGCCATAGCTCGACAGATAATTCGCCGTCGAGGCAAGCACATCGGTCGCGCTGTGCAGGAGATCGCGCCGTCCATTGCCGTCGAAATCGACCGCATATTTGATCCAGGATGACGGCATGAACTGGGTCTGGCCGAGTTCGCCGGCCCAGGCGCCGCGCATCTCCTGCGGCGCGAGATCGCCGCGATCGACGATCCGCAGCGCGTCCATGAGCTCGCTGCGGAATTCATCGCTGCGCCGGCAATCATAGGCAAGCGTCGCCAGCGAGCGGATGGTCTGGAATTTCCCGGTGTTGACGCCGAAATCGGTTTCCAGCCCCCAGATCGCGACCAGCACCTCGCCCGGCACGCCATAGGCCTGCTCGATTCGCGACAGCGCCGAACCGTATTGCTTCATCATGTTGGCGCCGCGGGTCAGGCGCGGCGGCACCATGCGGCCGGAAAACTCCTCAAAGCTCTGGTTGAACACCTTCTGCGAGCGGTCGCGCGTCAGCACGGCCTGGTCGAGCGTTACGCCGTTGAAGCTTGCGGCGATCGTCTGTTGCGAAATTCCCTTTGACGCGGCCTCGCTCTTGAACGCGGTCAGCCATGAATCGAAACTGCCGCTGCCGCAAGGCGCGGCAAGGACAGGCGGTGTCGCGAGGAGGCCCGCTGAAAGGGCGAGGGCAAAGGCGCAGCAAAAAGGACGAAGCTTCACGCGCAATCCAATGGGTGTGATGATCGATCGTGCAGCGCAAAATGTCGTTGTCAACCGCGGCCAAAACAAGGCTGCTTGGCTAATAGAACGGTGAACGCCGGCGCATTGATGCGGCAAGCCGCCGTCAGTATCGACCGGCGGCTTTCCGTTTCCGGACCTCAATTCGTGTTCTTGTTCCGCCACGGGAAGAGGTTGGCGGGGAAATCGGCAGCCGGCTTCCGCTCGCGCTGCGGTGGGCGCGGAATCGGGCGGGCCGCCGGATCGATCACCACCACCTTGCGATAGAGGTGCCAGGTGGCGTGGCCGAGCAGCGGAATGACCACGGCAAGCCCGAGGAAGAAGGGGATCGTGCCCACGACCAGGAGGGCGGCGACGATCAGGCCCCACACCGCCATCGGCACCGGATTCTGTGCCACCGCGCGCAGCGAGGTCACCATCGCCTCACCGGCGCTGGCGTGCCGGTCGAGCATCAGGGGGAAGGAAACCACGCTGACGCAGAGCGCGACCAGCGCGAACAGGAAGCCGACGCCGCAGCCGACGATGATCAACCACCAGCCCTGCGGCGTTGTCAGCACGCGCTCGATGAAGTCGGTGGCGCCGGTCACCCCTTCATAACCGAACGCGGCGATATAGATCGCCTGCGCGGTGGCGACCCAGGTCACGAACAGGGCAAACAGCAGCACGCCCAATCCGAGTATCGCGCCAATGGACGGCGACCGCAGCACATCGAGCGCATCCCAGGCGGTGGCGTTTTCGCCGCGCTCACGCTTGCTGCTCAGTTCATAGAGGCCAAGGGCCGCGAACGGACCGAGCAGGGCGAAGCCGGCGGCGAGCGGAAACAGCAGCGGGATCACCGAATAGCCGTGCACGGCGCGCGCCAGCACCAGGCCAAGGATCGGATAGATCACGCAGAGAATGATCGCGTGGCTCGGCACGGCCTTGAAGTCTTCCCAGCCCTGTCGCAGCGCGTCGTGCAGATCGGAAAGGCTGATGGTCCTGATCTGGCGTACAGCCGCCGATGATGCAGGCTGCGCCATCGTGGAGACATTGTCCTGATAGGTCGCCATGCTCGCTTGCTCCCTTGCGCAGCGGCCACGAGCGTCATCAAGGCGCGGAGGGCCACCGATGGAAACGATCGCAGTATAGGCGCGACGCGAGAGACGGGTCCGGCCCATATCGCGAACTGTTGGTCTCAGCCTACTCCCAAAGCGCCCTGGAGTGACTCACGCTTGAGTGAAAAATTTTCGTTGCCGCAACGCAAACGCGCATGCGATCCGGTGCGATGACGGCGTCAGGCCCCGAAAGCGCGAAAGCGATTCGAATTTGAACGGTAGCGTGGCCGAATATGTCATTCGAATGTGTCATTCCGGCGTCATTTGGCCTCAGCCAGGCTCGGCCGGAGAGTGCGGCCTTGCATTGGCAAGCCGATCGGGGGCGGCTAAGTTTGTCTTCCGATCAGGCCGATGGTGCCGGTCGATTGTTATCCAAGCCCTAACCCGATTCCTCGAGGTTCAACGGGAGCAAGCAATGAGTATTTTCGGAAAAATCATGAGCGCGATCTTCGGCAGCTCGGCCAGCGCGACGCCGCCTGGCGGTGCTGCGGGCGGCGCGGCGACCTCGGCCGGAGGGGCTGCTGCTCCCGGATCCGCACCGGCGCAGACTGTCGACGTGGCGCCGATCCTCGACAAGGCGGTCGCCGCCAAGAAGGAAAAGCTGGAATGGCGCACCTCGATCGTCGACCTCATGAAGGCGCTGGACATCGATTCCAGCCTCGGGGCGCGCAAGGAGCTGGCCAAGGAGCTCGGCTATACCGGCGACACCAATGATTCCGCGACCATGAACATCTGGCTGCACAAGCAGGTGATGGCCAAGCTCGCCGCCAATGGCGGCAAGCTGCCGCCGGAGATCAAACACTGAGCCTCAAGGCTCCGGCGACGCGAAAGGCCCGCTCCGCGCGGGCCTTTTTTGTTGCCGGCCCAGACCTTCGGCCAGCTTGCCCGTCTGGCATGCCTGTTCTAGATACGCCACGAAGCAAAACACCAAGCGGGAAGGAAACCCATGACCACGATCGATCGCAGGACCGTGCTCGGCACAGGCGCGCTGGCGCTCGTGGGCGCGGCAGGCCAGGCCGCGCCGGCCACAGCACAGGCGGGGCCCAAGCCGATCTTCCCGGTGCCGGCGACGACGATCCCGATTGTCGGCGAGACCGACGTGTTCCAGGTCCGCCGCATCTACTGCATCGGTCGCAACTACGCGGCGCACGCGATCGAGCGCGGCTCCGATCCCAACCGCGAACCGCCGTTCTTCTTCCAGAAGCCGACGGATGCGATCCAGAACGTAGGCGTCGGCACCGTTGCCGATCATCCCTATCCGTCGCTGACCAAGAACTATCACCACGAGGTCGAGCTGGTGGCCGCGCTGAAGTCGGGCGGCACCAACATTTCGCCCGACAAGGCGCTCGACCATGTCTATGGCTATGCGCTCGGGCTCGACATGACGCGGCGCGACCTGCAGAACGGCATGGCCGCGGAAAAGAAGCCCTGGGAGATCGGCAAGAGCTTCGACCATGCCGCGGTCCTCGGCCCGATCCACCCGGTGTCGAAGGTCGGCCATCTCACCAAGGGCGCGATCTCGCTCGCCGTGAACGGCACGGTGCGGCAGGATTCCAGCCTCGACAAGATGATCTGGAGCGTCGCCGAGCAGATTGCAAAGCTCTCCGAAGCCTTCGAGCTCAAGGCCGGCGACATCATCTATTCCGGCACGCCCGAGAATGTCGGCCCGGTCGTCAAGGGCGATGTGCTGCTCTGCAAGCTCGAGGGCCTGCCTGACATGTCGATCCGGATCGTGTGAGGGCAGGGATCACGCGACGATATCCCCGTATTCCGGGTGCTTGCGCAAATAGTCGACCACGAAGCCGCAGCCGGCGATCACCTTTTGACCGTCGGCGCGGATCAAGTCGAGCGCGCCCTTGACCAGCTCGGAAGCGATGCCGCGTCCGCGCAGGGACCGCGGGGTCTCGGTGTGGGTGATGATGACGGCCTGCGGCGCCAGCCGGTAATTGGCAAACGCCATCCCGCCAACCACATCGAGCTCGAAGCGGCTTTGCGCCTTGTTGTCGCAGACGGCAGCCATGGATGGATTTCCTTCAACCTGGACCATTCTTGCGATTTAGGCCTGTGAGCCCGCCGATGCAAAGCCGCGACCAAGCCAGGCGCGGCAATGGCCTCAGCGCTTCAAGAGGTCCTGATAGTCAGCGTGCTTCTCGATATAGGCTTTGACGAAGGGGCACTGCGCGACCACCTTCAGCCCGTCGGCGCGGACCTGGTCCAGCGCGCCCTTGATCAGCCGCGAGCCGACGCCCTTGCCGCCGAGCTCCGGCGGGACTTCGGTGTGGATGAAGGTGATCACCCCGTCCTCGACCTTGTAATAGGTCGCCGCCAGATGGCCCTCGACCGTGAGTTCGTAGCGCTGATGTGCCTTGTTGTTGATGACGTCGCTCATGAAAAATATGTCCATCCATTCCGTGCCGATGACTAGCCTATAGCGCGGATCGCATGCCGCCTGCCACTGTCCGCTCGCCGCGGGCGGCCGCGCCGTCCGGTCTTGCGAGGCATCGCCGGAAGGCGATAAACAGGAAATACCGCCGTTCCGAACGGCTGCCCGCGCGCCGCAATCATGTGCAAGAGGAAACGTCCATGAAGCTGATCCTGACCCTGCTTGGCGTGTTGCTGCTGATCCTGGCCGCTCTCTATTTCGTGGTTCCGGCCGATCAGTTGCCCACTTTCCTGCCCGGCCACGAGGCAGGTGTCGCGCGGGTCCATGTCAAGCACGGCGTCGTCGCCGGCGTGGTCGGCATCGTGCTGCTCGCCGCCGGCGTCTGGATCGGACGGCGCTGAGATGGCTGCGCCGTTGCTGCCGCTCCGCATGTCGCGCCGGGTGATGAACCTTGCGCATATGCTGACGCAGAATACGCGCCGGCATGGCACGCGCGACGGCTTCGTCTGGGGCGAGCGCGCCTGGACCTGGGCCGAGATCGACGCGAATGTCTCGGCGCTGGCAGCGGCGCTTGCGGCGCGCGGCATCGGGAAGGGCGACCGCATCCTCGTCCATTCCAAGAACGGCGACGAGATGTTCTGCTCGATGTTCGCCGCCTTCCGGCTCGGCGCGGTCTGGGTGCCCACCAATTTTCGCCTGATGCCGGACGAGGTCGCCTATCTCGCCAGCGCCTCCGGCGCCAAGGGATTCCTGTGCCACGGCGACTTCCCCGAGCATGCCGCAGCCGTGAAGGGGCCCGTCTTCACCTGGCGCATCGGCGAGACCGGCAGTTTCGGCGAAACCTCGGTCGCCGAAGCGATCAAGGCGCATGTGGGAGCCAAGGTCGACAACGTCGCCGTCGAGCATGACGACCCCTGCTGGTTCTTCTTCACCTCGGGCACCACAGGGCGTTCCAAGGCGGCGGTGCTGACCCACGGTCAGATGGGCTTTGTCGTCACCAACCACCTCGCCGACCTCACGCCCGGCACCACCGAGCAGGACGCCTCGCTCGTGGTGGCGCCGCTGTCGCATGGCGCCGGCGTGCACCAGCTCATGCAGACCGCGCGCGGCGCCAAGACCGTGCTGCTGCCGACCGAGCGTTTCGACATCGACGAGGCGTTCCGGCTGATCGCGACGCACAGGGTGAGCAACCTGTTCACCGTGCCGACCATCCTGAAGATGATGGTCGAGCATCCCGCCGTCGAGCGCTACGACCATTCCTCGCTCCGCCACGTCATCTATGCCGGCGCGCCGATGTACCGCGAGGACCAGAAGACGGCGCTGCACAAGCTCGGCAAGGTGATCGTGCAGTATTTCGGGCTCGGCGAAGTCACCGGCAACATCACGGTGCTGCCGGCGGCGCTGCATGAGACCGAGGATGGGCCGAAAGCGCGGATCGGCAGCTGCGGCTATGAGCGCACCGGCATGCAGGTCTCGATCCAGGACGAGCAGGGCCGCGAGCTGAAACCGTTCGAGACCGGCGAGATCTGCGTGATCGGGCCTGCGGTATTCGCGGGCTACTACGACAACCCCGAGGCCAATGCGAAGGCGTTTCGCGACGGCTGGTTCCGCACCGGCGATCTCGGCCACATGGATGAGGAGGGCTTTGTCTATATCACCGGCCGCGCCTCGGACATGTACATCTCCGGCGGGTCGAACATCTACCCGCGCGAGATCGAGGAGAAGATCCTGACCCATCCGGCGATCGGCGAGGTTGCGGTGCTGGGCGTGCCCGATCCGACCTGGGGCGAGGTCGGAGTTGCCGTCTGCGTGCCGCGCGAGGGCGGCAAGGGCGTGACCGAGGCCGAGATGGCCGCATTCCTCGCCCCGAAGGTGCCGCGCTACAAGATGCCGAAACGCTTCTTCTTCTGGGAGGCCTTGCCAAAGTCCGGCTATGGCAAAATTCCAAAACGTCTGGTCAAGGACGAGCTGGAAGCGCGCGGGCTTTTGGACGTCACCAAATCTTCCGGCTCGTGATGCGCAGCATCAAACAGCCGGGCCCGGTTGCGTCCGAGCGCATCCAGTGGGTGGAGGTGAGGGGCCGGGCGTTCTCATTCGCAATGGAAGCTGGCCTGTCGCTGCTCGAAGCCGCGCGCCGTGGCTTTGCCGCTCAAGGCTTTGCCGGCGGCACGCTCAACCTCAAGGACGGCGCGCTCGGGCCATTCGCCTATGTGATGCCGGCGCTGTCGAAGACCGGCGAGAACGCCGCCTTCTACAGCGATACGTTCCGCCCCGCTGGCATCACGCGGCTGACGACTGGGACGATGACCTTGGGATTGCGCGACGGTGCGCCGTTCTTTCACTGTCATGCGCTGTGGCGTGAGGCCGACGGGCGAAACAACGGCGGGCATATCCTGCCCGAGGAGACCATCGTCGCCGAGCCGTTTTCGGTCGATGCCTTCGGCATCGATGGTGCGGTCTTTGCCGCGGAGCCCGACGCCGAGACCAATTTCAAGCTGTTTGGCCCTGTCTCCAGCGTAGCCAATCGCGCTGACGCACCAACCCGAGCCTTCGCGCTGCGCCTCAAGCCAAACCAGGATGTTGCCGGCGCGCTCGAGAGCTTTTGCCGCGAGCGCGGCATCGCGCGTGCGAGGGTCCACGGCGGTGTCGGCTCGACCATCGGCGCGCGCTTCGTCGATGGCGGCGTGGTCGAACCCTTCGCGACCGAGCTGACGGTGACATCGGGCGTCATCGCGCCGGGTGCAGGCGGTGCGCCGGAAGCGACGCTCGACGTCGCGCTGGTCGACTACACCGGCGGCCTGGCGCAAGGCCGGCTTGTCCGCGGCGACAACCCCGTGCTGATGACCATGGAGCTGGTGCTGGAAGCGCTATAGGTATCTCTACGCCGTCATTGCTAGCGCAAGCTTCGGAGCTTTCGCTCCCCGCAATGACGAGGCGACGAGAGCCGTGTTCCGATTCAGATGTCAAACAACAACGCGGTCGTCGCCCGACTTGATCGGGCGACCCAGTATGCGCGGACATGACTGGGATATATCCAGCCATCCGCCTTCCCGCGGCGCGTTTTCGCCCGGGCTGTGCGCAAAACCCTCGGAAAGGCAGAGGGCGCAGGGAATGCCGGGTGTCTTGGCGCACCCGCAGCCTCGCGTGCAAAGATGGAAAGCACACGAGTTAGTCACCACAGGTATCGCCGCAAACACCGGCATTCCCTGCGCGACGGTTTTACGGTTTCCTTCGTGCTCTCCCCGGTGACCGGGCTTTCTTGCCACCGTCATCCGCGAGATGTTTCGTCCCGCGAACTTGATGCCAGCGTCGGGGCATCAGGACCACACGACTTCGCCGTCCGCTTTGGCATCACTCGTCAGTTGATACCAAAGCGTCCATCGCATCCCGCGCCCAACACTCGTGACGATCGCGAAGCGCCCCTCTTGATCGGGCCCGGGACGCGCCGATCAAAGCCACTGATTTGCCCGACAAACCAAGCGGAATATTTTTCGCGCGAGGACTGGACGACCCAAATCACGTTGAAATGCTTCGCGAAATTGAATTCTGCGCGCACGGGCCTTTCAAGCCCCAGGCGGGTGCGAATGGCGCATCGTCCAGCGAAATGCGCGTGATTTGCCCGTCGGGCAAGTCAGTCCGAAGGTCCCTTGCGTGGCGTTGGCTTCCGCCGCTTGCGCACGTCGATGTTGATGTCGAGATCGACGTTGGCGACGCAGCTCTGCTCGCTCTTGTGCGAGCCGCCCTCGTGCCAGGGACCGGCGCGCTGCCGCGCGAAGCGTACACTCGCAAGCCGCAAGCAGCGCCATTGCGGCAATGGCCCGGAGCTGTCGCCCGCGAACTGCCAGGCCAGCACGACTTCCTCGCCGCGTTTGTTGGTGCCGATGATGTGCGGGCAGAGCTCGCGATGCCGGCCCTCATAGGTGCACAGCACCTGCTGCTCGGTCTGGATCGCGTTGCGGAAGAGGGCGTAGGTGGCTGAGGGCATGGGCGGTTGAATCATAGATCACGCCGATGGCGGGGTAACGCGCACCACCGCGTTCGGTTGAATATTGTTCTTGTTATGTTCTGTCGGTTGTGCCAGTGATGGCCGCAACCGCATTTCGTTGGACGGGGCAGGGCGCATGGCCAGGCGAAACCGCACGATCAACCTGCCGGCGCCCTACCTCAAGCGCCTCTGGCTCGATCCCGCGCGCATCCCCGACCGCGAGGCCTATCCGTTCTGCCTGCCGCTGTTGCGCGACGATTTCGAGCTGAGTTTCGAGCACGCCTTCACCATCATCGTCGGCGAGAACGGCACCGGCAAATCCACGCTGCTCGAAGGCATTGCCGTGCTGGCCGGCTATGACGAGGCCGGCGGCGGCAAGGGCCACAGGCCGGTCGATCATTCGCAGGCCCTGGAGAAGATGGGCGGCGAGCTTTCCAGGGCGCTGCGCGCGAGCTGGCTGCCCAAGATCACCAATGGCTGGTTCTTCCGCGCCGAGAGCTTTTTCTCGGTGGCGCGCTATCTCGACGAGGCCGCCATCGGAACACCGGGGCCACCTCCGCCCGACTTTCTCTCGCACTCCCACGGAGAGGGTTTTCTGCGTTTTTTCGAGGAGCGCTGCCAGCGCCAGGGCATCTTCATCTTCGACGAGCCGGAATCCGCGCTGTCGCCGTCGCGCCAGATCGAATTCTTGAAACTGATGCGGCGGATGGAGGAGATCGGCCGCTGCCAGATCATCATGGCCACCCACTCGCCGATCCTGATGGCCTATCCCGGCGCGACGCTCCTGCGGTTGTCGAGATACGGGCTTGAGCCGACCACCGTCGAGCAGACCGACCATTACAGGCTGATGCGCCAATTCTGCGACGACCCCGCGGGGTTTGTCGAGGCGGCGATGGCGGGCGAGTGAGAGGGGCCGCGCAGTCGAGGCTTGCGGCGGCCGTCTGGCAATTGCAGGCGGAGCAAACTACATCTGGCCGATGGCAAAACGTCCGCTCGAAGATTTTATTGACCGCAACCCGCGTCTTTTCGTGCTGACCGGGGCGGGCTGCAGCACAAATTCCGGCATCCCCGACTACCGGGACAGCCATGGCAACTGGAAGCGAACGCCACCGGTCACCTACCAGGCTTTCATGGGCGATGAAGGCACTCGCCAGCGCTATTGGGCGCGGAGCCTGATCGGATGGCGGCGGTTTGGCCAGGCTTCACCCAATGATGCCCATCATGCGCTGGCGCGGCTCGAAGCCAATGGACGATGCGAACTCCTCGTGACCCAGAACGTGGATCGGCTGCATCAGTCCGCCGGCAGTCGGCAAGTCATCGATCTTCACGGGCGGCTCGATCTGGTGCGCTGCATGGGATGCGAGCTGAGAATGTCGCGCGAGCAATTTCAGCGCACGCTCGGTCGGGTCAATGCGGAATGGCTCGCGCTCGACGCCGCGGATGCGCCTGACGGTGACGCAGACCTCGAAAGTTCGGACTTCTCGTCCTTCACCGTGCCTTCGTGCGGGCAGTGCGGTGGGATCCTCAAGCCCGACGTCGTGTTCTTCGGCGAAAACGTCTCTCGTGAGGTCGTCGCGACGGCGCGAGATCACCTGGAGCAGGCCGACGCCATGTTGATCATCGGCTCCTCGCTCATGGTGTATTCCGGCTTTCGCTTCGTGCAGATGGCTGCTCGAAAGCAGATACCGATTGCCGCCGTCAATCTCGGGCGCACCCGGGCGGATGATCTTCTGACCCTGAAGGTCGAGGATCGCTGTGAAGCGGCGCTCGCGTTTTTGCTGTGAGGCGGAGCGAACCGGCTTCACGGAGCTGCAGGCGTGTTGGCGCCGAAGTGACGACGCACTCGCAGATGCTGATGGCTTGTCCCGGTGCGATGTCTGCGGCTGTCGAAATACGGCCTGGAGCCTGTCACGGTTGAATAGACGAACCAGGTACTAGTGTGGCGGTTCAAAACAGCCGCAGCAAGTGCAAGGATATTTTGGCTGTTGGCTTCTTCTTGCAACGACAGGCGCGGCTCGCTTCAACACATCGGGTCACATCCCCATTCCCCGGGTCGCTGCATCCGAAGATCCATCATATTCACCGTCCTGCGGACTTCCGAGATGTTTATGCTGGGATCGGCTTGAACAGCCGTCCTTATGATGCAATTTCGGACGTATTTCTGGCGCTTCCGCCAGTGCCAGCTGAACTTCATGCCCTTCGCCTCCACCTTGCATGCAGCGGTCGCCTTTTCTAGGGTAACCCTTTCAGCTTTGGACAGCTTCGCAGCCTCCGCGGGAGCAGGCATGAATGCAATGCCGCTAACAAGTACCGTGGCGATAGTGCCGGCGATTAAAGCTGTGGCGAAATGGTACATGATACCCTCCTTTGTGATACCGCTCCCTTGAGCTGCTTGTGCACCATTGTTTGGCGGTCGAGATCGGGGCCGCGACGCTAACCGACGCGAGGACGCGGAACCCGATGAGATAGTCAGAGAGGTCACCCCCAACCTGCGATCTTCATATCATAGGAATCAATCAGGCGCGCCCTCGTCGCAAGCGCACGCGGGCCTGGCGTTGTTTTCGTAGCGCGCCACTGGACGCGATGACGGCGCTCGGGGCAGCCCGTGCCCGGAGCCACATAGCCTGGGTTCACAAGCCCATCGGGGGAGCAACATAGAACGCACCCGTGCGGCCTTTGATCGCCTCGATCTCCTCATCGCTGCAGCGGAGGGGTTAAAGTTCACTGCGGTACGGTCATGAGTTCGAGCACATGGCCATCAGGGTCCCGAAAATAGACGCCACGGCCGCCGTTCCAGTCGTTGAGCTTACCGTCGTCGAGGCTCCACGGTGCGCTGCCATAGGCGAGCTTCGCCTCGCGAATGCGGCCGAAGATGGCATCGAACGCGGCATCGCTGACGTGGAAGGCGTAGTGGTGGCTCTCGAACTCCTCGTCATCGTCGAAAAGAAGCGTAAGCGTGTCGTTGATACGTACCGGCGCGAAATGGCCGTCTTTCGGATCGGCATGGAGGCCAAAAATGCGCGCGAAAAATTGCGCCGCTGCCCTCTTGTCGCGGGCAGGGACGATGGTGTGGTTGAGGGTGATGGTCATCGGAAGACCTCTCGCTAACGACTGCCGCAGACGTATCGGCCTGCTCAAGACAAACTATAGATAGGTTTTGCAGGTTGTGGCATGAAGGGGCTTCACCGGACTGCAGGATGCCATCACGACTAAAGACTGGATCGGGTCAAAAGCGTCGATCTAGATCGTGGTAGATGAGTCCGTTTCACCCGTGACAGCGGACCTCAGCGAGCTACCGACCTACTTCGCCCTGGGGCCAAAAACGGAAATGAGAGGTTTGCCCCAAGCTGACCGATGGCGCCGCCGTGTGTCAGGCCACGGTTTGACCCCTCGGTGCCGAAGTCGCTCCAACCGAGCCCGCAGCCTGAAGGCCAGCACGCGCGGCGCGACGCCGGACACCAGTGCATAAGCGCCATTTGCCTGAGCTATTCGATCGTGTCCTCACATCGTGCGCAAGCTAAGGGCAAGCGCGATCCACGCGCAGCCGTAGAAAATTAGATCAATCCCGACGAACAGACCGATCACCCACAGACCTGAGACCGGCCACTGCGCAAGAACAAGTATCCCCAATATGAACGTAATGATTCCGTCCGCCGCCTGCCAGCCCCAGCCTGGCTGGGCAACTGCAATCGAAGCGATCAATTGAAACAAGCCGCCGATCAGGAAGAACAACGCCATGAAGATGGTCAGCGCCTCAGCACTGATGACCGGCCTCGTGACGAGCATCAGGCCAACGACCCCGAAAAGGATCGCGGCAAGCAAATGATGAAAAAAGCCTGCCCAATGCCCCACCAAGACCGCCTGCGCCATCTCGATGCCTGAGGCCAACACCAAGAGCCATCCGAAGAACAACATCGTGGCGACGGTGGCCAGCACCGACCTGACAACGGCGGCAATACCCAGCGCCAACAATCCAATTCCAAATACCAGGAACCATCCCCAATATTGCACAACGTCGTGGGGGATTTGGACTTCGATGGCCTGGATATTGCCCATCATGTCTGGTCTCTCGTCGGGCCAGTCCCTGAGTTTACTCCCGCTCTTATGAGCGCTTTGCCTGCTCGGCGGCGAGGCGGCCGTCGATGGCATCGAGAACGGCCAGTCGTGCCTGTTCAACCGACGCGATGGCGTAATCGATCGCGAAACCGGCGTCCGACTCCAAGAGCTCGGCGTTTTTCTCGGCTAGTTTCACATCTAGACCATGCTTTGCTTCGACCACGTGCGCCTTTAAGGCGTTCACGTCCGCAGTAATTTTCGCTTGCAGGGCTTTCGTATCTCTGGTGGCAGACTCTCCAGCAGACTTGATTTGCTGGTTCACCTTTTCGACTGCCGTCTTTGCAGCAGAAAGCGCCGCGGCCTTGCGCGCTTCGATCTTGTCGTGCGCTTCCTTTTTCGCACCTTCAAAGGCATCTTCAGCACCCTTTGCACGTACCGACAACTCGGCGAGTTGTTCAGAGAGTGGCTTCATTTGCTCCTCCTTCTGGTGAACGGTTCACAGTTAACACGCTCTCGTTCGAGTCATGTTGATCTGCATCAACTCTTCTTTTGGCCCAGCTAGCAGGGCGACCGAGTATGATTCAAGCGCGGCGGCCTCCACATCAGCAAATCCGGACCATCTCTTCGCAAGGGTACATCGCCCGGGTCAGCCGGGCAGGCCCGCCTTGAGGAGGCCATGTCAGAAGCTCGCCCTGCTGAACAACGACAAGGTCGTAGTTGGCGTTCAGCGCGAGCGCCCGTTCCCGATGGTACGCGGCCTTGTCGTGATCATCGCGGTTCAGGTTCAGCGCGGCGAAGAATCCGGTGAACGTCGCTGTCATTGTCGTCCAGCCCCAGCGTGATCTCCAGCTCCGCGGCGACCTGCTGGAGCGCTGCATCGCGATCGGCGCACCAGTCATAAACCCAGGTCTGGCCCAGCACGCATGCCTTCCAGGCGCGGTGATGCGGACCTGCGGAGCCTGTCATCGGGCGGTGCTACACGCCGACCCGTTGGCGCATCCGGAATGACAAACAAGAGCGGCGCATCTCGCGCCTGCGAGACGCCTGCGTCCTTCGGCTAACGCGACCACTCCTCAGGGAACGCCTGTTTCGCTGCGGCGTTCCAACTCCTGAGGAGGAACTCGCCATGAAACTGAGAGAATTGTTTATCGCAGCAGCCGTGCTGCTGATGCCGACCGCCGCACTGGCGGCGCCGGGCATCGTCACCACCACGGTCAGCCTGAGGGCAGGGCCCGGTGAAGGCTTTCCGACGGTCGACCGCATTCCCGGTGGCGCGCGTGTCACCATCCATGGTTGTCTCAGAGGCACCGCCTGGTGCGATGTGAACTGGTCGGATGATCGTGGCTGGGTGTCGTCGCAATATCTCGAATATCTCTACCGCAACCGCTACGTCTATCTGCCCGACTATGTCGACGAGATCGACGTTCCCGTCGTGCCGTTCGTGCTGACCTCGTACTGGTCGAGCTACTATGCGGGACGTCCCTGGTATCACCGTCGCGCCTACTGGAGCGGCTATTGGCAATCGCATGAGCGATTCGCGACGCGGTTGACTATCGACCGCTCGGCGGCCCGGATCGGCCGCGCGGCGGCAGCGCGCGACGCTGCACTCCCCGAGGCAAAGGCAGGTGTCGGTGTCGAGGAGAGGTCGCGCGCCGGTGCGACGGAGCGGACCCGCGCCGGTGCGACGGAACGCGTGACGCGCGAGAAAGACATCGCCACGCGTAGCGCGCGCGAAGGGCACGAACGCGCGGCAGTGCAGGCCCGCATGACGCGCGAGCACGCGCGGATGACGCGTGAGAACGCAAGAGCGGCCGTGCACCAGCAGCCGATGGCCCGCGCCCGCACGCAGACGCCGCCGATCATGGCCCGCGGCCATGACGAACCGCGTGCGGCTGCGCCGCGGATCGAGCGCGCCACGCCCCACATGACGCAGCCCAATGCGGCGCGCGGCGGCGGTGGCTCGCCGATGAACGCACGCGCGCAGATGCCGGCCGCGGCTGCCCCGCACGCAGCCGCGCCCGCGATCCCGCAGGGCGGCGGCGCGCCGCACATCAACGCCGCACCACGCGGTGGCGGCGGACCGGGCGGTGGCGGAGGCCACGGTCAGGACAAGCGCCAATGAACGAAAAGCCCGGCCTTGAGCCGGGCTTTTTTTGCTCGACGAGCTGCTGGCGGCTTGACGGGCTACGCGTTGCTCCCGGTGCCGAGGACATGCTTGGCGTGCCACTGGGACGATCTTCTGACCCTGAAGGTCGAGGATCGCTGTGAAGCGGCGCTTGCGTTTTTGCTGTGAGGCGGTGCGAGCCGGCTTCACGGAGCTGATTGCGGGAAAAGCGCTGGGATGCCGACGGCTGTGACGGCGTTGATCTATATCAAGCTTACCTGCCGCTGAAGGGCAAATTGTGTTGCGCACCCTATGCGGCGGCTCATTCCCTCTCCTCGATCAGGGGTGGTTATCATGCAATCCTCCCGGCCTAACGAGCCCAGTCGGCGCCGTGTACTCGCACTCGCAACGCTGCCGGTGCTCTACGTGCCGCTCATTCCCGATGCGCAGGCGCAAACGACGACCGCGCAAGCACCGTCTACCGAAGGGGCCGGATTTTCGTTCGCGGCGGTCGGCGACACCCGCCCGATGATGTACCTCCCGCTGAAGGAAGGGCAGCCGGACCTCAACAAGTTCTTCGTTGAGATGTTCGGGCTGGTCATGCCGGAGAAGGTCGCTGAAGCCGTTGTGGCGAAGGATGTGAAGATGATCTTCGATCCGGCCACAAAGGAGCTGACCAAGGTAATCATGCCATTCGCGTCCAAGACCGAAGTCATGACGCTGACGGTCGATAAAGGGTGGGTGACAGAGGCCTCCGTTGAGGACGTAAAGCTGCTTCCCGGCGTGCAGCGGACGATGTTCCGGCTCCAGGGCGGCGAATGGGTGACGCGTGAAATCGTGAAAGACGTCCAGTCCGGTCGCGCCAAATTCGTGGTCAATAGCGGTGATGCCGTATGGTGGGGCAATCAGGGTTTGACCGTCAGTGACAGCCCATACTGGAAGCGCGTGAACGATACGATGTTGAAGAAGCTACCTGCGCCGGACGACGAAATGCGTGCAGCCGGTCTGGATGGGCGCTTTTTCATGAGTGTGGGCAATCACGAGGTATGGGCGGACCCCAAGATTGAGGGCGTTCTCTCGGCCGTGCCGTATTTGAAGAAATTCGGCGTAACGCCCGAAAACCTCATTTACAAATTCGACTTCAAAGGCACCCGCTTCATCTATCTTTGGAGCGGCAAGTACGACTACCGTTCGCCTTCGCTTTGGGACGCTGATCGGCCAAAGTATGCCGAACAGATGACGCAGCTTCAGAAGTGGCTGGACGAAGCCAAGGCCAATGGCATTCGTAAGGCCTTTATTGTCTTCCACTATCCTGTGTTTGCGCGGTCTGGCTTAGGTCCAATCCCGGCCCCCGACAATCCGCACAAGGTGATCGCGTCGTATGCCAAGGACATGGAGGTGGTCGTGTTGAACGGGCACGTCCACACCACCGAAATCTACGAGGTAGATGGCGTAAAGTATCTGATGCTGGGCGGTGGCGGCGCGGAACAGGACCCAATTCTTCCCGGTCGCACGAGCATCAAGGTACCCGCTGACTATCCGCCGGACCTCTACTGGAAGGGACAGGCTCCGAAAGAGGAGTACAATTACGTGCTTGTCGATGTCCAACCCGGCCAGAAAACGAAATTCACCCTCAATCGGTTCAGGCCGTGGTCGGCAGAACCCTTTGGGGCTGAGGAACTCTTCAAGTGAGCCGGAGGCAGGCGTTTGCGGGAGTGAGGTTCTGGCGACAGCTCTTCTGATCATCCACGGATTGATCGCAGTCACACTGCTTGGCGCGATAACCCACCAGACTTTGGCGGCATGGGCATCGGTGGAGGCGCGACCGCCTTCATTCTTTGGCCGCTTTCGTTCCGTGCCGTCCGCCTTGTTTGCAAACGCCGTGGTCGCGCTGTATGTGGTCACGACGCTGCTGGGTGGGATCATCTACCTCTATTTCCGTGTGGATGTCAGACCCGAGTTGGAGCGCGCGGGTCACTGGCACGTACTCGGCTTCTTCGACCTCAAGGAGCACTTCGCAGCTATCGGATTGGCGTTGTTACCCGCCTACTGGGTTTGCTGGCGACGGCCGTTTGATGATGAGCCAGCCCAAACACGCACCGCGCTCACTTCGATCCTCGCCTTTATCGTTTGGTGGGGCTTTCTGTCCGGCCACGTCGCTAACAACATCATGGGTTTCGGCTCATGACGTCATCAGCGCCATTCCGCCGCTTTGCATTCGCGTTCGGGACCACGTTCGGGCTCTTCTACGTTGTCGCACTCGCCAAGGACTGTGCTCTCTTCACCGTTTTCCCGTCGCTCGGCGTCGTGCTCGCTGGCACGCATCACTCGCGAGATGTCGCCGACCCTGCGATGGGATTTCTGGCTCCTGCGATGTACTGGTACGGGTGGGCCGCGACCGCCGCACTCGGGGCGCTGATGGTCGGCCTTGTTGCTGCTGCGCTGCCCGGACGTTCGGCGCGATACGTTTGGTCGGGATGGGTGTGGCTAATTCCTGTGCTCTCGATGATCGCTTGCGTCTATCTCACTCTGCCCTGGTTTTGGCTCTGACTTGGGTGCGACTTCCGCAATGGGTCAATTGCGTCGATTTTGGCATGTCGGCACGACCGGCTAGCGGTTACTCTCGGAAGTGCGGGCTTGCCGATTGAAGGCATCGGTTTGAACATGATTCAAGCGCGGCGGCCTCCACAGCAGCAAATCCGGACCATCTCTTCGCAAGGTACATCGCCGGGGTCAGCGTGGTTGGTCAGCTTGGCAGGCCCGCCTTGAGGAGGCCGGCCTCGAGGCGCCGGCGGTCGGCCTCGTGCTTGTAATGCTGGGTCGCGAGGTACGCGGCCACCGAGAATTTCGGCTCGCGCTTTGTGACCTCTGTCGCATGCGCGGCGGCGGCGACCGCGTTGCCCATCTGCGCGAAGGTGGCTGCGAGGAAGGCATGATGGGTGTGGTCAGGCCGTGTGATCCGCGAGAAGGCCTCGGCGGCTTCGGCGTATTTCTCGGCGCAATAGCAGGCACGCCCCAGGTGACTCCAGAAACGCTCCGGGTGATAGGGGTTGAGGCGCATGGCCTTCTTGATCCAGTCGATGCCCTCCTCAGGCCGCCCAAGCCAGGTCAGGAGCTCGCCCTGCTGAACGACGACAAGGTCGTAGTTGGGGTTCAGCGCGAGCGCCCGTTCCTGGTGGTACGCGGCCTTGTCGTGATCATCGCGGTTCAGGTTCAGCGCGGCGAGAATCCGGTGAACGTCGCTGTCGTTGTCGTCCAGCCCCAGCGTGATCTCCAGCTCCGCGGCGACCTGCTGGAGCGCCGCATCGCGATCGGCGCACCAGTCATAAACCCAGGTCTGGCCCAGCACGCATGCCTTCCAGGCGTGAGCATGCGCATAATTCGGATCGAGTGCGAGAGCGCGGTCGAGCAGGTGCTGCGCTTCCGCGTTGTCAGCCCGCGTCGAGCGGTGATGCAGCACCTTGGCGGCCAGCACGCACTCATAGGCCACCATGTTGTCGGTGGGCTTGCGTTTCGCGCGGTCCTGCGTGGCGGCCTCGACGCGGCCGGGCAGCGTTGCGGCGATTGCTCGGGTCATCTCGTCCTGGATGGCAAAGACGTCCTTGATCTCGCGGTCATAGCGTTCGGCCCAGACGTGCCGGTCGGTTTCCGCGTCGATCAGCTGCACGGTGACGCGGACGCGGTCGCCCGCCTTCCGCACACTCCCCTCGAGGACGTAGTCGACGCCGAATTCGCGCGCGACGTCCTGAACCTTGACCGCCTTGCCCTTGTACACGAAGGCGGAGTTGCGCGAGATGACGAGCAGGTCGTGGAAGCGCGACAGCTCGGTGATGATGTCCTCGGTGAGGCCGTCCGCGAAGAACTCCTGCTCAGGATCGCCACTCATGTTAGCGAGCGGCAGCACGGCAATGGATGGCTTCTTCGAGCTTGCTGTCGCGACCGAAGTGTCCTTCGCGCCCTCCGGCGCACCTTGGAGACTGGATTCAAGCCGCACCCGAAAGGTGCGGATAGGCCGTGCGATATTCTTGACGCTCTGCTCGCCGAGATCGTCGAATTCGACGTCGTCCAGTCGCTGGCCGACCTGCTCGCGCACGGCGCCCGAAACACAGATGCCGCCGGGCTCGGCCAGCATTTGCAGGCGCGCCGCGACGTTGACGCCATCGCCAAAGATGTCGTTTTCATCAACGATGACGTCGCCCAGATTGATGCCGATGCGAAACTGTATCCAGCGCGCCGGCGGAACGTCGGCGTTGCGGCGCGCCATCCGGCGCTGAACCTCGGCCGCGCACAGCACGGCATCGGCAACGCTGTGGAATTCCACCAGCAGGCCGTCGCCCGTCGTCTTTATGATGCGGCCGCGATTCTTGGCAATGGCCGGATCGATCAGCTCGATCCGATGAGTCTTGAGACGCGCGAGCGTCCCCGTCTCGTCGACCTCCATCAGCCGACTGAAGCCGACCATGTCAGCGGAAAGCACCGCGGCGAGCCTGCGTTCTGGTTCAGGCACGTCCATCTCTCGGGTTGCTTCAGGAGAAACTCTAGCAGATGAAGGGCCTTTGCCCAAGCCGGTAGTTCACAACCTCGGCTCTGCTGGGCAACTGCTCAGCGAGACCAGCTCGGGCCTTGTCGTGACGGGCCGTGACGTTCGCAGGCGCCGGGCTTACCGAGCGGCCTCGGGGGGAGGGGCATCCATGGCGAAGGCCCGATTTTGCCGGGGTCCAATAATGGAGTAGCCTCTAACCTCACCCAGCCGATCAATTTGTGGAATAGGAGGACACCATGCAAGCCATGGCCACCGAAACATTCATCGGCAAAATGCGCGGCCCGGTTATCGGGCGAACGGATGCCGATTACGACGCCGTCCGAAGCCTCTACAACGGGATGATCGACAAGAGTCCCGTGATGATTGCGCGATGCACCGACGTCGCCGACGTGGTCACTGCAGTGGATTTTGCAAGACAGAACGATCTTCCGGTCGCGATCCGCGGAGGCGGGCACAACGGGCCGGGCCTTAGTAGTGTCGACGACGGGTTGATGATCGACATGTCGATGATGAAAGGCGTGCGGGTCGATCCCGTTGCCCGCACCGTCCGCGTCGGTCCCGGCTGCACGCAAGGGGATGTCGACCATGCCACGCATGTCTATGGGCTGGCCGTGCCGGCCGGCATTGTTTCGACGACCGGCATCGCCGGCCTCACGCTTGGCGGCGGCACCGGATACCTGACCCGCAAGTACGGTCTCACCATCGACAATCTGCTCGAGGCGGATGTCGTGCTGGCTGACGGTCGCATCGTCACCGCGAGCAAGTCGGAGAACGCCGATCTCTACTGGGGCCTGCGGGGCGGCGGCGGCAATTTTGGCATCGTCACGAGCTTCCTGTTCCAGGCTCATCCCGTGACCATGGTCTATGCCGGCCCGATCTTCTGGGATCTCGAAAATGCCCGGACGATCATGCGGAAGTACAGGGATTTCCTGCCCGGCGCTCCGGAGGAGCTCGGGGCGTTTGTCGGCTTGAAGACGGTTCCGCCGGTGGACCCGTTCCCGGCGGAGCATCAGGGCAAGCGCGCCTGCGCCATCATCGCTTGCTACAATGGCCCAACGGAAGCCGGAGAAGCGGTCATGGCCCAACTGCTCGCCGAGCTGCCCCCACCGCTCTTCAACTGGATGGGCGAAATGCCCTATCCCGCCCTCCAGTCCATGTTTGATCCGTTCTTTCCGAAGGGCTTGCAATGGTACTGGCGCGGCGATTTCGTGAAAGAGCTGACCGACGAAGCGATTGACGCCCATGTCGTCCAGGCACAGAAACTGCCGAGCACGCTCTCGCTTATGCATCTTTATCCGATCGACGGAGCCGTCCGTCGCGTCGGCAAGAGCGACACCGCCTGGAACACGCGCGACGCGACCTGGTCGATGGTCATCGCGGGCATCGATCCCAATCCGCAAAAGGCGGGCGAAATCACGCGCTGGACCAAAGGCTATTGGGAGGCCGTGCATCCCTATTCGGCTGACGGCTGTTATGTGAATTTCATGATGGACGATGGCGACGACAGCAGGCTCAGGGCCACCTACGGTGACAATTACGAGCGCCTCGTCGCCTTGAAGGCCAAGTACGACCCGACGAACTTCTTCCGCATGAACCAGAACATCAGACCGCTGCACGCGTAGACGATTGGCCTCCCGGCGACCACGTTCGACCATTCAGGGGCGATGATGATCTAAAGCGGAGGCAGCACGCTACTCCGCCGCCTCGCTAGCTCGGCTCTTGCGCGGCTTGTTCGCCTTCTTCAGCACCGGCTCCAGGAATTTGCCGGTATAGCTGCGCGGCGCCTTGACGATGTCCTCGGGCGGACCCCAGGCGACGATCTCGCCGCCGCCGTCGCCGCCTTCGGGGCCAAGGTCGATCACCCAGTCCGCGGTCTTGATGACCTCGAGGTTGTGCTCGATCACGACCACCGTGTTGCCCTGGGCGACCAGCTCGTGCAGCACTTCGAGAAGCTTCTTCACGTCGTGGAAATGCAGTCCCGTGGTCGGCTCGTCCAGGATGTAGAGCGTGCGCCCGGTGGCGCGCTTGGAGAGCTCCTTCGCAAGCTTGACGCGCTGCGCCTCGCCGCCCGACAGCGTGGTGGCCTGCTGGCCGACATGGATGTAGTCGAGCCCAACCCGGTGCAGCGTTTTGAAGGTCTCGCGCACGCGCGGCACCGCCTTGAAGAAATCGGCGGCTTCCTCGACCGTCATGTCGAGCACATCGGCGATCGACTTGCCCTTGAACAGCACCTCCAGCGTCTCGCGGTTGTAGCGCTTGCCCTTGCAGACGTCGCAGGTGACGTAGACGTCGGGCAAGAAGTGCATCTCGATCTTGATGACGCCGTCGCCCTGGCAGGCCTCGCAGCGGCCGCCCTTGACGTTAAAGGAGAAGCGCCCGGGCTCGTAGCCGCGCGCCTTGGCCTCGGGGAGACCCGCAAACCATTCGCGGATCGGCGTGAAGGCGCCGGTATAGGTCGCCGGATTCGAGCGCGGCGTGCGGCCGATCGGCGACTGGTCGATGTCGATGATCTTGTCGATATGCTCCAGCCCCTCGATGCGGTCGTGGGGTGCTGCGCCTTCGCTGGCATTGTTCAGCTTGCGCGCGATCGCGCGGTACAGCGTGTCGATCAGCAGCGTCGACTTGCCGCCGCCGGAGACTCCCGTGACGCAGGTGAACAGCCCGAGCGGTATTTCGGCGGAAATGTTCTTCAGATTATTGCCGCGGGCGTTGATCACCTTGATGGTGCGCCGGTGGTTCGGCGGCCGCCGGTCCGGCACCTCCACCGACAATTCGCCGGTGAGATACTTGCCGGTCAGGGAATCCGGGTTGCGCATGATGTCGGCAGGCGTGCCCTGCGCCACGATGTGGCCACCATGGACGCCGGCCCCGGGGCCGATATCGAGCACGTAATCAGCAAGCCGAATGGCATCCTCGTCATGCTCGACCACGACGACGGTGTTGCCGAGGTCGCGCAGCCGCTTCAGCGTCTCCAGGAGCCGCGCATTGTCGCGCTGGTGCAGGCCGATCGACGGCTCGTCGAGCACGTAGAGCACGCCTGTGAGACCGGAGCCGATCTGCGAGGCCAGCCGGATGCGCTGGCTCTCGCCGCCGGACAGCGTGCCGGAGGAACGCGACAGCGTGAGATAGTTGAGGCCGACGTCGTTCAAGAATCTCAGGCGCTCGCGGATCTCCTTCAGCACGCGCGCGGCGATCTCGTTCTGCTGGGTGTTCAGCGCCTCCGGCGCGGTCTCGAACCATTCGCCGGCGCGCTTCACCGAGAGCTCGGAGATCTCGCCGATATGCTTGCCGCCGATCTTGACGCACAGCGCCTCCGGCTTCAGCCGATAGCCATTGCAGGCGGCGCAGGGCACATCCGCAAAATACTTCGCCAGCTCCTCGCGCGCCCATTCGCTCTCGGTCTCGCGATAGCGGCGGTTGATGTTGGTGATGACGCCCTCGAACGCCTTCTTGGTGTCGTAGGAGCGCACGCCGTCCTCGTAGGAGAACTTGATCTCCTCCTCGCCCGAGCCGTGCAGCAGCGCGGTCTGCACCTTCTTCGGCAGGTCCTTCCATTTGGTGTCGAGGGTGAACTTGTAGTGCTTAGCCAACGCGGTCAGCGTCTGCAGGTAATAGGGCGAGGATGATTTCGCCCAGGGCGCGATCGCGCCCTTGCGCAGAGTTGCGTCCTTGTCGGGGATGACGAGGTCGTCATCGACATGCTGCTCGACGCCGAGGCCGCCGCAGGCGGGGCAGGCGCCATAGGGATTGTTGAACGAGAACAGCCGCGGCTCGATCTCGGGGATCGTGAAGCCGGAGACCGGACAGGCGAATTTCTCCGAGAACAGGATGCGCTCGGGCCCGCTCTTGTCGTGGATTTTTGCGACCTTCTTCTTCTCTTCCGCAGGCGCGGCGGGCTGGTCGGCGAACTCGATCACGGCGAGCCCTTCCGCGAGCTTCAGCGCGGTCTCAAAACTTTCCGCAAGCCGCTGGCCGATGTCCGGCCGCACCACGACGCGGTCGACCACGACGTCGATGTCATGCGGGAATTTCTTGTCGAGGGAAGGCGCCTCCGCAAGCTCGTGGAAGGTGCCGTCGATCTTGACGCGCTGAAAGCCCTTCTTCAGGTATTCGGCGAGCTCCTTGCGGTATTCGCCTTTGCGGCCGCGCACGACGGGCGCGAGCAAATAGAGCCGGGTGCCCTCGGGCAGCGCCAGCACGCGGTCGACCATCTGCGAGACGGTCTGGCTCTCGATCGGCAGTCCCGTGGCGGGCGAGTAGGGCACGCCGACGCGCGCCCAGAGCAGGCGCATGTAGTCGTAGATCTCGGTGACGGTGCCGACGGTCGAGCGCGGATTGCGCGAGGTCGTCTTCTGCTCGATCGAGATCGCCGGCGACAGCCCGTCGATCTGGTCGACGTCGGGCTTCTGCATCATCTCGAGGAACTGCCGCGCGTAGGCCGAGAGCGACTCGACATAGCGGCGCTGGCCCTCGGCATAGATGGTGTCGAAGGCGAGCGAGGATTTTCCTGAGCCGGACAGACCCGTGAACACGACGAGCCTGTCGCGCGGAATCTCGACGTCGATGTTCTTCAAGTTGTGCTCGCGGGCGCCGCGGATCGTGATCGCGCGCGTCCCGGAGCCGGCGTTTTGTTGGCGCTTCGCCCTGAGCACTTCATCCATATCGGCATTTCCAGACGCGCGGAGCGCGCTTTCGCTTTTTGACTCGGCATGATGTTTTCGGAAAACCGGTACCGATTTTTCCGTATCATGCCGCAGGCGCACGTCGGGAAAAGCCTCCGCGATCAGACGCCGTTGGGTGATGCTCGGAACATAGGAAGAACGGGTGGCGATTACCAGAGCCGTGTGCGAATCATCAACGGATTGTTGGTGCGCCAGTGTCCCGTGAACCGCCACACTGGCAGCAGATGGCACGAAAGCTGCGCCCAAAAAGCAAAAGGCCGGCTCGAGCCGGCCTTTTCCTCGACGCTGGAACCTGGTCGGCGCGGATCAGAACCTTGCGATGATCGGGGCGCCGAAGTGGTAGTTGATGCGCACCGCGACGAGGTCGACGTCGCCACCGGAGCGGTAGGCATCCGCCAGCGGCACGATGTTGGTGAAGCTCACATTGCGGCGGCCCGAGAAGATGTGGTCGTATTCGAGGCCGACCGACCAGTCGCGGGAGAGGCCGACTTCCACGCCGGTGCCCACCGCGCCGCCCCAGTGCGATTGATAGCCGGTCGAGCTCGTGACCACGCCGGTCGCGCTTGAGGTGAAATCGAAGCGCTGGTCGACGACGCCGGCGCCGCCCTTCACGTACCAGAGCACGCTGTTCCAGGCGTAGCCGACCTGCCCCGTGATCAGGCCGAGCGCATCGATCCGCGTGTTGATGTTGTTCAGGGCGTTGGCGAGGTTCTGCGTGCCGGCGCTGATGTTGGCAACATCGCCCTGGCCTTCGAGGCCGAATACCCAATTCGCTTGTTGCCAGCGATAGCCGAGCTGGCCGCCGCCGATCGCGCCGCCCGCGCTGTAGCAGCCAAGGCCGGCCCCGGTCGACAGGTTGTCGCGGCAGTCGTGTGCCCAGCCGCCGCCGGCATTGCCGCCGATGTAGAAACCGCTCCAGTCATAGATCGGCGCCAGCGGGGGCGCCTTGGTGTAGGCCCGCGGAAGGTCCGCCGCGAGCGCATGAGCCGCCCCCAGCGCCACCACGCCCACCGCAGCGAGTACGATCCTGTTCATATTGTGTTGCTCCAATTTCGTGTTGCGCTATTCCCGCGATTTCAAGATCAGCGCGCCCGGTCTTTAATCCCGCGGCGTGTGATGGAAGCGTGATAGCGACGCGAAAAGCGAAATCCCGTTACCGAAAGGCAACAGCCCAGGCGCAACCGCAGGATGCGTCATCGCGCCGGCGTCAAGCGAGCAGGCGGCGCAAAACAAAAAGGCCGGCGTGACGCCGGCCTTTTGCAGTGAAGCTGTGTTGTCGCGCGATCAGTACTTCGCGATCACGGGACCGCCCCAGCGATAGTTGACGCGGACGAGACCCATATCGATGTCCTGGGTGATGCGCGCAGAGCCGAACGCGAGGCCGCCAGGGGTGAGGAAGTTGTAATTGCGGTTGCCGGTGAAGATGTGGTCGTACTCGACGCCGACCGACCAGTTCGGGGCGAAGCCGAACTCGAGGCCCGCACCAACCGTGCCGCCCCAGCGCGTGTCGTTGGCGGAGGCGAGCAGCGTCCCCGGAGGTGGTACGATCGAGGCGGGGCCCGCAAACACGTTAAAGCTGTCGCCGACAACGGCGCCGCCGCCCTTCACATAAAGCAGCACGTTGTTCCAAGTGTAGCCGATCTGGCCGGTGAACAGGCCAAATGCGTCGATCCGGGTGCGGTTGCGATTACCGGTGAAGATGCCGATGTTGTCGCCCGTGAAGTCGGCCCAGTTGCCCTGGCCTTCGAGGCCGAACACCCAGTTCGACATCTGCCAGCGGTAGCCGATCTGTCCACCGACCGTGCCTCCGGTGGCATTGCGGCATCCGTCAGCAGCAAATGGGGTGAGAGGCACCGCTCCAACGGCGAGGATGGTCGCGCAGTTGTGCGATGAGCCGCCGCCGCCGTTGAAACCGACGTAGAACCCGGTCCAGTCATAGATCGCGGCGATCGGCGCCGGAGGCGCCTTGGTGTAGGGCCGTGCCGCGAGATCGGCGGCGGAAGCGGGAGCGGCCATGCTGACCGCGGCCAGACCCAGCGCACCCAACAAAATCTTTCTCATTACATCCCCTCCGGATTTCATCCGCTTCATGGTCCCCAAAGCGGATCGCCGTCTGTCTCAAGCGGCGAGAACCATCCAAATTCCGGCTGAAAACATAGCCGATTCATACCGAATTACCGTCTCCGAAAAGCAACACACGGTAGCGAAGTGGGGGCGCCGGAAGTTAATGTTTTTTAATCTGAATTGGCCCGCGAGACTGCTTCCGGCGAGATTTGGCCGTCATCACGGCGTTAGATTCTGTTGGTGCCGGACCGGGGCTTGGAGGAATCCCGGAACAAAACTGGAACATCGTCGAGATGCGCGCTATATGTGTGGATAGCGGGAGCGGACAGGGCGCCGCCCGCGAGCGAGGCGTATAGGTCGTGCGTCGCGGCATGGCGGACGGCTGGCCAGTAATTTCGAGAGTGGAGAAGGGTGATGGCGGGAAGCGTGAACAAGGTGATTCTGGTCGGCAATCTCGGCAAGGATCCGGAGATCCGGCGAACCCAGGATGGGCGGCCGATCGCCAATCTCAGCGTGGCGACCTCGGAGAGCTGGCGCGACAAGGCGACCGGCGAACGCAAGGAAAAGACCGAGTGGCACCGCGTCGTCATCTTCAACGAGGGCCTGTGCAAGGTCGCCGAGCAGTATCTGAAGAAGGGGGCCAAGGTCTATATCGAGGGCCAGTTGCAGACCCGCAAATGGACCGACCAGAGCGGCGCGGAAAAATATTCGACCGAGGTCGTGCTGCAGGGCTTCAACTCCAATCTCACCATGCTCGACGGCCGCTCCTCCGGCGGCGGCAGCTTCGGCGCGGATGAGGGCGGCGGCGATTTCGGCTCGGCCGGTGCCTCGAGCCCGCCACGCCGGGCGGTTGCGGCCGGCAGCCGCAACAGCGACATGGATGACGACATCCCGTTCTGACGGCTGACGAACGTCATCCGCGCCCCGAGCGGGGCGACCGGCGATTTGAAGCCGGGTCTTGCGGATTCGACGCAAGGGTCTTCGCGGCTTCGCGAAACGGGCCGCGTTTAAAGCGCTTTGTGAAGCTCCCTGGAGGCGCGCCGCCCCGGCTTCGGCGCGGCCGCTCGAACGCGCTGAAAATGGCGACCAAAACCGGTTTCGAGAGGCGATTTCGGGGGCTGACAACCGGTCGCTGAAGGGGCCCGTAAGTCACTGTAAAAACGAAGGGAAAAAGCGCCGCCCAAGGGCCGTCCGGGGTGGCGATTTCGCCTCCGATGCGCTATATGATTCCGCATAGCGTCGGATTTGACATTCGCTCTAGGTGTAGGGCGGGGCGTGTCGGCGAATGTCAAATCCGAACCGCTGTCCGCCAACCCATCCTGGCTGGTGTTTCCTTGGTTCTCGGCTTCGCACCAGAACGCGCTGGCGATCGCGTGCGAAGGCCGGACGAGGGAATAGCAGCGCGAACGACTGACCGGATCCTCCTTGTCTGACACCGACGATAACAAGCCCGGCGAGCCGCCGGCGCCTTCCGATATTCGGCCCGTCTCCATCCTCGACGAGATGAAGCGCAGCTACCTCGATTACGCCATGAGCGTGATCGTGGCGCGCGCGCTGCCGGACGCGCGCGACGGCCTGAAGCCGGTGCACCGGCGCATCCTGTTCTCAATGCATGAGCAGGGCTACACGCCCGACAAGAAGCACAAGAAGTCGGCCGGCATCGTCGGCGACGTGATGGGCCAGTACCATCCGCACGGCGACCAGGCGATCTACGACGCGCTGGTGCGCATGGCGCAGGGCTTCTCCATGCGCGAGCCGCTGGTCGACGGCCAGGGCAATTTCGGCTCGGTCGACGGCGATCCGCCGGCGGCGATGCGCTACACGGAATCCCGGCTCGCCAAGATCGCGCTGTCGCTGCTCGACGACATCGACAAGGACACGGTCGACTTCCAGGACAACTACGATGGCTCGGCGAGGGAGCCCACCGTCCTGCCGGCGCGCTTCCCGAACCTGCTGGTCAACGGCGCCGGCGGCATCGCGGTCGGCATGGCGACCAACATCCCGCCGCACAATCTCGGCGAGGTGATCGACGCCGCCACCGCGCTGATCGACAATCCCGCGCTGTCGATTGACGAACTCATCAACATCATTCCGGGTCCGGATTTCCCGACCGGCGGCATCATCCTCGGCCGCCAGGGCATCCGTTCGGCCTATCACCTCGGCCGCGGCTCGATCGTGATGCGCGGCAAGGTGACGATCGACACCATCCGCAAGGATCGCGAAGCGATCATCGTCACGGAGATCCCCTACCAGGTCAACAAGGCGACGATGGTCGAGCGCATCGCCGAACTGGTGCGCGAGAAGAAGATCGAGGGCATCAGCGATCTGCGCGATGAATCCGACCGCGACGGCTATCGCGTGGTGGTCGAGCTGAAGCGCGACGCCATGGCGGACGTGGTGCTGAACCAGCTCTACCGCTACACGCCGCTGCAGACGACGTTCGGCGCCAACATGGTCGCGCTCGACAACGGCCGTCCTGAGCTGATGAACCTCAAGGACATGCTGACGATCTTCGTCGCATTCCGCGAGCATGTGGTCACGCGCCGCACCAAGTACCTGCTCGGCAAGGCGCGCGACCGCGCCCATATCCTGGTCGGCCTTGCGATCGCGGTCGCCAACATCGACGAAATCATCCGCGTGATCCGCACCTCGCCCGATCCGAACACCGCGCGCGAGACGCTGATGTCGCGCGACTGGCCGGCGCAGGACGTCAGTGCGATGATCACGCTGATCGACGATCCCAGGCACAAGCTCAACCCGGACGGCACCGCGCGGCTGTCGATGGAGCAGGCGAAAGCCATCCTCGACCTGCGCCTGCAGCGGCTGACCGCGCTCGGCCGCGACGAGATCTCCGAGGAGCTCGACAAGCTCGCCATCGAGATCGCCGACTACCTCGACATCCTGCGCTCGCGCGCCCGCGTGCAGGCGATCATCAAGGCCGAGCTCGCCGCCGTGAAGGCGGAATTCGCCAATCCGCGCCGCACCCAGATCATCGAGCAGGAAGGCGAGGTCGAGGACGAGGACCTGATCCAGCGCGAGGACATGGTCGTCACCGTCTCGCACGCCGGCTACGCCAAGCGCGTGCCGCTGTCGGCCTATCGCGCGCAGCGCCGCGGCGGCAAGGGCCGCGCCGGCATGCAGACCCGCGAGGAGGATTTCGTCAGCCGCCTGTTCGTGGCGTCCACCCACACGCCGGTGCTGTTCTTCTCCTCGCGCGGCCAGGTCTACAAGGAGAAGGTCTGGCGGCTGCCGGTGGCGGCTCCCAACGGGCGCGGCAAGGCGCTGATCAACATCCTGCCGCTCGAGCAGGGCGAGCGCATCACCACCATCATGCCGCTGCCGGAGGATGAATCGTCCTGGGCCCAGCTCGACGTGATGTTCGCCACGACAGGCGGCAATGTCCGCCGCAACAAGCTGTCCGACTTCGTCGACGTGCGCCGCTCCGGCATCATCGCGATGAAGCTGGATGAGAGTGAGGCGATCGTCGACGTGCAGATCTGCACCGAGCGCGACGACGTGCTTCTGACCGCGGCGGGCGGCCAGTGCATCCGCTTTCCCGTCACCGACGTGCGGGTGTTCACGGGCCGCACCTCGATGGGCGTGCGCGGCATCGCGCTGCCCAAGGACGACAAGGTGATCTCGCTCACCATCCTGCGCCACATGGACGTCGACGCCGAGGAGCGCGCCGCCTATCTGCGTCGCGCCAACGCGGTGCGGCGTGGCGGCGTGGAAGAGGAGGCGGGCACCGACGCCGAGGAGACGGCCGCCGGCGCCATCGAGCTCGGCGAGCAGCGCTATGTCGAGATGTCGGCGGCCGAGCAGTTCGTGCTGACCATCAGCGAGAACGGTTTTGGCAAGCGCTCCTCGTCCTACGAGTACCGCACCACCGGGCGCGGCGGCAAAGGCATCGTCGCGATGAGCGTCAACAACCGCAACGGCAAGCTGATCGCGTCCTTCCCCGTCGAGGACAATGACCAGATCATGCTGGTGACCGACAAGGGCCAGCTGATCCGCTGCCCGGTCGAGGACATCCGCATCGCCGGCCGCTCCACCCAGGGCGTCATCGTGTTCGACACCGCCGAGGACGAGCATGTCGTCTCGGTCGAGCGCATCGGCGAGGAGGGGGAGAATGGGAATGGTCAAACGAATGGCGAGTAGCGAATAGAGCTCCATTCTACCCGCTCCTGGATCTCGCTGCCGATCTCCTGGAGAAGATCGCGCGGTGCGAAGATCCGCCGTGTCGAACCCTTCGACGAAGCGCTCATAGGTCTTGCTCAGCTCGGAAAGCGCGGCAGCCGCGGCCTTGCCTTGCCCTGTCCTGCAAGCCGCACCCGGCTGATGGCCGCCCGCAACTTCATCGAACCGTCATATGCCAGCCCAAACCGCGCGGCTGACCGAGATTGTTCGCTGCGCGATCTTGAATAGGGGTAACATTGGCTGCCGGGCAATTGGCAAGCAACCAGGAGGAAGTCATGAAAATGCACATGATGGCTTTGCTCGCAGGTGTCGCAATTGGAGCTACCGCGGTCCAGGGGCTCAACGCCCAGGGAGCCAAGCCGAAAGCCTACTCGGTCGGTGAACTTGAAATCCTCGATGCATCGGCCCAGGCGGCATACCTGCCGTCGGCCCGCAAGGCGATAGAAGCAGCGCATGGACACGCGTTGCGCACCGCCGCCGGACGGGTTGTCCATATCGAAGGTGGGCCTGCTCCCAAGAGTGCCGGGATCGTCGAATGGGACAGCGTCGATGACGCAGTCGCATTCTACAAGTCGAAAGCCTGGACGGACCTCGCCCCTGAGCGCGACAAGGCAACCAAGGTCGTGCGCAGGTATGTCGTCGAGGTCGAAAAGTAGCTCGCTTCGCCGCCGCGGGCACCGGCTCGCAGCGCCCGAGATCCAAGCGCCTCGGGGCGAGGTTGTCGCCCGGCTGCCTCGCCTCGCGGTCTTTTGGCGCCGGCCTGAGCGCGATGGAATTGGTCTGAACCGCTACCGTGATCCAGGCCCGTCGTCGCTCTCAACGCCGAGCGGGATTCCAACATTCGCATCCCGTTTTGGCAGGCATGCTTGCGAACGTTGGAATCGAGGACCAATAGCAAATACAGGCTTCCAGTGGAGTTTTGGATTTGACATTCGCTTTGCGAGCCCGGCGGTTAGTCGGCAGCGAATGTCAAATCCACGCCACTAGATCTCGATCTCGGTGCCGAACTCGACGACCTGGCTGGTCGGCACGTCGAAGAAGGCTGCGGTGCGCTCGGCGTTGCGCTGCAGGAAGGCGAAGATCGCCTCGCGCCATACCCACATGCCCGGCACATCCTCGCGCGGGATGATGGTCTCACGGCCGACATAATAGGTGACGTCGGTGAGGTCGAGGCCGGGCAGCTTGCCTTGCTTGCAGGCGAGCAGGAGGCCCTTGTGGATCGTCGGATACTGCATGAAGCCGTAATGCAGGATGATGCGCGTGATGCCCTCGGTGATCTCGATGACCTCGGCGCGGTCTTCGTCCGCAATGCGCGGCTGCTCCTCGATTTGAATGGTCACCAGCAGCACGCGCGCGTGCAGGCAATGGTTGTGCTTGACGAACTGCGTCAGCGCCAGCGGCACGCCCTTCGGGTTCGAGGCGAGGAAGATCGCGGTCCCCGTCAGCCGCGCCCGGCACTTGCTGATCGCGGTCTCGATCAGGTCCTCCTCGGGCTGGCGCAGCTTGCCGCGCGCGATTTCCACCAGCCTGACGCCACCGCGCCAGGTCAGCATCAGGAAGGCGACGACGGCCGCGAGCACGAGTGGAAACCAGCCGCCCTCGAACAGCTTCGTGGAATTGGCAGCGAAGAAGATGCAGTCGATGACGAAGAAGAAGCCGTTCACGGCGATGACCAGGACCGGCGAATAGCCCCACTGGATCGCGACCAGTGCCGCGAGCAGGGTGGTGATCGCCATCAGGAGCGACACCGCGATGCCATAGGCGCCGGCCAGCGCATCCGAGGTGCCGAAACCGATCACCGCGCCGAGCGTGGCGGCCGCGAGCAGCCAGTTCACCAGCGGCACATAGATCTGGCCCATCGCATCGCTCGTGGTGTGCCGGATCTGCATGCGCGGCAGGAAGCCGAGCTGGATCGACTGCTGCGTCAGCGAATAGACGCCGGAGATGATCGCCTGCGAGGCAATGACGGTTGCGAGCGCCGCGACCGCGACCAGCGGGTACTGCGCCCAGTCGGGGGCAAGCTGGTAGAACGGGTTGTCGATCGCGGTCGGATCGGTGATCAAGAGGCCGGCCTGGCCGAAATAGTTCAGAACCAGCGCCGGCAGCGCCACCGCGAACCAGGCCAGGCGGATCGGAAAGCGGCCGAAATGACCCATGTCGGCATACATCGCCTCGCCCCCGGTCACCGCGAGGAAGGCCGCCCCGAGGATGGCGAAGCTGACGTGAAAGTCCTGATGCAGCAGGAAATCGACCGCGTAATACGGGCTCAGCGCGGCGAGCACGGCGGGCGCCTTGATGATGCCGTGGATGCCGAGCGCGGCCAGCACCGCGAACCAGAACAGCATGACGGGCCCGAAGATCTGTCCAATGAAGCCGGTGCCGTGCTTCTGGATGACGAACAGGCCAACCAGGATCGCGATCGTGATGGGGACGACGAGGTGCTCGACCGAGGGCGCGTCGACCTTCAGCCCCTCGATGGCGCTGAGCACGGAAATCGCCGGCGTGATCGCACCGTCGCCATAAAGCAGGGCGGCGCCGATGAGGCCGACGACCAGGAGCTGGGCCCGCCAGCTTCCCGGCGGCGCATTGCGCGCATGCAACAGCGCGAGCAGCGCGACGATGCCGCCTTCGCCGCGGTTGTCGGCGCGCAGGATCAGCATCGCGTATTTCAACGAGATGATCAGGATCAGCGCCCACAGGATCAGCGACGCGACGCCGAGCACGGCGTCATGGGTGAGTGGGCCGCCATGGGTCGCGGCCTTGGCCGCTTCCTTCAGCGCATAGAGGGGGCTGGTGCCGATGTCGCCATAGACGACGCCGAGCGCTCCGAGTGTGGTCGCCAGTTTCAGGGGGCTCGATGGAGCGGAGTGGGAATTGACGACGGATGGGCTGCTCATTGAGGTCCCCAGAAACGCCAAGAACGAAAAGCCCGGCCGCAAGGCCAGTACGCCCGCCAGACCTCGAGGTCAGCGGGCGCAGATCACCTGCAGTCTGCGACGTCCTGTCGCAAATTGCCATCGATTTCGTTCTTGACGGCTGTCCTCAATGAACCCGGTCGGCGGTGACGAACCTTGCTTCCTTGACCACGGTCTTGTTGCCCGCGGAGCGCAGGCAGGAGGCTTCGAAATTCGGCCAGGCCTGCTGCGAGCAGTCGCGGCCGATCGGGCGGATGTCGAGGCGGTCCGCCTTGGCAAGCGCGCGCGGGGTGGAGGCTTCGACCTTCGGCGCGAAGCCTGGCAGCACCGTGAGGGCGGCAGCGACGAGCGCAGCCACAGTGACTGCCGAAAGAGCCTTGATCATTGACGGTCCCCTGTAATGGGCCCTTGCGGCCCGCCGTTTCGTTGGCGCGTTGATAACCATGCCGGGTTTCGGCGCCTCTTCGCCCCAACCGGAAAATGGTTTCGTTGCACCGGTGTTTTGTTTCATTGCCGGGCAGGGGACGAAACAAAGCGGGCACCCGCGCGGGGCGGATTCGCCAATGACGTCAATGGCCGCCGCGGGATCGACGGGAAAGGGCGAGGCCAGCCCGCTGGTTGCGGGCGGCTTGCCGCCTTGCCCGGGGCGCGGTAGGAGGGTCCATGCCCCGCATCGCGCTCTATCCCGGCTCCTTCGACCCCGTCACCAATGGCCATCTCGACGTGGTCCACCACGCGGTCGCCCTGTGCGATCGCCTGATCGTGACCATCGGGATCCACCCCGGCAAGGCGCCGCTTTTTGCAACGGAAGAGCGGCTCCTGATGGTCCGCGAGGTGTTCGAGCCGATCGCGGCCAAGGCCGGCTGCACCTTCGACTGCACCACCCATGACAACCTGACCGTGACGGCGGCGCGCCAGCACGGCGCCACCATCATGATCCGCGGCCTGCGCGACGGCACCGACCTCGACTACGAAATGCAGATCGCGGGGATGAACGAGGCCATGGCGCCGGAGGTCCATACCGTGTTCGTTCCGGCCTCCGCGCCCGTCCGCCCGATCACCGCCACACTGGTGCGCCAGATCGCGCTGATGGGCGGGGACGTCTCGCCCTTCGTGCCGCCGCAGGTCGCGGCCCGTCTCAAGACCAAGCTGGCCCGCCCGTAAGGCGGGTCCGACAGCAGCGACATCGATCCGGAGTTTGCATGATCCGAATTCTCGCCCTTTTTGCCGCGCTCATCTGTGCCGCCCCGGCGCTCGCCCAGCCGCTGCCCGCCAATCTGGACAAGGCGAACGCGATCGTCATCGACACCACCAAGGGCCGCATCGTCATCAAGCTGCGCAACGACCTCGCGCCCCAGCACGCCGAGCGCATCAAGCAGCTCGCGCGCGAAGGGTTTTACAACAACGTGCCGTTCCACCGCGTCATGGACGGCTTCATGGCGCAGACCGGCGACGGCCAGAACTTCAACGGCACCGGCGGCTCGAAATATCCGAACCTGAAGCAGGAGTTCTCCAACGTCCACTTCAAGCGCGGCATCGTCGGCATGGCGCGCCGCGGCGACAGCGTCGACAGCGCCAATTCGCAGTTCTTCATCATGTTCGCGGATGGCGGCAGCCTCGACGGGCAATATACCGTGGTCGGCGAGGTGGTGTCCGGCATGGACGTCGTCGACAAGCTGAAGAAGGCGCCGCCGGGCTCGAGCGGCGGCACCGTCACCGACCCCGACAAGATGGTCAAGGTGCAGGTCGCCTCCGACATCAAGTGAGGCGGGCGTGATGTGGCGCCAGCATATCCCGATTGCCGGCGCCACCGCGATCCTGCTCGGCCTCTCGGCGTCGCAGGCGCTCGCGCAAGCGGAGGCGGTCAACACCATCAAGGACGCCTTCGTCAGGCTCCATGGCTGCTGGAAGCCGCCGCCGCCCTCGGCGGCCAATCCGATCGACATCACCGTGGTGGTGAGCTTCAACCGGGCAGGCGAAATCCTCGGCCATCCCCGGATCAGCTATGAATCGGAACAAGCATCCGATAATGACCGTTTGGTTTATCGCGTCGCGGTCATGGAGGCGTTGCAACGCTGCACGCCGATGCCATTTACGGAGGGTATGGCGGGTGCCGTCGCCGGCCGCCCCCTCGCGATCCGGTTCCACGGCGGAAAACGTTCACCCAAACCTGTAGAGAAGCAAGCATGGCTGTCACCGAAAATACTTTGATCCTCGAGACTACGCAGGGCCCGGTCACGATCGAGATGCGTCCTGACCTCGCCCCCAACCATGTGGCGCGGATCAAGGAACTGGTGCGCGACGGCTTTTACGACGGCATCGTGTTCCACCGCGTGATCGACGGATTCATGGCCCAGACCGGCTGCCCGCACGGCACCGGCACCGGCGGCTCCGGCAAGAAGCTGAAGGCCGAGTTCAACAAGGAGCCGCATGTGCGCGGCACCGCGTCGATGGCGCGCGCGGCAAGCCCCGACTCCGCCGACAGCCAGTTCTTCATCTGCTTCGACGACGCCTCCTTCCTCAACGGCCAGTACACGGTCTGGGGCAAGGTGACCGAAGGCATGGAGAACGTCGACAAGATCAAGCGCGGCGAGCCGGTGAGGGATCCCGACAAGATCGTCAAGGCGCACATGGCTGCGGATGCGGCGTGACTGCTTCTCCTCATGGTGTCTCGACCCATGAGGCCACCAATGCTGCAACTGCCGGACCTCATCCTTCGAGGCGCGCTTGCGCGCTCAGGATGAGGGTTCGCATTGCGTGCTGATTGAATGCGTACCGACCTGTTTGATTTCGAACTGCCGCCTGACAGCATCGCGCTGCGTCCGGCGAATCCGCGCGACTCGGCACGGATGCTGGTGGTGCTGCCCGATGGTGTGCTGCGCGACGCAGCCGTGTCGGACCTACCGCGATGGCTCGAGGCGGGCGACCAGCTCGTCGTGAACGACACCAAGGTCATCCCCGCCCAGCTCACGGGCCGCCGCATCGGACGCGAGACCGAGCCGAAGATCGAGGCGACGCTGATCAAGCGGCTGGACGGCTCGCGCTGGCAGGCGCTGGTGAAGCCGGCGAAGAAGCTCGTCGCCGGCGACCACATCCGCTTCGGCAACGAGGGCAGGGTGTGCCTGCTCGGCCATCTCGACGCCGAGGTGGAGGCGAAGGGCGGCGAAGGCGAGGTGACGCTGTCGTTCTCGTTCCACGGGCCGGCGCTCGACCAGGCGATCGCCGATCTCGGCAACCCGCCGCTGCCGCCCTATATCGCGTCAAAGCGCGCGCCCGACGATCAGGATGCCAGCGACTACCAGACCATGTTCGCCGAGAATGAAGGCGCGGTCGCAGCTCCCACCGCAGGCCTCCACTTCACGCCGGCCCTGGAAGCGAAGCTGCGCGGCCACGGCGTCACCCTGCACCGGCTGACGCTGCATGTCGGGGCCGGGACTTTTCTCCCCGTGAAGACGGATGATACGCGCGAGCATCGGATGCACGCCGAATGGGGCTGCATCACCCATGAGACCGCGGCCGCGCTGAATGCGGCGCGCGCAAGCGGCGGCCGCATCGTCGCGGTCGGCACCACCTCGCTGCGGCTACTGGAAAGCGCAGCCGCCGACGACGGCGCGATCCAGCCGTTCCAGGGCGAGACCTCGATCTTCATCACGCCGGGCTATCGTTTTCGCGCCGTGGACGTGCTGTTGACCAATTTCCATTTGCCGCGCTCGACGCTGTTCATGCTGGTCTCGGCGTTCTCAGGCCTCGACACCATGAAGGCCGCCTATGTGCATGCGATCAAGGGAGGCTATCGCTTCTATTCCTACGGCGATGCCTGCCTGCTGTTTCGCGGGCCGACGCGGGATCGCACGCTCCACGAACGTTTGTAGGGTGGGCAAAGCGGAAGCCTGCCCACCATCGCCGCCATGGGTCCCGCTGGTGAGCATGGAGCATGCGCTTTTGCCCATCCTGGAGGTTGCTACAGGCCACCTGGGCGCGGACGGGTCACGCCATCACGCGCTCCGGCAGCAATTCGGCGATCTGGATCGCGTTCAGCGCCGCGCCCTTCAGCAGCTGGTCGGCGGCGACGAACATTGCGACCGAGTGCCCGCTGGCGTCGCTGAGGTCCCGCCTGATGCGGCCCACCAGCACGTCGTCCTGGCCGGAGGCGTCGAGCGGCATCGGGAAATAGTTCCTGGTGCGGTCGTCGATTATCTTCACGCCGGGCGCGGCGGAGAGGATCTCGCGGACCTCGTGCTCGCTGATCGGCCGCTCGCATTCGAAGGTGATCGCCTCGCAATGGGCGCGCAGCACGGGCACGCGGACGCAGGTCACGCCGACCGCAATCTCTTCGTCCTCGAAGATCTTGCGGGTCTCCTTGATGACCTTCGTCTCCTCGTCGTTGTAGCCGGTCTCGGGGTCGATCGCCGTGTTGTGGCTGAACAGGTTGAAGGCGTAGGGATGCGGCATCACCCTCGGCGAAAACGCCTCGCCGGCGAGGTTGGCGCGGGTCGATTCCACGAGCTCCTCCATCGCCGCCGCACCCGCGCCGCTCGCCGCCTGGTAGGTCGCGATGATGACGCGCTTGATGCGGTTTACCCGATGGATCGGCCACAGCGGCACCAGCGCCGTGATCGCCGCGCAATTCGGGTTGGCGATGATGCCCTTGTGGTCGCGGATACGGCGCGCATTCACCTCGGGGATCACCAGCGGCACATTCGGGTCCATCCGGAACGCCGAGGAATTGTCGACCACGACGGCGCCGGCCTTGATTGCGTGGGCTGCGAACTTCCGCGAGATGCCGCCGCCGGCGGAGAACAGCGCGATGTCGACGCCCTCGAAGGAGCGCTCGGTGAGCTCCTCGATTGTGACCTCCTGACCGCGGAAATGAAGCGTCTTGCCTGCGGAGCGGGCGCTTGCAAGTGCCTTCAGCCTGCGAACGGGAAAGCGGCGGCGGTCCATGGTCGCGATGAATTCGGCGCCGACAGCGCCGGTCACGCCGGCAATGGCCACAACGGGTTCGTTCTTCACTTTGGTCTGTCCTTCGTTTGGGCGTGATCCGTGCCGCAGGCAATAAAAAAGCCCCGGACCTGATCAGGCGGGGCTTCGGTTCAAGATAATGCGATCGTTCGACTACGCGCGCACGACTCCCGAAGCCCGCAAGGGCTTTCCGGTTTTCGTCGTGGTTTTCGCGGTCGTCTTCATGGCGGCGGACCATAGGGGCGGCGTCGCGCGCCGTCAATCGATTTTGGCAGGATTGTGGGCGCCATCGTGGTTGAATCCGGCCGCATGGGTAGGCGATAAGCCCCCATGACCCTGCCCAACCATTTCGAGCTGCTCGCGACGTCAGGCGCGGCGCGCACCGGCCGCCTCACCACGCCTCATGGCGTGGTGCGCACGCCCGCCTTCATGCCGGTCGGCACGGCCGGCGCCATGAAGGGCATGCACTGGCGCGAGGTGCGCGATGCCGGCGCCGACATCGTGCTCGGCAACACCTATCACCTGATGCTGCGGCCGGGAGCCGAGCGGATCGCCAGGCTCGGGGGCCTGCAGGCCTTTACCGGGTGGAACGGGCCGATGCTGACCGATTCCGGCGGCTTCCAGGTGATGTCGCTCGCCGAGCTGCGCAAGCTCAGCGAGAACGCCGTGACGTTCCGCTCGCATATCGACGGCACCAAGATCGAGCTGTCGCCGGAGCGCGCCGTCGAGGTGCAGCGGCTGCTCGGCTCCGACATCGCCATGCAGCTCGACGAATGCGTGCGGCTGCCGGCGGAGCGAAGCGACATCGAGCGGGCGATGCAGCTCTCGCTGCGCTGGGGCGAGCGCTCGCGGCGCGCCTTCGAGAGCGCGCCGGAAGGATACATGCTGTTCGGCATCGTGCAGGGCGGCGACGTGGTCGAGCTCAGGCGCAGAAGCGCGCAGGCGCTGATCGAGATCGGCTTCCATGGCTACGCGATCGGCGGGCTCGCGGTCGGCGAACCGCAGGCGGTGATGCTCGCCATGGTGGCGGAGGTGGCGCCGATCCTGCCGAGCGACCGGCCGCGCTACCTGATGGGCGTCGGCACGCCGGAGGATCTGCTGGAGGCGATCGCGCGCGGCATCGACATGTTCGATTGCGTGCTGCCGACCCGCAACGGCCGCCATGGCGTCGCCTTCACGCGGTTCGGGCCGATCAACCTGCGCAACGCCCGCCACATCGACGATCCGCGCCCGCTCGATGAGGAAAGCCCATGGCCTTCGGCGCGCCTCTATTCGCGGGCCTATCTGAACCATCTGGTGCGATCAGGCGAGACGCTCGGCGCGATGCTGCTCTCGGAGATCAACATCGCCTATTATCAGCACCTGATGCGAGAGGCGCGCACTGCAATCGCGCAGGGCAGCTTCGCGGATTTCCACGCGCAGACGCGTGAAGGCTGGGCGCGCGGCGACATCGCTGCGCTTTGAATCAATTCCAATGGTTTTCGAAAGCGGGCAGACGTGAATGACGCCTACGCGGCCCAATCGCAGGCGAACCGGCGCAGCGCATGCTTGGTCACAAAACCGTAGCCGCAGGTGTCGCAGGTCCAGAGATAGCTGATGACGTTGTCATGCAGATAGGCGGATGCTTCGGCGGCGACCATGGAGTCGGCGCACACAGCGCATGTCGGCAAATCACTTCCGCGCGGGTACGGGTTAGACGCTGCGGTCGACAGGAATTCAGCAATCGCTGGCATCGTGACCTCCTTGCAGTCTGACCTGGCCTCACGGGACTAGGTTGGCGATATTGGCTGTGGACAGGAAGCAGCCGCGGCGCGCTGAAGCCGACGAGCACTACCAGCCCATGACGACTTATACACCGATTTCTTTGACGCTGTCGCAACACAAATGCGTTGGTTTTAGGTTATTTAAAATCACGTTCCGCTTTTGCGATGCAGCGAAGTGGCGATCCACGGGCGGTCGCTTGTGTATGCCACATGCAGTCCCCAATTGCAGCAGAGCCTCGCATTTCCTGCACATTGTCGCCACAGGGAGTTGAATGATGGATGCTTCGTCAACCGCGGGTATGGCGCACCGCCCCGGCCGCGGGCGCGTGTTCGACTCCATCGTGGATGCGATCGGCGACACGCCGATCGTTCGCCTGCGCAATCTGCCGAAGGCGCACGGCGTGAACGCGACGATCCTCGCGAAGCTCGAATATTTCAATCCGGCCGCGAGCGTGAAGGACCGCATCGGAGCGGCCATGGTCATCGCGATGGAGAAGGCCGGCATCATCAATGCCGATACCGTGCTGATCGAGCCGACCTCGGGCAATACCGGAATAGCGCTCGCCTTCGTCGCCGCCTCGCGCGGCTACCGGCTGAAGCTGGTGATGCCGGAATCGATGTCGATCGAGCGGCGCAAGATGCTCGCCTTCCTCGGCGCCGAGATCATCCTGACCCCGGCGTCGCAGGGCATGAAGGGCTCGATCGCGACCGCCGAGGAACTGGTGCGCACCACGCCGAATGCGGTGATGCCGCAGCAGTTCAAGAACCTCGCCAATCCGGAAATCCATCGCCGCACCACGGCCGAGGAGATATGGAACGACACCGGCGGCGACATCGACATCTTCGTCGCCGGCGTCGGCACCGGCGGCACCATCACCGGCGTCGGGCAGGTGTTGAAGCCGCGCAAGCCGACGCTGCGGATCGTGGCGGTCGAGCCGGAGGAAAGTCCGGTGCTGTCGGGCGGCCAGCATTCGCCGCACAAGATCCAGGGCATCGGCGCCGGCTTCGTCCCCGACATCCTCGACCGCTCGGTGATCGACGAGATCGTCAGGATCAACAGCGCGACCGCGATCGAGACCTCCCGGGCGCTGGCGCGCAACGAGGGCATTCCCGGCGGCATTTCGTCGGGAGCGGCGATCGCGGCGGCGCTCTCGATCGGCAAGCGGCCTGAGGCCGCCGGCAAGACCATTCTGGCCATTGTGCCGTCGTTCTCGGAACGCTACCTCTCCACTGCGCTGTTTGAGGGAATTTGAAGATGGCTGACCAGCCGAGAAGACCGCGGACACTGAACGATGCGCGTACCGAAGCGGAGGCGGCGTTCAAGCGCGTGACCACGAAGCCTGCGGAGGCGCCGCCCGCGAAGAAGAGCGCCATTCCGGGGGTGAAGGAACAGGTCAGCTTGCGGATCGACCAGGACGTGCTGGAATTTTTTCGGGCGGGCGGCCCTGGCTGGCAGGACCGCATCAACGACGCCTTACGCAAGGCGGCCGGGAAGTAGCGGCTGGCAAGCGCAATGCATCGTGGGTCCGCCATCCTGCGCCGCGCGCTGCTGGTGGCCCTCGTCTCGACGCAGGCCTTTGCGGAGTCCGTGCCATTTTCCTGCGTGATCCTGCCCGGCGACGACACCGCCAGCGTGATGCTGACCAACGCGCTCGCGGTCGACGCGGGCTGTATCGTGACCTGCAAGTTCGCGACCACCAAATACGACAACAACCCGCAGATCACCTGCGCCAAGCCGGTCCCGGCGGGCAAGGAGGTCGAGATGTGCCGCCTGTCGTCGGGTGGCGACAGGATGGTGAAGCTGATCGCCGGCCGCGCCGATTGCACCAGGGCGCGTTAGCCGCCCCCGAAGGGGCGGGCGAACCGTCCACCGCAATAAAAAAGCCCCGCTCGCGCGGGGCTTTTCGTTTTCCTGGATACGACCGGTCAGTGGCGGAACATGCCGCCCATCATGCCGCCGACCACGCCGCCGATGAAGGCCGCGCCGGGATCGCCGCCGCGGTGGCCGCCACCGCCGCCGCCACCACCACCACCGCCACCGCCGCTGTGGCGGGCGCGGCGCGCACTGCGATCGGAACCGCCATCGTCATCGCTTGCGGTTGTGGTGGCGGCCACGATCTCGGCGAGCAGCGCCTTGTGCTGCAGCTTGTTGAGATAACCGCTGGCCGGATAGCCGCGTGCGGCCTGCCAGCGCTTGATCACCGAACGCGTCTGGTCGTCGAACTTGCCGGTGACCTTGGTGTCGAAGCCGAGCCCGGTGAGACGGCGCTGCACGTCGCGGCGCTGGCCCTTGTCGAGGCTGATCTGGTCCTCGGTAACCTGATTGGCCTCGTCGGTGAAGGTCGCGGGATCGACCCCGGCGGAGATGTTGCGCGTCGTCGTCGACGGGCCGTTCTCGAGCGCGGCGATGCGGGCCAGCGCCAGCGGCTTGAACTGGCCGTTCGGATAGGTCGTGAGATAGGCGTTGAGCTCTTCCGGCTTGTTGGAATCCTTCACCGAACGCCAGAACTCGACCTCGACGTCGCTGCCGGGCGCGCTTGACGCCGTCGCGGCGGGCGCTGAGGCGGCGACGGCCGGCGCGTCGGGCCTGGCCGAGGGGTTCAGGTAGACCGAGCCGATCAGGTTGGTGTGGCCCCAGGGGAGCTGGCCCTTGCTGGTCTCCTCGTTGACCTGGGCACGGACCTGGGTCATCGCCTGCTGGATTTCGATGCCGGGCTCGGTGATGTGGGCGATCAGCGCGCGGGTGAACGGCGAGTTGGTGCCCTCCTGGCCGTCGAGCGCGGTCTGGCCGGGGCCGGTGGCGAAGGCGATCAGCGTGCCTTCGCCGGACTTCATTTCGGCGAGCCCCTGCTGCACGTTGACGCTGCGGGTGGCCGAGTTGGACTTGATCTTGGCGGCGAACGGATTGTCGCGGCAGGCGTCGAGGAACACCAGCTTGACCTTGGCGTCGCTCATGGTCTGGTCGAGCGTCAGGTCGATGTTGATCGCCGCGCCGAGCTTGACGTCCATTTCGGATTTGATGTCGGCGTCAACTGGCAGGAGATAGTTGGTACCGCCGATCGCGATGCCGTGGCCGGCATAATAGAACACCGCGATGTCGGCGCCTTGCGTCTTCTTGCCGAAGTCGAGCAGCTTCTCGGTCATCTTGTCGCGGGTGAGGTTGGTGCCTTCGACCACCTCGAAGCCGACATTGCGCAAGGTGGCCGCCATCGCCTTGGCGTCGATCGCCGGGTTGGGCAGCTGCGCGACGTTCTTGTAGGCGCCGTTGCCGACCACGAAGGCGATGCGCTTGTCGGCATGGGCGGAGGCCGCGGTGAACAGCATGAGGATCAGGGAAAAAAGGATGGAGCGATGGCGCATCTGAAATCCCCTGTCAGAATCGAATTTTGGGCACAAAGCTTGGCCTGCGAGCTTACACGAAAAAGCCGCATCCGCGCCACATGGCGCAGCGCCGCGTCTTTGCAAGCCACAGGACCCGCCGAGCCACAGGACTCGGCGAGCCACAGGACTTGCGCGCGAAGGTATCCGATGCAGCCGAACGACTTGCGTGATTTAGGTCACAATTTGCGCGAGGGAATCCCGGCTTGGGGAACGGGCGCCGGCAGCGGCGCGCTGGAGCGCAAATTCAGGAGGTTGCCGGCCAGGATCGTCACCGCGCCCAGCACCGTGAACAGGTCGAGGCGCTCCGAATAGAGCAGCCAGCCCGCGGTCGCGGTCAAGGGGACGCGCAGGAAGTCCATCGGAATCACCACCGTCGCGTCCGCGTGCATCATCGCCCGAACCTGGCAGTAGTGCGAGAAAGTGCCGCAGAAGGCGACGGCAAGGACGAACACCCAGGTGATGGCGGGCGGCCACTTCCAGACCAGAAGCGCGGGCAACAGCCCTGCGACCGACTGTATCACCAGCATCCAGAACAGGATCGTGAGCGTCTGCTCGGTTCGGGTCAGCGACTTCACCATGGCAACCGAGATGGCGAAGCCGATCGCTGCGGCGAGCGCGATGAGCTGGCCCGGATTGATCTCGCTGGCGGCGGGCCGGACAATGACGATCACCCCGATGATGCCGAGCACGACGGCGGTGATCTTTCCCGCCGTCATCCGCTCGCCGAGGAAGGTCGCGGCCAGGATCGCCGTCCACAACGGCATGGTGAACTCGATCGCCACCACCTGGCCGATCGGAATCAGCGTCAACGCAAAGAACCAGCCGAGCTGGGCGGCATAGTGGATCACGTTGCGCCCGATCTGCTCGGGCAGGCGCTGGGTCTTCACCACGCTCACGCCGCCGCTGACGTGGACCAGCGGATACAGCATGCACAGCCCGAGCACGGCGCGCAGCTCCATCAGCTGGAACGCAGAGAGCTCGCGCATCGCCTCGCGGCCGGCGACCACCATGATCAGCATCAGTGCAAGCCAGCCCGCCATCCACAGCGCGGCGAGGGGGATCGAGGGCGTACGGTTCATCGGCGAGGGGAGTTACTTCTTTTCAGTCAGCGGGCAGGGCGGCTGTATCGGCGACCGCGGCGTGATTTGCAACGCGCAAATCTGCCGATGCTGCGATGCGCGTGGTGGAATTTCGGGCTGCGACGGAACCGATGTGCGAGTACCTGCTAAAACGGGATGCGAATGTTAGAATAGGACCACTAGAGATCGAACAAAGCTTCGAAGGCAAATTTCGGGAGGACTGGCGCATGCGTATCCTGCAACCGGCCGAATGGTCAAAGCCGCGCGGCTTCTCGCACGGTGTCGAATTCAGCGCTCCCGGCCGCTGGATCGTGCTGGCAGGCCAGACCGGCCATGAGGAAAGCGGCGACTATCCGCCAGACCTTGCGGCGCAGGTCGGCGTCGCACTCAAGCGGATCGTCGAGCTGTTGGCGGAGGCGGGTGCGACGCCCGGTCACATCGTTCGCCTCAACTGGTATCTGACGAGTCGCAGCGACTATGAGGCCGCGGGCGCCGGCATTGGTGCGGCCTGGAAGGAAACGCTGGGGCGGAGCTTCCCGCCTTCGACGCTGCTCTTCATCGGCGGCCTCGTCGACGCCAGGGCCAAGGTCGAGATCGAGGTGACGGCGTTCGTGCCGGAAAGCTAGAACATTTCGGTTCTGATGGAATCAGAACCGATGCTCCAGATTCTGGTTTTGACGCGTTTTCTTCGCGCGAACCGGTATCCGCATCGCTCGAAAACGCTCTCGCGCCAGCGCCGGGCCGAAGCCCGGCGCGACAGTCCGCATTGGCGATCAGCGCGACAGCGTGATGTCGGCGGCGCGGAACTGGCTGTCGGCGCGCATCGCGATCGACTGCTTGCCGCCCGCCGTGCGCAACGCGATGTTGGCGTTGAAGCCGGCTGCGCTCGCGAGCACCTCGAAGCGTCCGCCGCCGCCGCGACCTTGCAGCGTGCCGGCGACGTTGCGGCTCGACTCGGTCCAATTGCCGGTCACCGCGCCGCCCTCGTCGACGACACTGGCCTGCAGGTTGAACTTGTAGGCGTCGCTGGCGCAGGTCAGCGTCATGTTCATGTTGGGTCCGCTGACCGCATAGGTCGCGCGGCAGCGGATGCGTTCTCTCGAACCATCATCCAGCGTGACCGTGCCGCTGCCGGCCCAGCTGCCCGCCATGCCGGCGAAAGGGCCGGCCTGCGCGTGCGCTGTCGAGCTGAAGCTCGCGGCCACAAAGAAAACGGCGGCTGCCATCGACAGCCGCCGAACCATCACAAGGGCGTCGACTAGGTTGCCCGCTTTACTGCCGCGATGCTTGCCACCGACCGCTGCACGGTATGCCCGCTGAAGCGCCATTCCACTTTCCCGATCCGGAGTTGCCACTGAGTTGACCGTTCGCATATGCACCATTGATGGAGACTTTAACAAGGCCTCCATTACCGATGCTGCCCGATACGTTGGAGCCCGGCGCCGAAATCTTACCGTCGGTCACAGTGAGCGTCGAGCTTGCGGTCGGTTCGCAGGTGCCGCTGTGCGTGGTGATGGTCACGGTCCACAACCCGTCATAGGGAGTCTGGGCCAGCGCGGGGGCCGTAGCCGCACTGGAGAGGATGGAAGCAAACAATATCGAGGCAATGGCGTTGAGACGCATGAATCAAGTTCCCGATGTGTGTGATGCTGCGGCTTATCTCGGCACAATGTGACCAAAATTTGATGCGCCGCAGCAAGTGGAATTGTTCCTGTCGTACCAAGCACATGCGCGTGAGGCCGCGCAACCCGAAAGGGCGGTTCCGGACAGTTTAAGGATAATTTTTAGGGGTAACAGGGCACCCCCGTCGACCTATTGCGGAGGCAGATTCGGGGCCTGCGTGGCGAACTGCTCGTCCTGCGGCTTTGCCGGCAGCGTGCCATGGGTCTTGGCATGGTCGATCACCTCGGCCAGCAGCCGCAAGCCCAGGGGCGCCAGCGCGCGCTCCCACAATTCGCGCGCGGTCTCCCCCTTCTTCACGAAGCACCAGTCCTGGGCGGCGATGGCGCCCGCGTCCATCCGGTCGGCAAGGTGATAGACCGTGCCGCCGGCGATCGGATCGCCCTCCTTGATCGTCCATTCCACCGCGGCGATGCCGCGATGGCGGGGCAGCAGCGAGGGGTGGTAGCCGATACCGCCAAGCCGGGCTGCCGCCAGCGCCTCCCTGGTCACCTTGGCGTGACTGTGCGCCGTGACGATCAGGTCGGTGCCGGGCGCAATCTCCGCGGCCGTCACGCGCTTCGGATCGGCCTGCACCACGACCGCTATGCCCGCAGCCGTGGCCGCAGCGGCGAGCCGATCTTCTGCATCCGCCACCACCACGCGCGCGATCTCGACGCCGCGTTCGCGCAGCGCGTTGAGGGTGGTCACACCGAAATGGCGGGAGCCGACGAGGGTGATGCGCATGGTGTCGAGGTTCCGTCGTGCGGGCGAAGGGCGGAACGTCGATAACACGCCGGCCGCCCTGGTTGCGCAAGGGCTAACAGCACCGGCGCGGTTATCAACAGGGGCGGCCGGCGCGCATTTTCAGGCCCTCGCTCGAACCCGCCGACGCGTTGCTGCGGCTAAGACAGGCGCAATCGGAACCTGTTCTCGTGTCGCGCGTCCTGCGCCAGCAAAAGGCGAGCATCGAAAAGGCTTCGATGCTCGTCTGGGAGCAACACCATGAACGGCAGATGGCCGAAAGTCATCCTGATGAGCGGCGTGACCACAGCGATCCTGATCTACGAGATCGGCACGGCAAGCGAAGCGCCGGGGCAGGCCCTGGCGCTGCTGCAGTACGGCCTGCTCGGCTGTGCGTTGTTCAGCCTAGTGTGGTGGTTCGGAAGTTCTCTTCACTTGTGCTGCGGGTTCGCCAAGAGAACTTCCGAACCAAAACCACATCAGAATTATAAGCTTGCCAGTGTCCTTTCGAACCCGAAGTTCGCAAAAGAGGTCACTGCGACGTGATGCGAACTTCGGGTTCGGGACACTGGTCGGCGCGCTCGTGATGATGGCGTTGGGTGAGTGACGCGGGCTCGATGCAGGCGTCGCGCAGATGAGCGGCCGCCTCAGTCCGAGACGCGCCGCTCGCTCACCAGCCAGCTGTGCAGGATGCGCCACTTGTCGCGGCCCCTGGCCTGAAAGTCCAGCAGGGTCGATCGCGTGTCCTGCAACTCGAAGTAGAATTTCAGGGACTCCCGTCCCGTCGGCCCCTTGGTATCGATCGACTGGGTCTGCAGCCAACGATCCCATTCCTTGATAATGAGCGAACGCACTTCCTTCTGTTTCATCCCACGCGGCCTCGCGTTGCGAGCCCTTGAAAGGGCTCGAGTGATCGCGCGCTGGTCCGAGGTCGAGACGAGCAGACTTGTCGCCCTCTCATCCCCCTCGTCGGGATTCGAATTCCAGGACCGCCAAAATACTGCTTGGGCAATATTCGGCGGCATTTCCGAAAACGACGCGGCACGGATGCAATCCGAGTCCACACCGACAGAACATTCGGCAGCCGCCGCGCCGATTCGTTCGCGGGCAGAGTGTGGCAGGTGCAATTTAAGCTTTTCTGAAACGCACTGCAGAAAGCTCCCTTGACCCGGGAGCCACATCGCCCACGGCGTTGTTATAGTCGACGTTGCGCGGGGGGCGAAGACAATTCTTTAAGCTGCTGATGGTTAAATCAAAAGGCCGCACCGCCGCGCGGCCGAGTAGCCGGGTGCCTTGTCTTCAACCTACCCCAGGGCATGCGCATCCGGCTATTTCGCGGGAATCCACCTTGCGTGGCTCGCTGGTTCGTCAGGTCCCGATCGCATTCCATTTGCCCCAGGGCACGGTCGCGAGGCTGCGAAAATCAGTGCCGCGCGGCCGTCGGGTGTCCTTCTCGTGGGCGGCAACCACCTGCTCGGATTCGCCGATCTTGCGCTTCAGCTCGACGATCGATTTCTGCTGCTGCGCGGCATGGCGCGAGCCCGCGATCTCGCCGAAGGCAAACCGGCCGGTCTCCAGATTCTTCAGCGCTTCCCGGTTCTTCCTGAGCTGTGCCCGGTGCCAGGCGATTTTGCTGTCGCTGTCTGCCGCCATCATGGTCTCCTGATTCGCCGGTGGAGTGGGTCTGGCATTCGCTTCCGCCAGCCTCGAGTTCGCGAAGCGAAGGTCAAATCCAAAACTCCACCAGAATCCTGGGTTTGCCAGTGGTCCCTCGAGTCCAACATTCGCGAGAGCGCCGCCCAATTTGGCGAGCGAATGTTAGAATCAGGCCGCTCGGACCTTATCATGGCCTGTGCCGCGGCGATTTGGAGGCGGATTTTCGCGAAACAAGGCTATCGCTTGGCGCAGAGGACCACCGCTTCGGGAACGTCCGACTGACCGGGGCGCGGATCGCAGGCAACGCCGCTGTCGCTGATCGTTCGAGGCGCCTGGTTGACCGAACCGGTCTTCGACAGGCAGGTCGCGCTGACCATGACCTCGTCGACCCCGCACATCGCCGGCCTTGATACGCCACCTTCGGCCGAGGAGCGCACGACGCGGAATTGCGGAGGTGGGGAGACGCCGTTCTCTCCATTCTTGCTCGGCGGTCCCTGCGGACCCTGTGGGCCGGGCGGGCCAGCGGGACCGGCGGCGCCGGGGTCGCCCTTCTCACCCTTGTCGCCCTTGTCTCCTTGAGGGCCGGAGCACCCGGCAACGGCGACAGAAAGCATCAGGACACCAAGGATCAGCGAGCATCGCATCTGACAACCGCCTGTGAGCAGGGCGCTCGTCAACGTGTGCCGCGGGTGTCCGGTTCCCGCGCCTTGATCGCCTCAGACGATCCAGTGCTTCCGCATCTCGATGAGGCGGGCCTTGCAAAACTCCCGATAGATCAGGTTGAGGAGCGCGACCATGACCGAACTCCGTTGTTGATCAGGCGCTAGGGACGCTGCCCCGCGATTGTTTCGGGATGCTTTCGCGGGGAGGCGAAAATGGTTTCGCGGCCGAGGAAAACGGCTTCGTCCAGCTCGGTTCGGGCCGCTTTCTGGGGACAGCGGAATCATCTAAGTGATCGCGGTCAGGTCAGAATCGCGCATGAACCGCAGGGAACGCAGGGCCGCCGCCAAGGGCGCCAAATCCGACCCGGGCAAGGCTGGGCTGGACCCGGCGGGACTGGCGCTGCAGCGGGCGGACCCGCGCCTGCGACCGACCGCAACACCTGCGACCCTTCATCAGGCCGCGCTCGGGCACCTGAGCGGCGGACGCCTGCTCGATGCCCAAGCCTGCTGCCAGCAGGCGCTCGCGATCGACCCGGAGCATGTCGACACATTGCATCTGATGGGGGTGCTGGCGCTCCAGGCGAAGCAGCCCGACCACGCCGTCGAATGGTTTTCGCGCGCGATCAGGCTCGCGCCGAGGCCCGAATATCTGGCCAGTCTTGGCGTTGCGTTGAAGCAGCAGGGCCGGCTCGCCGACGCACTCGGCGTGTTCGACAAGGCGGTGCAGCTCAAGCCCGACGACGCCGACCTGTGGAAGCATCTCGCCGGCGCGCTGCTTGCGCTCGAGCGCCCCGCCGACGCGCTGCTTGCCTATCAGCACGCGCTCACGCTCAATCCGCGGCAGTTCGAAGCGGCGTTTCAGGTCGGCATACTGCTGCATCGCCTTGAGCGCTTCGAGGACGCGCTCGCGCAGTTCGACCTGTGCGACCGGTTGCAGCCGGCGCATGCGGCGACGCTGCAATGGCGCGGACGGGCGTTGCGCAGCCTGAAGCGGCTCGACGAAGCGCTTGCCGACAGCCGTCGCGCCCATGCGCTCGACCCCGGCGATCCCTTCACCTGCAACAATATCGGCGACGCGCTGGTGTGGCTCGGCCGTGCGGCGGAAGGCCTGCCGTGGTTCGACAAGGCGCTGGCGCTCCGTCCGGATCTCGCCGACGTCCTCATCAACAAGGGCTTTGCGCTGATCCAGCTTCATCGCTTCGACGAGGCGGTCGCGACCTACGAGCGGGCGCTGCGGCTCGCCCCGGATCACGCCAAGGGCGCCTATCACCTGGCGCATCTGCACCTGTTGCTCGGCAACTACGAGGCAGGCTGGGCCGCGCGCGAACAGCGCTGGAAGATGCCGGACTATTCGCCCGGCTACCGCCAGTTCGCTGTGCCGCTTTGGCTCGGCGAGACGCCGATCGAAGGCAGGACCATCCTGATCCATGGCGACGAAGGGTTCGGCGACACGCTGCAGTTTGCGCGCTATGTGCCGCTGCTCGCGGCGAGGGGAGCGCGGGTGGTGCTGATGGTGCAGGACGCGCTGGTGTCTCTGCTGTCAGGGCTGCCGGGGATCGTGGCCTGCATCGCTTCGTCCGCCGCCACGCTGCCGCCGCACGACCTGCACTGCCCGGTGATGAGCCTGCCGCTCGCCTTCGCCACGCGGCTCGACACGATTCCTGCGCCGCTGGCGTTGCCGCCGCCTGGCGCCGATCGCATCGCGGCCTGGGAAGATCGCCTCGGTCCGCGCGGCCGCCTTCGGGTGGGGCTGGTCTGGTCCGGCAATCCGCGGCAGACCAATGACCACAACCGCTCGATGCCGTTTTCGACGCTCGTGCCGCTGCTCGATTGCGAGGCGACCTTCATCAGCCTGCAAAAGGATGTCAGATCCGGCGATGCCGCAGCTCTCGCCGCGCACCCCGGGATCCTCGATCCGACGGCCGACATCGCGGACTTCCGCGACACCGCCGCGCTGATCTCGTGCCTCGATCTCGTGATCACCGTCTGCACCAGCGTCGCGCATCTCTCAGCCACGCTGGGACGACCGACCTGGGTGATGCTGCCTTATGTGCCGGACTGGCGCTGGCTGTGCTATCGCGACGACAGCCCCTGGTATCCGAGCGTGCGCTTGTTCCGCCAGGATGTGACGGGCAGCTACGTCGGCGTCGTCGATCGCGTTCGTGGCGCACTTACCGGCCACGGATGATCGGATGGGCGATCGGCCGTCCTAGCGCTCGTCGCGCATATAGGGGCTGTGCGCGGTCACGAGCTTCAGCTCGGGATCGTCCTCCCATGACGCATGTCGCGACAGGCGGATTTCCGCGAGCCGGTCAACCCCGGCCGCTACCTGCCGGTCGGCAAGCGTGAGGATCAAATGGGCAAGGCCGCCGGCAAAAGCGGCAAAAATCCAAAAGCGCAGTCCCATCAGGCGCTCCCTTCGCGAACCCCAGCAGGACCAAGCACAAAGCGGGCCATCGTAAGGCGAGGGGGAACCGGCGTTACGCTGTCGGCAGCAAAAAGCCGCTGACCCTGCGGCCAGCGGCTGTCCGGGCCAAAATTGTTTCGGAATGAAAAGCCGCACTAGCCCGGTGCTAGAACCCTAGAGCAAGGCGGCGATGCGGTCGGTACACTTTTGTACGCTGGGATCAATTCGCCACGAACGCGCTGCTATTGCGGATCGCGGCGCAGGCCGGGGCCGGCCTTGCCAATCAGATCCAGTACCTGCTCGATTTCCGCAAGCAGGCGCCCGATCTCGGCGCGTTCATGCGGGCCGGGATCCTCTCGCAGCCGTTCCAGAAGCTGCTGTCGTCGCGCAAGAACTCTTGCTGCCGTCGTCATCCCTGCTCATCCGGATATGTTCAGCATCCGGACGTCAACGCGCAATGGCCGCGCCTCGATCCCGTGCGGCGGGAACCGCTTGGCCGGAACGCGGGTGTGGCCGCCAAGACACATAAGTTTGGGTTCCGCTCGTCGGTGCCGCAACACCTCTTGCCTGGCAGCGAATGCGATGCTGGATTGGGAACATATTGAAGTGCGGCGCTAAGTCGCCAATTCATGCAGCTTTTTTGCTCTCGTAAATGATTTAGGGGGTGTGCCTTGAAAGGCCTTTCGCTCGCGGCCGCTATCGTCGGCTTGTTTTCCGCCCATTCCGTCCTCGCCGCCGACCTGCCCGTCAAGGCGCCGCCGGTTGTACAACCGGTGTTCAGCTGGGGCGGCTGGTATGTGGGTCTGAATGCCGGAGGCATTTGGGACCACAACAACGTCAACAACTTTATCACGACACCCGCGACGGCCGTACCGAACGCGATTGCCGTTGCGGCTCTCGCCGGCAATGGCGGCGTCAACGGCAGCGGTTTCGCGGGTGGCGCGCAGGTCGGCTACAACTGGATGGTCAACCGCTCGTGGATGCTCGGCCTGGAGGCCGATATTCAGGGCATTTCCATGAGCGAGCGGCGCGTCAGCGGGCTCGCAGTGGCCGGGCCTAATACGGGCCAGGACTTCGACTCGATCCGGCACAACTGGCTCGCGACCTTCCGTGCGCGAGGCGGCTACGCGTTTGATCGTGCGCTGGTTTACGTGACGGGCGGTTTGGCCGTGGGCGACGCCAGCTTCTCGCGCACCCAGACCTGGAACTTCTTCGGTGATGGATGCCCCGCCGATCCGCGAAATGGCCTCGCCTCGTGCCATGTCGGATCGTCGTCCAACACGCTGACTGGCGGGGTGGTCGGCGTCGGCGGAGAATATGCGTTCTGGGGAAACTGGAGCGCCAAGGTTGAATATCTTCACACCTGGCTGTCGGGTTCCACGAACTTCATTACGCAGAACCGAGGCACCGCGTTCGTGACGCCGGGGGGCGTCATCATCACGGCACAGCAATTCAACCAGTCTGCGAGCACCACCGGCATGGACCTGGTGCGAGTCGGCGTCAACTATCGCTTCGGTCAGTGAAATCTATCCGGCAAAAAGCCCGGCGCGAGCCGGGCTTTTTTCTTTGCGGGGATGCGTTCGGTTCCGGCCCCGGGCTGGTTCGGCCCGCGGCGCGCAGGGAAGGTGGGGCCGCTTCGGCAGCACTTTCGTGCCTGCTCTGAAGGGCTCGCCGTTATGGCCGACCGGTCGTTGCTCTCAGGAAAGCCTTCGAAACAAGTAGACCGCGCCATGCGTGCCTTGCTCGCGCTTGCGCTCGACCTTGCCATCGCGCGCCAGGCGATCGAGCCTTGCGCGGGTCTTGCGGTCGTCGGCGGCCCCGATCAGCCGGGAGACCGCCGTGCAGGAGAGCCACGCTCGCTGCGGCATGATTGCGATGATCATGGCTTCGGTCTTGCGCGCCCGCATGCGATGCGGATCGTTGCAGGCGCGCTCGGTCAGTTCGTGCAGCGCCGACAACCGCGAGCCGGTGGCATTTCGAACCAGCGTGCTCATGAGGCTTCCGTCCATGCAGAGGCCGCCGGTGGCCCGAGGGCACACCACCGGCGGACCGCCCGGGGGATCATTTCTTCTTTGCTTTGAGCCTGTCGTTCGGAGGGGTAACCGCAATCTTGTCCTTGAGCTCGGAACAGGTCTTGCGGACCTCCGCCGTCACCAGCGAGCAGGTCTCGATTTGAACGAAAACGCGCTTGGCTTCCTCGCGGTAGCGTTGTGCGGTTTCCTTCAGCTCCTGGTTCACGCTGAGTGCCTCGCGCGCCATCGCCTCGCACTGCTTGACGCACTCGATCAGCTCGGCGCCCATCGTCTCGATCTCTTTCGCCGCAGCTTCGTATTCGCGCACAACGGCTTCAGCCGACAACCTGCCGATCTCCGTTGCTCCCTCGCGATGCTCGACGTAGTCCGGCATCGCAAGGGCGGGCGCACCGATCCGAAGCGGTGCGATATCGGCGTGACGCGGCGGCTCGTGGACTGGCGGCCTGTTCCGCACCTCTGCCTCGATCTCGCGCTCCATATCAGTCAAAAGTCGTCCCATGGATGACTGCACCATCACTAGTACTCCCTTCATCAATACAAGTTAGGGACACTACTCGGCGCCAAATCCTCAGCCACTTTGAGTTGCCGTACAACAAAACCAGTCGGTTAAGCTTGCCAGTTAAGCTTTATGCCGACGCTGCGGGTTAATTCTGGAACCGCCGAGGGGTCGTCAGTCCAAAAAGGCGATCAAATACACAGCTCATCTTGCCCGCGCGGACCCAGAAAATTCGCGAACCTTGCGCCGAAGGCCGTCAGGGTCAGATTTCGCTGAGCCCGTTGACCCAAAGTCTAGCAGAGTATCGGGGGAGCGCATAGCGGAAGGAAAGGGCGACGTGAGCGTCAGCGCAGCTCAGTTGGTGTAGAGATGAAGCAGAGCTGCGGGCAGGGCGCACCGAAACCTGGAAATAACAACGGCAGTGAGGCCCGCCAGTCTCGCAATCCTTTTCTTGATCGGGATATATCTTTCCGCATACCTCGAAATAGGTAGAAGTCCCCGGCCGCCGGCGCGGACTGCTTGCCGCCGCAGCGGAATGAGCCCGTTCTGCCCAGCCGCACGATCGAGCGGCCGCTACCTGGCGGCTCCTGGGGACGCGGAGGCCGATTCGAAACCGCGCATGCGGGCGCAAAACCTCGAATGCGTTGCCTCGTGCGCGAGGTGATCACGAGGGAGGTGGCGCAAGCGTGCCCGGCGGGTGTAGAGTTCGCGCAGAGCCGCGACCGGGATGTGCCGAAATTCCGGAAAAACGACGCGCGGCGCACATGGCCACGGCGGGCCCTGCAATCCTTATTTTTTCATGATCAGAACAGGCCGTTCCGAGCAGATCGGAAGGGTCCTCGTCCATTTTCAGAACGCGCATGAACGGGAGGAATTGCCATGCATTTCTGCCTGACCGGACAGTATACGCCGCGATCACTCAACGCCATCATGGAGAACCCCGCGACAAATCGCTACGAGGCGGCCAAGAAGCTGATTGAAGCCGCTGGCGGCAAATTGATTTCAATGTACAGCACCGCCTCCGACGGTCCCGGCGTGCTGGTGATATTCGATGTGCCTGATCCCTCGGCCGCGCCCGCGGTCAGCGGTGTGGTCGTCGCCGCCGGCACGATTCACAACGCGAAGCTGACCCGGCTCTTTACACAGGATGAAATCACGAAGGTGCGCCACACGGCCAGCAAGCTCCGGACCGCCTATTCTCCGCCCGGCAGCTGATGCCATTTGGTCGTCACGACAAATCTTGATGCGTCCTGACAGCGTGAAGAGAGGCCGCCTCGGTTGGCGGCCTCTCGTTTTACCTCACTGCTGCTTTCGCGCAGCCACGGCCTTGTGCCTTTGAATTTGCTTGTCCTTCCACTTGTCATATTTGGGATGGTTGTAGCTCGCGAATCCGGCGCTGCGGGTGGCGTCAAATGCCGATGCCGGGCTGACTGCAACAAAACCACCGGCCACGGCGAGCAATAGAGCCAGTGTCAAAAACCTGGTTGCCATGGACGTTTCCTCCTTTCTGGAAACGGACCACGATAGCGACAGGGTGCTCCCGAGCGGTGAGCACAAAAGGATCAGTCGGCATTACCCTTTCGGGGTAGGGCGGCCGACACTGCCCATTGGCCTTGACCGGGAGGAAATGGGCGCGCGCCGCGTCTCAATCGGAGCTTGGCAGCGCCTCGGGGACAGGAATTGACCGAAGCCTTGAGCGGCGCCAGCACTGGAAATTGATCACGGCGCCCACGATCAGCATGGGTGCGATCGCCACAAAGCCCATCAGCGGCGACAGCGGCTTTGGCGTGACCAATTCGAGTACCATCTCCGAGATCATCCAGAGTGTCGCGAAGATTACCGCAAAATCCATCCGCGGAACGCGCAGCCAGTACAGGATGGCCGAAATGGCGGTGGCCGGCGCTATCGCAGCGCCGATCACGTAGACGGAAAGCTCTTTCGGCGTCGCGGCATCAATGACCAGGGACGCGAGAAGCCAAAGGCTTCCAAACATGATCGCAATGTCGAAATGCCTCACGCCAGTTCTCTCGTGCGACAATTTGGCACAAAATTTCTTGCGTAAGGCGCGCCTATCGTCAAGTGGCAGACGCCACGACGCGGGCGTTTTCCTGCGCCTTGGCAATCTGCCCGAACGGCGCTTGCGCGGCGCAAAGATTCAGCGGCGCCTTGCGCAAGCACGCCAACGCCTCCTGCAGCAGGTTCTTCCGCGGAAAGCGCGGCGCACGCGCCGTCATGCGTGAGCCAAAATGCAACAGTTCCCCGCAAGCGCACGCGGCGATGCAAGTTGCATCTAAGGGAACCACCCGACTCGGGGTTACCATCTTGCGCAAACCGGAAGGAGGGACTTTCGGATGCCGTACTACTATTTCGATCTCGTGATCGGTGAAGAGTACAAAAGCCAGGGCGGCCTGATCCTGGAGGACCTTGAGCTTGCCTCGGACCGTGCCGAGCAGCTCGCCAGCGAGCTGTCCGTGGTGCGGCCCGAGTTGAAGGCCAAAGGCTGCGCGGTTCGTGTCACGGACGGCGATAACAGGGAACTGTATCGCACGCCGCTCGATCCGATCCCGCAGTGGATGCGACACTGACTGTGGAGACCTCCTCGCCGCGCGCGAGTGCGGCGAGGAGCACAAGATCGCGAAGGGCATGGCGCGATCGCGAGCCCGTTCAGCAATAGGCACGCCCAGCTCGCGGTTCAATGCGAGCGGGCAAAGCGTCCGACGCTCTCGCGCACGCTGGAGGCCGCTTGCGGCAGGGCAAGGCTGACTGCATCGACCAGCCGGCGCCGCCACGGCCGCGCCAGCACCGACAGCTTCCCTTCGAGCAGGGCCGCCTTCTCGCGCGCGGCCATCGTCCCGATGCTGGCCTTGAGCAGTTCGGCCAGGAGCTTGTTCGTGCGCTCACACTCCCGCTCGAAGTCGGCCCGGTGGCCGCTGGCAATGGCCTCCATCTCGATCAGGTCGGCCTGCAACGTTTCGATCTTTTGCTTGAGGGCGGTGACCACCTGTTGACCGGATGGTGCCTGCGGCCCCCGTGCGATCGGGGAATGGCTGATCTCGGTGAGGTCGACCTGGACCAGCGTCTTGCCATCGTTGGAGCGTGATCGCGGCAATCGATGCCGCTTCACGACAGCCCTGGCAGCTTCGGGGGAGATCTTGAGCCGTTCGCCCAGCTCGGCATAGGTCAGCATCTCGACGGGCATGATGGTCGCTCCCGCTTAGCCGGGCGGTCACCACCCGGTGCACGGCAAAACCATATCAATTCCGAGTTAAGGGCTGGTTTACTATGAAATGGGGCGTCGCTTTTGCCCGTGCGGCCGCATGCGAGCCGATCTCATGGCGGCGACAGCGGCGGTGTGCCCGACCGAGGGGGAATCGCAGGCGGCGGCATCTGTCGCCTCCGTGGAATAACAGCGGCGCTGCGCCGATCTTCAGCACGGACCCTGAGTAGCCCCGGCTCGCGCGGGCTGCGGGCTCCGCTCGCCTCTCTGGAGCAAATGCGATGCGTCATGCCTTGGCTTTGGGATTGTTGATCGCCCTGACTGTTTGCGCCGAAGCTGCAACGGCGCATCACGCCCACAAGCGCCATCACGTCGCCATCCGTCCTGGCGTGGCCTCAAGCTTCGCCGCCGTTCCAGGTTGGGCTGACGTACCCCGTCCCCCCTCGGCGCACTACAACGACACCCCGCGCTACGACGATCCGTCGAAGTTTGGCGGCGAGGCGGCGCTGCCCGTCCGCTAGGCGGCCAGCGCGCACTTTGCCGGTGGCGGTTCCCGCGACGAAATACCAGGACGGCATGTGTTTTGAACGCTGGCGCTTCGACCTTGGCGTCGCCACATATTCCCTATCATCGATCATGACCGCGCGGCATTGATGACTGAGAGACGCTACAGCGCTCCCGCCGAGCAGGAGGAGCGCTGTGAACGCCATCATCTATCCCTTGCATCTTCGCCGAACTTTCGAACGCCGCTGGGCGGCGCGAGCGACCCGCGACGAAACACGCCGGTCGCCATCGCAAGGGACGGATATCTGCGGTTGCGGAAACCTGGTCACCGCGCCCGCGAGTCCAGCCTATTTGCCCACTGGGAAAATCATGAACCGGTGGAGGTGCACGGCGTGCGGGGCGTCCTGGGAGATGTTTGTAGATCCTGCGAGTAGTAACGAGAATTCCATGAACCAGTCCGAGCTGCTTCGAAAGAATGCTGAAAACTGTTTGACCTTGGAGGAGGCCGCGCCCAGCGCGGCGGCCCGCAACCGGTTCAAGCGAATGGGGGATGCCTGGTACGCCCTCGCAGAGACGCAGGACTGGCTTGACGGCGTGATTTCGCCGATCCGCCCGCGTCATCCTCAGCGCACGCCGACACGGCACGAGGCTGATTGACCGGTCGCCCGGAACCAGTCGGGAAAACTGCCAACACCATTTGCGATTTGCGCCGGGACCGGGACGGGCCGCGCTGCCGCTGCAACCCAAGGGCGCCTTGTTCCCGTTGTGGAACGGACCTCGGCACGCACTGTAGATCCACTTCGAACATGCAATGACTCGCTCCGACCTCGTTTCCGTCTTAGGATCGGGGTCGGCTGTCGTGGAAGCTTGTCGTGGAACAAGGACTGAGGTTGGCAGTAGAACTGAAGCGTATTTAGTTTTGGGGTCGCTTGTTATGCGTAAGACCTTACCCGATCGGTGTCCTCACTGCGCTCAACGTCTCGAAATCGTTTGCGTTAGATTTAGATGGTCAGCCCCACCTGCGACCGTGTGCGCCTGCCCAAATTGCTCGGAAGCCGCGGTGGATGAGTGGAGCGGAACAACCAGGAAGAAGGTCCGCAGGGCAAAAAGGCTGATAAACAAGGCTCACCTGCGCTGGTGGGAATATAGAATGCTGGAAATACTGAACGCTCGTTTCAGATATATCGTCAGCTTTCTTCTCGCTGCCGTGATCTTCGCAGGTGTTCTGCGGCACACTGCTCATGTCTATGCCGGTTTCTCGCGCGCGGAAATTCGAGAAGGCGCCTTGATAGGCTTGATGGCCGTTGTTGCTGTCTCGGTCGTTTTGATCTTTTGGCGTCGACGCCGTCGCGGCTGAGGATTGAGGCGCGGCTTCCTTTCCCGATCCAGCCGTTCTCATGCGGCGGCCTGTCTTCATTCGCGGCGCCCGGTGCAACGGAAAGCGCGGTCGTTTGCACCTCGCAAATCATCAATAGCGTGAGGGAAAGAACGCGCCCGCTGGCTGTCGTGGCGCTGATCTTCGCCGCGCCTGAAGGCGCAAGCTTCGCGCACAATGCCGGTTTTACCGCGTGATCGGGTATTCCGCGGACGGGATACTGGCAGCTTGATGATGTACGACGGGATGACATCAGCGCTCACGCTGCGGTGAACAAGTGTGATGGCGGGCGGTCCGGCTGGGTGCCTATCTGATTTGAATATGACGAGAAGGCATTCATCATGAAACTTGCAGCGATAGCGATAGTCATCACGGTTGCTCTCTCGAGCGCGGCTGCCCTGGCGCAACCCGGCGAGACCAGCGACCAGGTGCCCACCTTTGATATCAACCGAAATTGTCGCGCTGAAGCAGCCGACGCAGCCACCAGCTTTCAGCAGGAAGAGGCGGATTGCGTGCGGGACGAAGTCAATGCGAAAAAGCAGTTGGGTCAGGAATGGTCCAAGTTGGGGCCTAACAAGAGAGACTGCATCGTGGAAAGCTCGATCGGCGGTGATCAAAGCTATGTCGAGCTCCTGACCTGCCTGGAAATGTCATCCCCCCAGTGGAACGGAGCCGAAGACCGGGCCGCCTCAAATGCCGAGCCCCATTGAGGGCTTTGGGGGCAGAACTGTCATCTAGTTGCGATCGACGCATTGTCGCCCGGCCCGAGCAAACTACGGGCGAAAGGTGGCTCGAGATCAGCTTTAAGCGAACACAGCCTTTAGCCCACGGCTACGGCCGGGAAAGGCCTCGGCTTCCGAGGAGCTTGCTGTTTTCGAGCCAAGTTGCTGAAAGTGCTGGTGAGCGAGCTGGCTTCTCAAGCTGCCCATCAATGGCTAATAGTGCCATTTGTGTTGACCAGCGATGGCACACATATTCGTCTCGCTTGTTCCTAGGCCTCCACTCAACCTCAGTCGCGCTTAGTCGAACGTCATTGATGCGCTACAAGACGCAATCTCTGCGCTCTCAGGCGCTTTATCTCTTCATCGAGCGCGTCAATTTGCTCTTCATGCTGTGTCGGTTTGATTTCCGAGTATCCGCCTCACGCAGCTTATTGAGCGCTTTCTCAACGGAGAGCTGCGTGGTTTCGGCCAAAGTGAATCCTCGTGACGTGAGAGCAGGGTGGGTGGGGGTCTCGGCGCTTGGGAATATTGGTGATCGATCGATGGTGCCGCTGACCCCGGCGATTCAGCCACGCCATTTCGAAGCGCGAGGCGGTAACAAGGGGGCGGGCTCAGGTCCGCGCTCACGTTTTGTTTTCGCCCCGAGCACGAACTAAAGCCTTATTTAATGGTGTCGGCAGATTGCCGAACCCACATCAGCTTCACGCATTCGGTGTTCTAGTGAAAGCTCGACTATGGATTGTTGCGACTCCAAGCTCAACGACAATGTGTTCGGCATACATGATTGGCTTAACCATCTACGGGATCAGGCGACCAGGTATCGAAAACTTGTCGAGCGAGCCGACGATCCTCTCGTTAAAACCGAACTGCGTGCGTTGGCGTCGGTCTGCGATGAGATCGCCGATAACGTCGAAGATCATCTGACGGATGAGGAAGACCATGCGCCGCGTGGCCCGTCGTCAAAACTATCATGAAGGGGGCCGCCAACTAAGCGACCGCGCGGGAGTCTGATCCGCGGCCATGAAGCCGCCCGGTCTCGCACTCACCCCGCTGGGGCAGACTTCGAGCCCGCCGATTCAGCCCGGCGGTTTTTCCCTTTGACTTTGGCGGGCGCGGCAAACTGCTGGCCCTGGCTTTGAAGCTGCTGCTTTTGAGGCGCCGTCTGTGGAACCGGTCTTGCAAATCTCGCGGCCCACCGTTGTTCGCATCTTCGTTGAACGTCCAAAGGGACAACACTCATAATCGGGAACTCCGGGTTTGCGCTCTGCCCCCGGTTGCTGCCGCCTTAACGCTCACGGCGTCCTAAAGGTCCTAACCGACCAAACCGGGTCACGGGGAATCAGCGTCGCCCGCGTTTGCGGCAGGCCATGATCGGCCCATCCGGCAGCACTCCGGCTGAGCCCGCACCAGCGGGCTTCCTGGACTCGTGCAGGGCCGTCGGGGCGGGGGCTTCGGCCCCCGCGCTACTCCTTCGCTGGAGGCGGCCAAACAGAACGGCCCTGTCGTGCTGAGAACACGACAGGGCCGCTCCACCGTGAAAGGCAGGGCAGCCGCCTTTCGCAGTGCGGATAGTCATCTAGTGTCCTAATTCGGACGGTCCCCCGCCTTAGTGCATGAAGACGAAAAGCAACCCTGCCGCGAGGATGAGCAGCGCCCCCTCTTTTCCAACGGACGGCAGATTACAATTCGAGGCTGACGTGGACCTTACGACGGCCACAGGCTTGACCTAGCGACTCGCGGGAGTCTGATCCGCGGCGGCGAGAGCCAGACCACCGCGATCAGTGCCACGACGGTCATCCGACATGACGGACAACGTTGCTGATCTCGGCGCGCTGAGAGGCCAAGGCGAACGAAATCCAGGCATTGCGCACCTATGACGACAACCAGCTGCAATGCGGCGGCCTTCTCGCCGATGCGATTGAGCAAATGTGGGACTTTGCCGATCGGGCAGAGATCGTGGAAGCCCTTCGGCGGGCCGCCAACATGCTCGATAGCCACCAGGATTGACGCCCGCCGCGGCGTGCCGGGGCTCGGTCCCGCGTCCTACTTTGTGGCGCGGGTCAATAATACCCGCGCCTAGCGTAGATGCTGACGCAATTTCTTGCTGGATCTAGGACGTAATCTCTGGGGCATTGCAACTCACCGTACGGGTTAAGCCACGGCCGCGTCACCGCGCCAACAGATCCGGGGCCTGGGTATGCGCCGCCATCGTTTCCTCGGTAGCGCCGGGAATAAATGCTGACGCACCAGCCATCCTGGAACACATAGTCGGTCGGGCAGACGGCTGACCCTTGATAGTTCCAGCGGGGTCTAACCAATCCCTGTGCCGAAGCAGCCGACGCAAAAGCCAACTCGGCGGCCGCGAAGGCAAAAATGATCGCACGTCGCATGTAATTTCCCTCCCGGATGGGAATCATCCTTACGGGAGGAATAGTGGTGATTCGAATCTGAACGACACGTGAAATAGGCAGATGGGCCAGGTTCAGGTTGAGTGTCGCGCGGGGCTTCGGTCCCGCGTTTCGTTCGGGGGCCGTCCGCTTCATGCCGGGCCGCCTGATTCATTTTCAGAGGGCGGCCCGCACTCCGCGGAGCCTCCAATCAAGCCCGCACCGGCGGCCTTCCTAGTTGGGAGGCTAATCGACGTTTGATGGCCAGCAGCGGCAGTCGATTTGCCAACACGGTGCCCACACGAGGCTCTAGGATGATTTGGAGATTTTGCGGTAAGTGCTTGATCTTGCTGGTGAGCGCGCTGGGGATCGAACCCAGGACCCCGTGATTAAAAGTCACGTGCTCTACCGTCTGAGCTACGCGCTCCCATCAGCCCGGCGGGCATGATCCGGATCGCAATATCCGTTCGCGCGAGGCGAGGGCGGACCGTCTTGACCATGCTTCCGGCCCGCGCTGTGTAGGGGGCTGGCCAGCCGGGGTCAATAGTGCAGGGCGCCGGCCGAAGCCCGGCGAGCCCACCGCGAAAGTCATGGTCGCCATCGAAAGCCGCCCGGTCGAGGTTCCGCGGCTGCCGCCTGCGCAGGCCGCTATCCCCGGGCGGGATCGTTGGATTTGGCGATGAATTCGGTCGCGACCGGCTGCGAGGGGCCGGCGACCGTCGGCATCGCCACCGGCCGCAGGCCGATCAGCTCGGCGGTGCGCACGCCGGCATGGCGCCAGAACGAGAACGCGTTGATCCGCGAGTTCTCCAGGATCGCGATCGCCACTGCCGACAGGAACGGCAGGCTTTCCAACACCAGCACGGCGGCGAAGATGTAGATCTCGTGGATCTGCTTGTAGCTGTTGGAGGCGACGAGCACGGCGGCGCCGACCAGCAGCAGGACGCCGATCACGGCCTCCCAGAACGCCTGGAATTCGATCGACATCCTGGACAGGCCGCCCTTGGAGGTGCGGGCGAAGGGCAGATGGTCCTTGATCAGGCCGTTGGCGACCGCGCGCGACACCGTCCATTGCACGCTCATGGCCGCGATCATCGCGCCCAGCATCTGGCCGGTCCTGATCGGAACCCGCTTGCGATACATCCAGACGAAGTGCAGCAGCGACACCAGGAACGCCGCCATGATCGGCAGGGTGAGGATCTTGTCGGGAATGGCGATGTCGGCAAAGGCGACGATCGGCACCCAGACGAGGTTGAGCAGCGCGACCAGCACGCCGAGGCTTTCTGCGCCGAGCCAGTTCAGCCAGCCCAGCGAGAATTCGCGCTTCTGGTCCGGCGACAGCCGGCTCGCGCCGGGCAGGAAGCGGCGCCAGTGCTTCTTGACGATCTGGAAGCCGCCATACGCCCAGCGGTGGCGTTGCTTCTTGAAGGCCTCGTAGGTGTCGGGCAGCAGGCCGTGGCCGTAGCGCTGGCTGGTGTAGTGCGTGAGCCAGCCATGCTCGATGATGGCGAGCCCGAGGTCGGTGTCCTCGCAAATGGTGTCGCCGGCCCAGCCGCCGGCCATGTCCATCGCGGCGCGGCGGATCAGGCACATCGTGCCGTGCACGATGATGGCGTTCTCCTCGTTGCGCTGGACCATGCCGATGTCGAAGAACCCGGCATATTCGCCGTTCATCATGTAATGCATCAGCGACCGGTCCTGATCGCGATGGTCCTGCGGCGCCTGCACGAGGCCGACGCGCGGATCGGCAAACGCAGGGACGAGGTCCTTCAGCCAGTCCGGATGCACGACATAGTCGGCATCGATGATGCCGATGATCTCGGCGTCCGCCGCGGTACGGTCCATGGCAATGCGCAGGGCGCCGGCCTTGAAACCCTTCACCTTCTCGGCGTTGATGAACTTGAAGCGTTCGCCGAGGGTGCGGCAATGATCCTGGATCGGCTGCCAGAATTCCGGATCAGGCGTGTTGTTGATGATGACGACGCATTCGAAGTTCGGATAGTCGAGCCGCGATACCGCGTCGAGCGTTGCCTTGAGCATCTCCGGCGGCTCGAAATAGGCGGGCACGTGGATCGACACTTTCGGGAAAGTCAGGTTCTCGCCGATCGTGGCGGGCGCAAGCGCGGCGTGCTTCTCGATCAGCCGGCGCGGTGGCTGGCCGAAGGCGATCGCGGCGATCTCCTCGATCCGCGCCATCGCGATCAGGACCAGCGGCACGAGCAGAATCATGCCGAGCGTCAACGCAAAGGCCGAGCCCCAGACGAAATAATGGCTGTTCCAATAGGCGAACACCGTGGCGGCCCAGGCGCCAACGCCGTTCGCCGCCGCTGACAGCAGCACCGCCTGCAACGCGGTGGGGTCGCGAAGCCGGAGGATCGGCAGCGACATCAGTACGCCGACCAGAAGCGCGATCGCGGCGAGCTTCCAGTAGTTCGGATCGACGACGGGACCGGTCCAGGCGAATTTCGGCTCGAGGGCGGTCGTGAAGATGCCCCAATAGGGACCGACGCCACCTTCCGTGTATTTCCAGGGCTGGTCGATCGCCTCGACGATGTTGTATTCCATGCCGATCGCCTCGGCGCGGCTAACGAAATTGCGCAGCGTCAGCGCCTGCTCGAACAGCCCGGGATTGGCCTTCTGCAGATTGTAGCCGGCGCTCGGCCAGCCGAATTCGGCGATCATGATGCGCTTGCCCTGGAAGGCGTCGCGCAGCTTCTGATGGATGATCATCGCCTGGTCGACGGCCTGCTTGTCGGAAAAGCCTTCCCAGTAAGGCAGGATGTGCGCGCCGATGAAATCGACCGATGACACGAGATCAGGGTGCTCTAGCCAGATGTTCCAGATTTCGCCCGTGGTGACGGGGACATTGACCGCGCCCTTGACACGCTGGATGACTTTTATCAGCCGATGAACGTTGTTTTCGGCAATTGCCCATTTGACCGCGACGGCTCTCTTGTCTTCCGGTTGCACTTCCGCGCCCCGAAGCCGCTCGCTTTCCTCGCGAAGGATGCGCGCGGCTTCTTCAGGCTCAATCCCGATCTCGGGCAGCGATCCTAGGTTCTCGAGCGGGATCTGCTCGCCCCGGTAGATGGTCTCATTGCCGACGACGATGCCAATGACATTGCTGTTGCGCCGCGCGAGCTTGATCGCGGCCTCGATCTCGCGGGTGTTGCGATTGCTGTCCTTGTCGATCCAGGCGCCGAGCGTAACCTTCAGGCCGAACTCCGCCGCGATCGGCGGCACCAATTCGTTGCCCTCGGTCGAGGAATAAAGGCGGACCGCCCGCGCCACCGTGGCGAGCTTCTTCAGGTCGGCACGGACTTTTTCGGCGTCGCTGTCGACGACGGTGTGCTTCGGTTCAAACGGCGCATAGGAGACGCTCGGCAGGATGCCCCTGAAGTCGGGTGCCGGCTCCTTGTCGCGCAGAAGGCCCCAGATCCCTGCATGAACGGCAGACACAAGCACAAGAACTGCGACGACGGCGCGCATCGCTACTAAACCATGGGGGGCTTGGATGGCAGGGAAACGGACCCGACCCCGAGATCCGACCAAGTCAGCGGCAAATCGAGCATATCTCTGCCACGCGTTTTAACAACTGGTATGACGCCATGGCGTTTTCAGGGCGCTCGGGCCGAAGACCAAGCCAACCGCTCAATTTTCCGATCGTTCCTAATGTGATTCCGGTCGCTTGTCGCGGCAACCTCTTTCCGCGATTTTCGCACGACGGCTCGGCACCATCGTGCCGACCGTTCGTTCGTTTGACCACTCTGGCCTGAACGCTTGCTGAACGCTATTTGGCGGGAGCAGCCGCGGCAGGCGGTGCGCCCGCGGCAGGGGCGGGTGCGGCGGCGCTACCCGATGTCGCAGCCGGGGCGGCGGGCGGCGTTGCGGCCGCCGCGGCCTGCGGCTGCGCGCCCGGATTGATCCAGCAGGCATGGACCCGGCGGGACAGGCTGTCCGGCACCTTGTCGTCGATTTCGCCGAAGAAGCGGGTCAGGCAGCGAAACGTCGCCTGCACGTGGCCGCCCGGGCAGCCGAACCGGTCATAGAGATCGAGGTGGCGGAAGGCGGTGTCGAGATCGTCGCGGTACATGAGCTGGACCACCCGGCGCCCGAGCCAGACGCATTCGGGATTGCCGGCCGGGCCATTGATGGCCTGCGCGGCCTCGGAGAACTGGTCGCTGCGGCGCTGGTTCTCCTTGGCGGCGTCAGTTGCGTTGGCGGCGGGCTTGCCCGACTGGTCCTGGGCGCGGATGTCGCCGCTCTGGCCGAAGGCGCTGCCGGCGCCAAGCAGGAGGGCGAGGGCGGGGACCGCAAGCTGACGCAGGACCGTACTGTGAAGCTGAAGCACCCGTCGACGACGCATGAATTCCCCGGTGTGGTTGGCGGTCCGCCGGCCGGCGGCTTTTGGCGAGCGCCGGCTTGATGACGTTCAATTAGGTCCCCAATGCGGCGGACTCAAATGACCCCGATCTGATGCCGGGTATTTGGCATTTTGTCCAGCAAAGTCACAACTTTGTCGGTTCGTGGTAAAACGCGCGCCGGATACCGTTGTCCTTTTCCACCTCTTGGCAGAACGCCGCTGACCCGCTAATCGACGCTTCCTTGCCCGGAGGAGGGAACCGATTTCTTTTCGTACGCCACTGGCGCTTCTGCTCGTTTCACTGGGTGCGATTGCTGCCGTGTGGTGGTGGCTGGCCACGCCCATCATGCTCGCGCGGGCGCCCATCGATCCCAACGCAAAGCTGTTGTGCGTATCCTACGCGCCGTTCCGCGACAGCCAGACGCCGCTGCAGCCGACCACGCATATCCCGGCCGAGCAGATCGCCCAGGATCTGGCGCAGCTTGCCAAGATATCGGACTGCGTCCGCACCTATTCCATCGAAAACGGGCTCGACCAGGTGCCGGCGGAAGCCGCCAAGGTCGGCTTGAAGGTGATCCAGGGCATCTGGCTCGGCAGCGACCGTCTCAAGAACGCGAACCAGATATCGACCGCGGTCCACCTCACCAAGCAATTTCCGTCCGTGATCACCGCGCTGGTTGTCGGCAACGAGGTCTTGCTGCGCGGCGAAATGACCACCACCGATCTTGCCGCCATCATCCGTTCGGTGAAGGCGCAGGTGACCGTGCCGGTGACCTATGCCGACGTCTGGGAATACTGGCTGAAGAATCGCGAAATCTACGACACCGTCGATTTCGTCACGATCCACATCCTGCCCTATTGGGAAGACTTCCCGATCCGCGCCAAGTTCGCCGCCATCCATGTCAATTCGATCCGCCAGCAGATGGCGGTGACATTTCCCGGCAAGGAGATCCTGATCGGGGAGACCGGCTGGCCGAGCGAAGGGCGGATGCGCGAAGGCGCGCTGCCGTCGCGGACCAACCAGGCGCGCGTGGTCTCCGAAATACTCCAGCTGGCCAAGGCCGAGAATTTTCGCGTCAACCTGATCGAGGCCTATGACCAGCCCTGGAAGCGCCAGCTCGAGGGCACGGTCGGCGGCTATTGGGGCCTGTTCGATTCGGCGCGCCGCGCGCTGAAATACCCGCCGGGCGAGCCGATCAGCAATTTCCCGCTGTGGAAATGGCAGATGGGCGCCGGGCTCGTGCTGAGCGTGCTGGTGTTCGCGGTCGCGGGCCTGACGTTGCGGCGCCGGCCGTGGACGCCGCGCCCATCCTCCTGGATCGCGGTGGCGGTTTCGGCGACCACGGGCGGCATCCTGCTCGGCATCGCCGCTGACAAGATGTTCTACGAGAGCTACGGCATCGGTGGCTGGCTGCAATGGGGTGCGCTGCTCGCCGCGGGCATCGTCTCGCCGTTGCTTTGCGCCCATGCGCTGATGCGCGGACGACCGCTGCCGACCTTGCTCGAACTGCTCGGCCCGCGCGAGGGCCGCAGCAAATCGGTCCCGACCTTCCTGCTCGGGGCTGCCCTGATCGTTGCTGCGCTGATCGGCGGCGAGACCGCGCTCGGCTTCGTGTTCGATCCGCGCTACCGCGATTTCCCCTATGCGGCGCTGTCGATGGCGGTGATCCCGTTCGCAACGCTCGCACTCAACCGCCCGCAGGAGGGCAGTCGCCCCATCGCCGAAAGCGTGTTCGCGGGGCTGCTCGCGGTCTCGGCGCTGTATGTCGGCTTCAACGAGGGCCGTGACAACTGGCAGTCGATGTGGACCTGCGCGATCTACCTGTTGTTCGCGCTTACGCTGTGGCGGGCGCGGGCCGTGCAAATCCCAAAATGAGCAGCCCGATTGCGAGCCCCGACAGCGCGACGTTGTAGAGCACGATCCCGAGGCAGGCCGCGATCAGGCCGCCGGTGAGCAGCACGATCGAGGGCCGGATCACGTGCAGCACAGCGATCACGAGCGCGACGGTGCCGAACACCGAGTTCTTGAACAGTGAGGTCGCGACCGCGCGGCTCTTGCACAGCAGGGTCTGCAGGCCGGCGTCGCAGGCGAGCGCCACCTGCGAGAACTCGACCGCGAGGTAACGCAGATAGAGCGCATAGCCGACGGTGACGAAGCCGACGATCAGCAGGAACTGTACCTGGTAGGGCGTGAGGCGGAACGGTTTCTTGGTCATGCGGCGAATATGGCGGGGAATGGGTGGGCGCACAACCACCCTCCAAAATGCTTAAGAAGCGTTGCTCAAGCAGCTGATATTGCTGGCGTCTGCGCCTATCGGTTGAACAAGCGCGACAACGCCGAGGGCTCCGGCTTGGGCGCGGGCGGCGGCGCAGGCGGATCCTCTTTCTTGCCGTGCTTGGGATAGTAGCCGCGCCGGTGCTGGCTCGGTGCGGGCCTTGCCGGTGCGCGCGGCTCGTCGGCGTTCAGCGCGAGGCGCTGGCCGTCGAATACGGCGGTCTCGCAACTGCGCTGGCTCTCGATCAGCGCGGCGCAGATCTTCGCCGCGGCCGCGGCGTCGGTCAGCGGGCCCGCGCCAAGGTGAAGCTGCATCCCGAGCCCGGTGTTGCTTTCCTTGACCATGATGATCGGGCGGAGGCTTGCGAGGTCCGCATTCGACTTCACCAGGCCGCGCCACAGCGCGCGCAGGCCGCCGATCGAATTGGCGCTGCCGACATCGACGGCAAACTCGGTCCGCTGCACCGGCACCGCCGGCGGACTCGCGCCGTCAGGTTCTTTCGGCGCGGTAGAGGCGATGTCGGTCGCCGTAAATGGCGGCTCGGCCCTTGCCGGCTCGGCCTTCGCGACTTCCGCCTTGATTGGTTCAGACTTGGCTGGATCAGACCTTATCGATTCAGATTTGGCGGGTTCAGATTTGGCCAGTTCAGGCTTGTTCGGCTCGGTCTTGTTCGGCTCGGTCTTGGCGGAGGCCTTTTCCGGCTCGACGAGCCTGGGAGCGCCAGGGTCGGGCGGGGCCATGATCGACTTCGAGGCGACCAGGGGGGCTGTCGGCATCGCAGCGGGGGCGGTTGGCGGATTGGCCGCCTGCGGCTTTGGCGCCGCCGCACCGTGGTCGGACGTGACCGCCTCGGGCCGCGGCCGCTCGGGCTTCGCGGTCGGATCGACCTTGGCAAGCACGGTCGAGCCAACAGGGGCTACTGTGGGCGTCGCCGCCACGGCCGGCAGCGATAGGGGCGACTCGCCAGCAGACGGGATGGCCTGCGCAGGTGGCGGTGCCACGCTTTGCCGCGCGAGCGCGCCGGTCACGGAATCGAGGCCCTGCTCAAGCACGGTCACGCGCGCATAGAGGCGGTCGCGGTCGCCGTTGAGCGTGTCGATGGCAGATGCCAACCGCCGCGTCTCGCCCTGGCTTTCGCGCGCAACCGCCTGCATCTGCTGGGCCTGCCGCACCAGTTCCGCCGCCGCAAGCTGGTCGCGGCGCCACCCGAGCGAGGACTGGTTGGTGATCACGGCCACCACGACCGCGGCGACTGCTGCGGCGCCCCACGAGCCGAGGCGCCAGAGCGTGCGGCGATCGAACTCGTTCTCCTCGGCAAAAAGCCCTGATGACGCGCCGCCTGCTTTTTGCAGGCTGGCCGCCGAGTGGTCGGAATTCTTCGCCATTCCCTGTTTCGGCCCCGCCGAGCCCTCCCGAATCACGCACAAACCTTAACAGGAAAACCGCCGCCACCTTGAATCCCTCCGGTTTGCGGCGAGCGGAAAACGGCTTATGACGCTACCCGAGTGGAGCGGATTTGACGTCCGCCACCCGCCAGCCGCCAATGCGAACGTCAAATCCAAAGCTCCACTTGGATCAAATATTTGCTAGTGGTCCTTTAATTCCAACGTTCGCAAAAGTGCCCGCTGCAAATGGGATGCGAATGTTGGAATTGGACCACTAGCGGGCGGCGTGCCCCCGGGGAAAAGGACAGAGATGACCGATCGATCCAGCCTGACGGTGGTGCTCGCGGCCGGCGAGGGCACGCGGATGCGCTCAAGCCTGCCGAAGGTGCTGCATCCGGTCGCAGGCCAGTCGCTGCTTGCGCATGTGCTTGCCGCAAGCTCGGCGGGGCCGGGCGCGTCGCTTGCGGTCGTGATCGGGCCGGACCAGCAGGCGGTCGAGCAGGAGGTAAAACGCCTCCGCCCCGACGCCAGAACCTTCGTCCAGCGCGAGCGGCTCGGCACCGCGCATGCAGTGCTCGCCGCCCGCGAGGCACTCGCCAGGAAGCCCGACGACCTCCTGGTCGCCTTCGGCGACACGCCGCTGATTTCGGGTGAGACTTTTGCCCGGCTACGCGCGCCGCTGAAGAACGGCGCCGCGCTGGCCGTGCTCGGCTTCCGCGCCGCCGATCCGACCGGCTACGGGCGGCTCGTGATCGAAGGCGAGCATCTGGTCGCGATCCGCGAGCACGCCGATGCCAGCCCCGAGGAGCGCAAGATGACGCTGTGCAACGCCGGCGTGATGGCGTTCGACGGCAAGCGTGCGCTCGAAATCCTGGACAGGATCGGCAATGCCAACAGCAAGCGCGAATATTACCTGGTCGATGCCGTCGCGATTGTCCGCGACCTCGGATTGGAGGCTGTCGTGATCGAAACCAACGAAGACGAAGTGCGCGGCATCAACACCAAGGCGCAGCTCGCGGAAGCGGAAGGCGTGATGCAGGCGCGGCTGCGCCAGGCCGCGCTGGAGGCGGGCGTCACGCTGATCGCGCCGGAAACCGTCTTTCTTGCCGCCGACACCACATTCGGCAAGGACGTCACCATCGAGCCGTTCGTCGTGATCGGCCCCGGGGTGTCGATAGCGGATGGCGCCGTGATCCATTCCTTCTCGCACGTCGTGCAGGCTTCGATCGGCAGGAACGCCTCCGTCGGGCCCTATGCGCGGCTCAGGCCCGGCACGTCGCTGGGCGACGGGGCCAGGATCGGCAATTTCGTGGAGACCAAGGCCGCAACGCTTGAGGCCGGTGTCAAGGTCAACCATCTCTCCTATATCGGCGACGCCACGGTCGGCGCCAATTCCAACATCGGCGCCGGCACCATCACCTGCAACTACGACGGCTTCTCCAAGCACAAGACCACGATCGGGCAGGGCGCTTTCGTCGGCACCAATTCCTCGCTGGTGGCGCCGGTGAAGATCGGCAACGGCGCCTATATCGGCTCGGGCTCCGTCATCACCAGGGACGTGCCTGAGAACGCCATGGCGGTCGAGCGCAGTCCACAGAGCAATCGCGAGGGGGGAGCGACGCGCTATCGCGAGTTGAAGACCCGCGACAAGACGCCGAAAGGCAAGTGACGAGCCGTCAAAGCCCTATCCCTCGTCGGCGAATTCAGCGAAAATAGCCCGCGTCAGGCGCCAGCCCCGCGACGTGGCGCGCTTGGCCGGCTCGCCCGGTCGGTGCTTGATGATGAGCGGCTGGGCCGCCTGCGCGAGCAGCGGCGGCGGCCAGTGCGCCAGATGCGTGCCGAAGGTCTCTTCGGCCCGTGCGTGCCGGTAGACTGTGCCCTTGCGGACTTGTGAGCGATTGGTGGCATCCTTCATTTGGCGAGCCTCCATTGCGAGGCAGAAACGCCCGTTAAGGCTTCCGCTTAATAGTGTCTCAATCCGCAATAATTATTGAGTATCAGCGGCCTTTCGATTTTCGCTAAGAGAGGCGCGGGTTTTCGACGCAATTTAGTCGATTGGGGGATATTGATCCGACATGTGCGGCATCATCGGCATTCTCGGTCGCGCTCCCGTCGCGGAGCAACTGGTCGATTCGCTCAAGCGCCTCGAATATCGCGGCTATGATTCCGCGGGCGTCGCCACGCTCGAGGGCGATCATCTCGATCGCCGCCGCGCCGAGGGCAAGCTGAAAAACCTCGAGGCACGGCTGCGCGCCGATCCGTTGTCCGGCCATAGCGGCATCGGGCACACGCGCTGGGCCACGCACGGCAAGCCGAATGAGAGCAACGCCCACCCGCACGCGACCGACAATGTCGCGGTCGTCCACAACGGCATCATCGAGAATTTCCGCGAGCTGCGGCTCGAGCTGGAAAAGAGCGGTGCGAGATTCGACAGCGAGACGGATACCGAGGTGGTCGCCCATCTCGTCAACTCGTATCTTTTGAAGGGATTGTCGCCGCAGGAAGCAGTGAAGGCGTCGCTGCCGCGGCTCAAGGGTGCGTTCGCGCTTGCCTTCCTGTTCAGGGGCCACAACAATCTCCTGATCGGCGCCCGCAAGGGCTCGCCGCTCGCGGTCGGCCATGGCGACGGTGAGATGTATCTCGGCTCGGACGCGATTGCGCTCGCGCCCTTCACCGACACCATCAGCTATCTCGAGGACGGCGACTGGGTGGTGCTGACCCGCGAGGTCGCCGTGATCCACGACGCGCACGGCGCGGTGGTGAACCGCGAGGTGCTGAAGTCGGGCGCCTCGTCCTTCCTGGTCGACAAGGCGAACTACCGCCATTTCATGGCGAAGGAGATCCACGAGCAGCCGGAAGTGGTCGGCCACACGCTGGCGCGTTATGTCGACATGGCGACCGAGCGCGTCGCGCTGCCGATCAAGCTGCCGTTCGATTTCAAGGATATCCGGCACATCTCGATCACCGCCTGCGGCACCGCGAACTATGCCGGCTATGTCGCCAAATACTGGTTCGAGCGGCTGGCGCGCGTGCCGGTCGAGATCGATATCGCCTCCGAGTTCCGCTACCGCGAGGCGCCGCTGCACAAGGGCGATCTCGCGATCTTCATTTCGCAATCGGGCGAGACCGCCGACACGCTGGCGGCGCTGCGCTACGCCAAGGCGCAGGGGCTGCATACGCTCTCCGTCGTCAATGTGCCGACCTCGACGATCGCCCGGGAAAGCGAAACCGTGGTGCAGACGCTCGCCGGACCCGAGATCGGCGTCGCCTCGACCAAGGCCTTCACCTGCCAGCTCATGGTGCTGGCGGCGCTGGCGATCGCGGCCGGCAAGGCGCGGGGCGAATTGTCCGATGCGGACGAAGCGAAACTGGTCCGCGGCCTGATCGAAATCCCGCGCCTGATGGCGGCCGCACTTGCGACCGAGGCGCAGATCGAAAAGCTGTCGCGCGAGCTCGCGAAATCCAAGGACGTGCTCTATCTCGGGCGCGGCACCAGCTTCCCGCTGGCGCTCGAAGGCGCGCTGAAGCTGAAGGAAATCTCCTACATCCACGCCGAGGGTTATGCCGCCGGCGAGCTCAAGCACGGTCCGATCGCGCTGATCGACGAGAACGTGCCGGTCGTGGTGATCGCGCCGCATGACGGCGTATTCGAAAAGACCGTCTCGAACATGCAGGAGGTTGCGGCGCGCGGCGGCAACATCATCCTGATGACCGACGCCAAGGGTGCGGCGGAGGCCGCCATGCAGTCGCTGGTTACGATCGTGCTGCCGGACATGGCAGCTACTTTCTCGCCGATGGTCTACGCCGTGCCGGTGCAGTTGCTCGCCTATCACACCGCGGTGGTGATGGGGACAGACGTCGATCAGCCGCGCAACCTGGCCAAATCCGTCACGGTTGAGTAACGCGGTCGCGGTCTAATGGTCGCGGTGGTCTTCCAAAACCTGCTAGAAGACCCTAACTGACATTCTGGACCGATTTGGAACCCGAATGACCCCCGATCTACCCCCGCCGGTTACCCCCGGCGAGCAGCCACCGGCCGCTCCATCGGGCCTGATGGCCCGCTTCCGCAAGTATTTCCTCACCGGCCTCGTCGTGGCCGGCCCGATTGCAATTACCTTCTATTTGACCTGGTGGTTCGTCACCTGGGTCGACGGGCTGGTCAGGCCGTTCGTGCCGATCGCCTATCGCCCGGAGACCTACCTGCCGTTCGGCCTACCGGGTTCCGGGCTGATCGTCGCCGTGATTGCGCTGACACTGCTCGGTTTCCTCACCGCGAACCTGATCGGCCGCACGCTAGTCGACCTCGGCGAAAAGATCCTTGGGCGCATCCCGGCGGTGCGCGCGATCTATCGCGGTTTGAAGCAGGTGTTCGAAACGCTGTTCTCCGGCCATGGCTCGAGCTTCCGCCGCGTTGGCCTTGTCGAGTTTCCCTCGCCCGGCATGTGGTCGATCGTGCTGATCTCGCAATCGCCAAGCCCGGAGGTGTCGCGGAGCCTGCCGGGGCAGGAGGAGCACATTTCGGTTTTTCTGCCCTGCGCGCCGAACCCGACCACCGGCTTCTTCTTCTACGTGCCGAAGAGCAAGATCATCGAGGTCGAGATGAGCACGGAAGATGCCGCAACCCTGATCATGTCGGCGGGCGTGGTGCAGCCGGGCTCCGATCCGCAGAAGAAGGTCGCAGCCCTTGCCGGCATGGCCAATGCCGCGCGCGCGGCCAACAGCGCGAGACCCCTGCAGCCGCAGCCAGCGAAGGTGGAGTGAGGCGAAGCGTCATTCCGGGGCGCGAGTAAGACGAGCGAGCCCGGAATCTCGAGGTTCCCCGCCGGCGCAACTACGCGCGTGAGGTTTGCGCTTCGCGCATCCCGCAACGACGTCACCTCGATCTACCCCGCGCCGATCAGCGGAATCGCCTCGTCGCGCTCGAACAGATAAAGCAAAACGCGCAACGCCTCGCCCTGCTTGCCCGCAAGCTTCGGGTTCTCCTTCATGATGCGTAGCGCGTCCTCGCGCGCCTGCTTGATCAGCTGTCCATGCACCTCCGGCCGGGCGATCCGGTAGCCGGGAAGGCCGCTCTGGCGCACGCCGAGCACGTCGCCTTCGCCGCGCAGCTTAAGGTCCTCCTCAGCGATGCGGAAACCATCCGTGGTTTCGCGGATCACGGAGAGCCGCGCCTTCGACATCTCGTTCAGCGGCTCGCGGTAGAGCAGGAGGCAGGTGGAGGCTTCCGAGCCGCGGCCGATGCGGCCGCGCAACTGGTGGAGTTGCGCGAGCCCGAAGCGCTCGGCGTTCTCGATCACCATGATGGTCGCGGCGGGAACGTCGACGCCGACCTCGACCACTGTCGTCGCAACCAGGAGCCCGATCTCGCCTGATGCAAACTGCGCCATCACGCGGTCCTTCTCCGCGCCCTTCATCTGGCCGTGCACGAGACCGACCTGGTCGCCGAAGCGCTTTTGCAGGCTCTCGAAGCGCTTAGTCGCGTTGGTCAGATGATCGGTGCCCTCGGCCTCGGATTCCTCGACCAGCGGGCAGATCCAGTAGACACGCTTTCCAGCAGCGAGCGCGCGGCCGACGGCGTCGACCACCTCGCTGATCCGGCTCGCCGGAACCGCGCGGGTATCGATCGGCTGGCGGCCGGCCGGCTTCTCCCGCAATTCCGAGACATCCATGTCGCCGAAATAGGTCAGCACCAGCGTGCGCGGGATCGGGGTTGCGCTGAGCACCAGCACGTCGACCGCTTCGCCCTTCGAGGTCAGCGCGAGACGCTCGCGCACGCCGAAACGATGCTGCTCGTCGACGATGGCAAGCGCCAGGGCCTTGAAGATGACGTCGTCCTGGATCAGCGCATGCGTGCCGACCAGGAGATCGATCTCGCCGGCCTCGAGCCGGGCCAATAATTCGCGGCGCTCCTTGCCTTTCTCGCGGCCGGTGAGGATCGCGACGCGAATTCCGGCGCGTTCGGCCAGCGGCGCGATGGTCTTGGCATGTTGCCGCGCCAGGATCTCGGTCGGCGCCATCAGCGCCGCCTGCCGGCCGACTTCCGCCACCGCGGCCGCTGCCAGCAGCGCCACCACCGTCTTGCCGGAGCCGACATCGCCCTGCAACAGCCGCAGCATGCGCACCGGCTGACGCAGATCCTCCGCGATCGCCGCCGCCGCCTTTTGCTGCGAGGGCGTCAGCGCGTAGGGCAGGGCGTCGATGATCCTGCGCCGCAGATGGCCGTCGCCGGCGTGGCGGTTGCCCGCGGGCCGGCGCAATTGCGCGCGCACCAGCGCCAGCGCGAGCTGGCCGGCGAGCAGCTCGTCGAAGGCAAGCCGCGACCAGTAGGCATGGTCGGGCAGCACGTCGGTCAGCTCGACCGGGACATGGACGCGGGTCACTGCCTCCCGGAACGGCGGAAAATGGCAGCGGCGCAGCACGTCCGGGCTGATCCACTCGGGCAGCTCGGGCATCCGCTGCAAGGCGGCTGCGATGGCGCGCTTGAGCGAGCCGAGCGCAAGCCCCTCGGTCAGCGGATAGACCGGATCGATCCCGGACAGTTTTGCAAAGCCGGCTTCGTCGACCACGCGGTCCGGATGCACGATCTGAGGCACGCCGTCGTAGATCTGCAGCGTGCCCGACACGTAGCGCTTGGCGCCCACCGGCAAGAGCTTTTCGACATAGTCCGGCTGGCCCCGGAAATAGGTCAGCACGACGTCGCCGGTGTCGTCGCTGGCATAGACGAGATAGGGCACCCGCCGGTTGCGTGGCGGCGGCGGCCGATGCCGGTCGACTGTCACCTCCAGTGTCACCATGGTTCCCGGCGCGGCGTCGCGGATCTTTGGCCGTGCGCGGCGGTCGATCACGTTGGAGGGCAGGTGCAGCAGGAGATCGATCAGCCGCGGGGTATCATCGCGATCGAGCAGATAGCGCAGCAGCTTGTCCTGCTTCGGGCCGACGCCGGAGAGGCGGGTGACCGGGGCAAACAGCGGATTGAGCAAAGCGGGACGCATCGGGAAACCTAAGACCGTTCCTTACCGTCATGCCCGGCCTTGGGCCGGGCATCCACGTCTTTTTTTGTGGCCGAGCGGTGGATTGGCCGGGTCTTGGGCGAGCGGAAGCGAGCTGCCCTCGGGGCGCGGCTATGCCCGGCCATGACGACGCAGCCGGGCGGTTCTGCTTGGCGACCTGCTGACAGCGCCGCGAACGATCGCTATATCACCCCCGCCCGGCACGTCCGGGCTTTTGGCGTTGAAATGGATTTTTGACCGATGACGGGATCGACACGATCGAGCGGCGGGCTCGATGACCGCCGCAAGCGGCTCTTGTTTCGCTGCTGGCACCGCGGCACGCGCGAGATGGACCTTATTCTCGGGCGCTTCGCCGATGCGGCGATCACCGATCTCAGCGACGCGGAACTGGCGCAGTTCGAGCACCTGATCGAGGTGCCCGATCCCGATCTCTACGCAGCCCTGACCGGCGACAGGCCGCTTGCCGCCGAATACCAGAGCGCATTGTTCGACCGCATCAAGGCGTTCCGCGCCGTGGAACGCGACCAATGAAGCCGCAGCACAAGTCGCCCGCCGAACGGCTCGCCCCTGGCCGGGCGCTAACGCTCGCCAATGTCGCCGAGGGCTCCGAAGGTCTCGTCGTCTCCGACCTGGCGCGCGCGATCGCAGCGCGCCCGAAGCGGCCGGCGGTAAGTCTCGCCGTGGTCTGCCGCGACGGCGGGCGCATGCAGCAATTGGCGCGCGCGCTGGAATTCTTCGCGCCTGACCTCACCGTCATGCAGTTCCCGGCCTGGGACTGCCAGCCCTACGACCGGGTGTCGCCGCATGGCGGCATCCTGGCACAGCGGTTGACCACGCTGGCGCGGCTGTCGCGGCTGACAGGCAGCGACAAGCCGCTGATCGTGCTGACCACGGTGAACGCCATCGTGCAGCGGGTGCCGGCGCGCGAGGCGGTGGCGGCGCAAGCGCTGTCGGTCGCCCCCGGCAACGTGGTGCCGATGGATTCGGTCATCGCCTGGCTGGAGCACAACGGCTACAACCGCGCTTCCACCGTGCGAGAGCCCGGCGAATATGCCGTGCGCGGCGGCATCCTCGACCTGTTCCCGGCCGGGCTCGACCAGCCGGTGCGCTTCGATTTCTTCGGCGACAGCCTGGAATCGATCCGCTCCTTCGATGCCGAGACCCAGCGCACGCTGCTCGACATGCGCTCGCTCGATCTGGTGCCGATCTCCGAGTTCCAGCTCGTCACCGAGACCATCCGCCGCTTCCGGATGGGCTATGTCGCCGAGTTCGGCGCGCCCGAGCGCGACGATGCGCTCTACGAGGCGGTCAGCGAAGGCCGCCGCCATCCCGGCATGGAGCACTGGCTGCCGCTGTTCTGGGAGCGGATGGACACCCTGTTCGATTATCTTGGCGACGCCCCCGTCGTGATCGAGCCGCAGGGCGAGGACGCCGCGCACGAACGCTTCAAGCAGATTGCCGACTATTACGAGGCGCGGCGCGAGGCGCTGGCGCATCCGTCAGGAGGCGCAATCTACAAGCCATTGCCACCGGACCGGCTCTATCTCACCGAAGAGGAGTGGAGCCGGCACCTCGGCGACGCCGCGCTGGCGCGGCTGACGGCATTCGCGGTGCCTGAATCCGACAACGTGATCGACATCGGCGCGCGGCAGGGGCGCAGTTTCGCGCCCGAACGCAACGACAGCAACGTCAACGTGTTCGAGGCCGTGGTCGGCCATATCCACGCGCTGCTGGCAAGCCGCAAGAAGGTGGTGGTCGCGCTGTGGAGCGAAGGCTCGCGCGACCGCATGCGCAGCATGCTGTCGGACCACAAGCTTTCGAACCTCGCCAGCGTCAACACCTGGCGCATGGTGCAGGCGACGCCGCGCAACGAGACCATGCTGGCGGTGCTCGGCATGGAGAGCGGCTTCGAGACGGAAAACGTCGCCGTCATCAGCGAGCAGGATATCCTGGGCGACCGCCTGGTGCGACCGCGCAAGGCGGGCCGCAAGCTCGAGAATTTCATCTCGGAGGTGACGAGCCTCAGCGCCGGCGATCTCGTTGTCCATGTCGATCACGGCATCGGCCGCTTCGTCGGACTGCAGACGCTGGATGTCGCCGGCGCGCCGCACGACTGTCTCGAACTGCGCTATGCCGGCGAGACCAAACTGTTCCTGCCGGTCGAGAACATCGAGCTTCTGTCGCGCTACGGCTCGGACCAGGCCAATGTCGAGCTCGACCGGCTCGGCGGCAGCGGCTGGCAGGCGCGCAAGGCGAAGCTGAAGAACCGCATCCGCCAGATCGCGGGCGAGCTGATCAAGATCGCGGCCGAGCGCATGCTGCACGAGGCGCCGAAGCTGCCGGTGCAGGCGGGCGTCTATGACGAGTTCTGCGCGCGTTTCCCCTACGACGAGACCGAGGACCAGCTCGGCGCCATCACCGCAACGCTGCAGGATCTCGAAAGCGGCCGGCCGATGGACCGGCTGATCTGCGGCGACGTCGGCTTCGGCAAGACCGAAGTCGCCCTGCGCGCCGCCTTTGCCGTCGCGCTCGACGGCAAGCAGGTCGCGGTCGTGGTGCCGACCACGCTTTTGGCGCGCCAGCACACCAGGACCTTCACCGAGCGCTTCCGCGGCTTCCCGGTCCGCGTCGCCCAAGCCTCGCGCCTGGTCGCGGCGAAGGAATTGACGCAGGTCAAGAAGGGGATCACCGACGGCTCGATCGACATCGTCGTCGGCACCCACGCGCTGCTCGGCAAGGCGATCAAGTTCCAGGATCTCGGCCTTCTGATCGTCGACGAGGAGCAGCATTTCGGGGTCAGCCACAAGGAGCGGCTGAAGCAGCTCCGCGCCGAGGTGCACGTGCTGACGCTCAGCGCCACCCCGATCCCGCGTACGCTCCAGCTCGCGCTGACCGGCGTGCGGGAGCTCTCGATCATCGCCTCACCTCCGGTCGACCGGCTCGCGGTGCGCACCTTCGTTGCGCCGCACGACCCCCTGATGATCCGCGAGGCGCTGTTGCGCGAGCGCTACCGCGGCGGCCAGGCCTTCTATGTCGTGCCGCGCATCGAGGATCTCGCCGGCGTCAAGGATTTCCTCGACAAGAACGTGCCGGAGATGAAGGTCGCCGTCGCCCATGGCCAGATGCCGCCGACCGTGATCGAGGACATCATGTCCGCCTTCTACGACGGCAAATACGACGTCCTGCTGTCGACCACGATCATCGAGTCCGGACTCGACATCCCCAACGCCAACACGCTGATCGTGCATCGCGCCGACATGTTCGGCCTCGCCCAGCTCTATCAATTGCGCGGCCGGGTCGGGCGTTCGAAGCTGCGCGCCTATGCGCTGTTCACGCTGCCGGCGCGCGAGAAGATCACTCCGCAGGCCGAGCGAAGGCTCGGCGTGCTGCAGTCGCTGGAGACGCTCGGCGCGGGCTTCCAGCTCGCCTCCCACGACCTCGACATCCGCGGCGCCGGCAACCTGCTCGGCGAGGAACAGTCCGGCCACATCAAGGAGGTCGGCTTCGAGCTCTACCAGCAGATGCTGGAGGAGGCGATCGTCAACCTGAAGGCCGGTATCGTCGAGCCGGTGGCCGAGCGCTGGTCGCCGCAGATCACGATCGGCATGCCGGTGCTGATCCCCGAGGATTACGTCTCGGACCTGTCGGTGCGGCTGTCGCTCTATCGACGGCTGGCCGATTTCGAGACCGATGAGGAGATCGACAGTTTCGCGGCCGAGCTGCGCGACCGCTTCGGCGTGCTGCCGGACGAAGCGCGCTATCTCTTCAAGGTCGCCGCGATCAAGAATTACTGCCGGCGCGCCAATGTCGAGAAGGTCGATGCCGGCCCGAAGGGCTGTGTCATCACCTTCCGCGACAACAGCTTTGCGCATCCGGAGCGGCTGGTCGCCTTCATCCGCCAGCACGGCCAGGCCGCAAAAGTGCGGCCTGACATGAAGGTGGTGTTCTTCCAGGACTGGGAGACGCCTGAAGAGCGGCTCGCCGGCACCACCGACATCCTGCGGCAACTGGCCAATCTCGCGGCAAGCAAGAAGGCGGCATGAAAAAGCCGCCGGCATCGCGGCCGGCGGCTGCAACGCGGAAAGCTCACTTCGGATATTTGAATTCCGGCGCGGCCTTCAGCGCGTCCTTGGTGGTGTTCATCGACGCCAGCCACTTGTTGTTCTTCTCGTCATAGCGGACGTTGACCGACGCCGGCGACACCGCGACGTAGTGCTCGCCCAAGCCGAGGAAGCCGCCGACCGACAGGATCAGCGCGTCGACCTGGTGGTTCTTGATCGCGAGGTCGGTGATCTCGCCGATCGACTCGTCCTTCTGATTATAGACGTTGAGTCCCTTGAGCTTCGACGAGAACATCTCGTCCTTTGACACCGTCGAGAACTTGGCTTCCGCCGGAGCGTTGCCAGTGGTTTTCGATTCCTCAGCGAGAGCCGGGCTTGCGAGCATTGCAAGCGCAGCCGTGATCAATACGATTTTCTGCATCTTGTCCTCCAGTCGCGCGGTTTGCGCCGGCTACAATGCGGAGGCAGGAACAAATGTTCCTCGATGGGATTGAAAGGATCAGGACACGGCGCGCTGCGCGTCGTCGCACAGCCGTGCCAGGAGCGACTTCGCCGTATCGTTCGGCATCATGGTCGCGACGGTGACCGCCGGCTCGCAGCGCGTGCCGCGCCGGCCATGCGCGGTGTGGCGCATCACCGCCGACAGCCGCCGCGCGATCATGTGCGCATCGCGCAGATCGGTTTCGGGAAACACCACGACGACGGACCCATCCGCTTGCATCGCTCCGAAATCCATCTGACGCATCAGACGGCTGATGATGCGCGCGCCGTCGAACTCCGCGCGCTCCTCCTCTGCATCGAAGGCAAAGCGCGCCGCCGAAAGCGCGGCGCCGCGTGCCGCGGTCTGGTAGAGGGCGGTCGCGAAATCGCGGCTGAAGGCCTCCGCGGTCAAAAGCCCGCAGCGCGGGTCGAGCAGCCCGCCGGCGTCGATCGAACGCAGCGTGCGGGCGAGCCGCGCTTCGAACGCGTGCTGGCGGATCAGCGGCAGGGCATTGGTCGCGATGCGCGCAGCATCGCCGCTGATGATTTCGAGGTTCGGCAGCTCGTAGCCAGGCGCAAGCTCGCGCGAGGTGAGGATGACGGGCAGGTTGCGGAAGCGCGGATCTTCCGACAGCACGGTGAGGAAGGCGTCCCTGACCCGCGCCGTGAAACCGTCGCCGAGCACGATGCCGTCGATGTCACGGCTGTTGAGATGTTTGGCGGCCGCCTCGATGCTGAGCGCCCCGACCAGGCCCATCCGCTCGCCAAGCGCGACCGACAGCGCGGGGTAGGGGCCGCCGCGGCCGATCAGGAGCACCGTCGCCTCGCGTACCGGATCGATCCCGGCAAGCTCGACCTGGCCCGCAGCGTCGAGCCGCCGCATCACGGTCGCATGCAGCGCACGTACCCGCAGCGCCGCGTTGAGACGCCTGATCAGGCGATCGGGCTGGCCGCCAGCCTGTCCGAACGGCAGCACATTTTGCGGAAGTGCGATGTCGGGATCGACAGCCACCAGCGGCAGGCAGGGCTGGCGGGCGGCGATCTGCCGCGCCAGGGTCTGCAGCCGCAATTCGACCGCCTCGGAGACGGCGGCGACCACGGCGGCGGGCTGCACCAGGTCGATCGCGCGCGAGGCATCGAGCCAGGTCGCATCGACGAGCGGAAACAAAGCGGCTTCTTCAAGCGCCTTGGCAAAGGACGGCCGCCCGGCTTCCGACAGGACGATGATGGGACCCGGCTGGGACATCGAGCGAAAAGCGCTACAAATGAGGGAGCGATGATCCTAGGTCGCCGCGCTTAATGGCGCGTCAACGCGCTCTTCGGGTGGCAGCTCACGGCGCACCCGCCCGGTCCCGAAAAGCCTCTACCATCAGGGGGTTGAGGCCAAGTTCTAGGAGCGCTTCGCGGGCGCGCGCGTTATCGGGTGCGCGCCCGGCCAAGCGATGGCCACTGAGACGGTCGGGCAGCGCCGTGAGCAACGCCCCCTGTCCGAGCCGGCGTCCCCATTCCTGCAGGTCATGCGCCAGGAAGCGGTAGCCGCCGACGGTGACAATCCCGGAAGGTGGCGCGGTGATGTTGATGGCGCCGGTCGTGCGATCGATCCGCGCGGCATAGTCGGTGTCGACATAGTCGCGTGGCGCCTGGGCTAGCGAAAGATCTGGCGGCGGCGCGGGCGGCGCATAGGCGGAGACCACCACCATCGGCCCGCGCAAGCCCAACGTGCCCTTCGGCGTCACAAGGATTTCGCCTGAGATCGACGAGCCCGGCAGCTCGCGCCGCGTGCCATGCGATCCCGGCTTGACCGGTGCCGCCACACCGTCGGCGCCGCGGCGCGCGCCGAACAGCCCGGCCTCGCCGAACAGATAGACGTCGGTCAGCGATGCCTGTCGCGCGGTCCAATCGGGGCTCGAGGTGACCTGCTCGGGCGCCCGCCACAGCCCGACGACGTTGGAGAGGCTCGGCATGCGCGCAGCGATGTTGAGCTCGTCGAGCCGGAGCGCCAGCGGCGCCGGCACCACCAGCGTGTCACAGCGCTCCTCGTTGATCTGCTGCTCCAGCACGTCGGTCTCGAAGGGATGGTGCAGCACCAGCGTACCGCCGGAGAGCAGCCACGCGACCAGCGAGGAGGTGAGCCCTGCAAACGACATCGGCGAAAAGCCGGACATCAGCGTTGCGCCCTGCGGGATGTCGCTCTCCAGCGAAATCGCCAGCCCCCCGGCGATCAGGCTGAGATGGGGACGCGGCACCGGCCGAAAACCCTGCGGCGTGACGTCGAAGGACACCAGCGCCGCCTTGCGGCCGTCCTGGATCACCGTGCGGGACGTGGTCGATGGATTGGCGATCGCGTAGTCCAGCGATGCCATGCCGTCGGGCAGGTCGGTGCCGAAACCGCAGACATGGCGGATCGAGAAGGCCTCGGCCGCGGCGTTCATCGCGAGCTCGGCATAGGCGACGCCGTCGATGGTGCTCGAGGTGACGATGGCGCGTGCCGCGGTGCGGTTGAGGGCTGCGACCAGTTCGGCATGGCGCCAGAGCTGCGGCAGCACGGCCACGACGAGCCCGGCGCGATGCGCGGCCAGCACCGTCAATGCAAACTCCACCGTGTTCGGCAGTTGCACGCCGATGATGGAATTGGCCGGCAGCCCGGCCTCGATGAAATGCGCTGATAGCGCCGTGATCGCGCGATCCGCCTCGCGGTAGCTGAGCCGCAGCGGCGCCTGGCCGGTGATGCGCGGCTTGTTGAGCGGATCGATCAGCGCCGGCGCATCCGGCTTGCGCGCCAGGATGCGTTGAAACAGGACGTCCAGCGTCGGCGATACGTTGGCGGGATTCACGACATTCACTTCGCAGCAGCGTCCGGTTTGTACCACCAGGTTTCGGGAAGATAGCCGGTGAGGGCGGTCCTTGACGGCCGTTCTATCCGATTCCAGCGCGCAATCCATTGCTCGCCGATATTATAAAGCGGGATCGTATAGACGCCGGACATCAGGACGCGATCGAGCCCGCGGACCGCCGAGACGAAAGCCGGCCGCTCCCGCGCCGCCAGGATTGCCGCGATCGCCGCATCGATGGCCGGGTTCTTGGCGCCCATGTAGTTGCGCGTGCCCTGCAGATCGGCGGCTTCGCTGCCCCAGTAGAACGACTGCTCGTTGCCCGGCGACAGCGACTGGTCCCAGCGGCTCGGGATCATGTCGAAGTCGAAGGCGAGCCTGCGCTGGTCGAACTGCACGGGATCGACGACGCGCACGGAAGCCTCGATGCCGGCGCGCTTGAGGTCGCGCTGATAGGCAAGCGCGATGCGCTCGTGGTCGCGGCTCGTCACCAGGATCTCGAAGGCAAGCGGCGCGCGCGTCGTGCGCTGGCGCAGCACCGCGCCGTCGAGCGCGTAGCCGGCCTCCGCCAGCAGGGTCAGCGCGGCGCGCAATGTCGCGCGGTCGCGGCCCGATCCGTCGGTGACCGGAAGATGGTAGCTGCCATCCATGATATCGGGCGGGATCTGCGCGGCGAACGGCGCGAGCAGCGCCTTTTCGCGTTCATCAGCGGGCTTTCCGGCGGCCGACAGCTCGGAGCCCGCGAAATAGCTTGGGCTTCGCGAATAGAGCCCGAAGAAATAGTTGCGGTTGATCCACTCGAAGTCGAACAGCAGCGTCAGGGCGCGACGCACGCGGATATCGGAAAACACGGGGCGGCGGGTATTGAAGACGAAAAACTCCGACGGCCGCGGCATGCCGGTCTTGATCGCCTCGCGGATCAGGTCGCCATTGCGCGCTGCCGGAAAATCATAGCCTTCATGCCAGCGCAGCGGCTCGGTCTCGACGCGGAAATCGTACAGGCCGCGCTTGAACGCCTCGAACTGGCCGTTCGCCTCGCGGTAGAAATCGAGCCTGATCTCGTCGAAATTCCACAAGCCCCGGTTGGCGGGCAGATCGCGGCCCCAATAATCGGGGTTGCGCGTCAGCGTCACGCTTGCGCCGGGCCTGACCGCGCTGACGCGGTAGGGACCGGAGCCGACCGGCGCGGTCATGCTGGTCTCCTCGAAGGTCGCGACATTGGTCGCTTGGCGCGGCAGCACCGGCATCAACCCGATGATCAGCGGCAGCTCGCGGTCGCCGCCGCCGCCGAGATCGAAGCGCACGGTGAGCGGATCGAGCGCCTCGCCCTTGGCCACCTTGGAATAGAACTGGCGGTGATTGGGACGGCCGTGGTCGCGCATCAACGCCCATGAGAAGAGAACGTCGTCGGCGAGCACGGGCGTGCCGTCGGAGAAGCGGGCGCGCGGATCGATGTGGAAGGTGACGTAGCTGCGCGCATCGTCGGTCTCGACGCTCTGCGCGATCAGACCGTAGAGCGTGAAGGGCTCGTCATAGCCGCGCGCCATCAGGCTCTCGACCACGTAGCCGCGAATCTGCTGCACCGCCGAGCCCTTGACGATGAGCGGATTGAGGCTGTCGAAAGCGCCGGGCAGCGCCCATACCAGCCGGCCACCTTTCGGGGCATCGGGATTGGCGTAGGGCATGTGGTCGAAACCGGCCGGCAGCGCAGGCGCCCCATGCATCGCGATGGCGTAGCTTTGGCCGGCCTGCGCCGCGCCGGAAGCGGCGATCACGAGACCGAAGGCCAGCGCCAGCGCGCCGGTCGCATTACGCCCGCACATGCGCCGAAAGACGGATGAGAACGCGCACGGATTTGATTCGGAACGGCTCACCGTCGGCTTTTAACATGGCGATCCGGTCAAGGTGGATGACCCTGTCCAAAGATGCTTGTCGGCATTGATCTTTTCGTTCACCGCTGTATGAAGGCGGGCGATCGAGCCTGATCGCGGGCCGGTCACGTATCCGCCTTAATTGACGAGGAGACAGCCCGCGCGAAGCGGCCAGATCTGGTGCCTGCAGGGGTTTCGGGTGCCTCCCGTTCAGAAAGGGTTTTCCGCAATGAATTTCCGTATCTTGGCCGCGCCGAGCCGGCCGCGTGGACGCCTTCTCGCCCTGGTGGCGGCGACCGTGCTGGCCGTTCCCCTCGCGCTCGACGCTCAGGCCCAGACGCCGGCGCCGGCCCCCGCGGCCCCGAAGAAGGCTGCCCCGAAGGCGGCGCCCAAGGTTCCTGCGGCACCCGCGCCGGCCGCCCAGGCCCCCGCGCAACCGCCGGCAAACGGAGCCCAGGCGCAAGCGCCTGCCGGCCAGCCTCCGCAGGGGCAGCCGCAGGACCAGCAGGTGCAGCTCATTTATGCACCCTGGACCAAGTTCTGCCTGAAGGGCCAGGACGCCAACGCCAAGCAGGTCTGCTTCACCGGCAAGGACGGGCGCATCGAGTCCGGCCAGCCCGTGATCGCCGCCGTCATCATCGAGCCGGAAGGCGAGCCCAAGAAGATCCTGCGCGTGACGCTGCCGCTCGGCATGCAGCTCGTCCATGGAACCCGGATCATCGTCGACAACAACCAGCCACAGCAGTCGCCCTACGTGATCTGCTTCGCCAATGGCTGCATGTCGGATTACGAGGCGACCCCGGAACTGCTCGCGAGCATGAAGAAGGGCCAGAACCTCGTCGTTCAGGCAATCAACTCCAACGGCGCGCCGCTGACGTTGCCGCTGCCGCTTGGCGAATTCGCCAAGGCCTTCGACGGCCCGCCGACCGATCCGAAGGTGTTCGAGGAGACCCAGAGGAAGCTGCAGGAAGAGCTGCAGAAGCGCGCCGACGAAACCCGCAAGAAGCTCGAGGGGACCCAGGGCGGAGCGGGCGCGGCTCCCGCAGCGGCCAAGCCAAGCAATTGAGCGGGACCGTATCCCGCGAAAACGAAAGGGCGCCCCATGCGGCGCCCTTTTTGTTGGCTGATTTCCGTTTTCGCGGTCAGCTAGTTCAGCGATGAATTGCGCGGACGGTAGCCGCCCGCCTTGTCCTTGACGAAGATCTCCGACACCTGCGAATGGCGGATGGGCTCGCCGGAATCGTCCGGCAGCAGGTTCTGCTCGGACACGTAGGCGACGTATTCGGTCTCGGAATTCTCTGCGAGCAGGTGATAGAACGGCTGATCCTTGTGCGGCCGAACCTCTTCCGGGATCGACAGCCACCATTCCTCGGTGTTGTTGAATTCCGGATCGATATCGAAGATGACGCCCCGGAAGGAAAACACCCGGTGGCGCACGATCTGCCCGATCTGGAATTTGGCAGTTCTTGCTTTGATCATGCTGTCGAAATAGACCATCGGTGCGGCCGTTACTAGGGGTGGCGGCCCGATTTCATCTTCCCGATGGGCTTGCGCGGGGCGTTGCGGCACGCAATTACCCGTGAATCTGACGATTTTCCCGATGGTCGACGTCCTCAATCTCGCGCTGCCCTATTTCGGGCTGATCCTGATCGGCTTCGCCTGCGGCAAGGCCAAGGGCCTGCCCGAGGCCGGGCTGGCCTGGATGAACTTCTTCCTGCTCTACGTCTCGCTGCCGGCGCTGCTGTTCGTCATCATGTCGAAAACGCCGTTCGCGGAGCTCAACAATCCGCCCTTCCTGATCGCGACGACGCTCGGCACCATGAGCGCTTTCGTGCTGGCGCTGGCGATGGGCCGTTTCGTCGGCCGGCTTTCGCTGCGCGAGGCGACCATGGCGGGGCTTTCCGGCGCCTACGGCAATATCGGTTATATGGGTCCGGGGCTGGCGCTCGCCGTGCTCGGGGCCAAGGCGGCGGCGCCGACCGCGCTGATCTTCTGCTGCGACAGCATCTTCCTGTTCGCGGCGGTGCCGCTCCTGATCGAGCTCACCGATCGCGACCATCCATCACTGTCGCACGCGCTGTCCGTCGTGGTGAGGCAGATCGCCTCCAACCCGCTGATCGTCTCGGCCTGCGCCGGCGCGCTCGCGGCAGGCTTTCACGTTCACCTGCCGGTTGCCGTCGACAATACGCTGTTGTTCCTGCAGAACGCGGCGGCGCCGATGGCGCTGTTCGTGCTCGGGGTGACGGTCGCGCTGCGTCCGTTCGCGCGCATGCCATGGGAGATTCCCGGCGTGATCGCGATCAAGCTCCTGATCCACCCGCTGATCGTGTTCGGCCTGATGCTCGCCTTTGGACCATTCGCCCAGCCATGGGCGGCCACCGCCGTGCTGATGGCTTCGCTGCCACCGGCGCTCAATGTCTTCGTGATCGCGCGGCAGAACGACACCTGGGTCGAGCCCGCGTCCGTCGCGGTCCTGATCGGCACGTTCGCATCCATCGTCACGCTGACCAGCGTGATGTGGTTCATCCAGAGCGGCCGGCTCGTCTTTCCTTAACTACCGCGAGACGAGCGTCCCGCCGAGCGCCAGGACGGCGCCAATCCCTCGCGCATGGCGAGGCGTCGGATCGGGCCGAACGCGCCGATCAGATGCAGGCCCGCCGCACGGGCCGCCTGCAGCGGCAGGAGATCGCTCAATAGCGAGCGGTTCGCCAAGTCGATCGCGAGGGTCCGGCTGACGACGTCGGGGCGGCGCGCGGAATCATAGCGCCGCAGCGTCGCGGGCGCGCCCACATCCTCGCCGCATTCCAGCGCGGCCCGCACGATGTCGGCGATGTCGGCGGCGTCGCGCAGGCCCATGTTGAGTCCTTGCGCGCCGATCGGCGGAATCACATGCGCGGCTTCGCCGACCAGGGCGACCCGGTGCGCGGCGAATTTGGCCGGACGCTCGATCGCGAGCGGAAACAGGTGGCGCCCGCCCTCGATGCGGACGCGGCCGAAAATCGAGTGCGATTGCCTCTCCGCGGCCTCGGCCAGTTCGTCGTCGCCGAGCAGGAATAGCCGCTGCGCCTCCTTGGGGCTTGCCACCCACACCACGCTGCAGCGGTTGCCGGGCAGGGGCACGAACACGCACGGCCCCGCCGGCGTGTGGAATTCGGTCGAGACGTCGCGGTGCGGCCGCGCGAGACCGACGTTGAAGGTCAGCGCCGCCTGATGCAGATCACGGCGATGCACGCCAATGCCGGCGGCCTCGCGGCAGAGCGACTGGCGTCCGTCGGCGCCGACCACGAGACGCCCGGTGACCACGCCGCCGGCGCCGGTCGTGATGCCGACCTCGGTCTCGCCCGGATCGACCGTCACCGCCTCGTCATCAAGCCGCGTCAGGTTGGACAATTCCGATGCGCGCTGCTCCAGGCCCGCGACCAGCTCGCGGTTCTCGATGTTGTAGCCGAAGGCGTCGAGCCCGATCTCCTCGCAGGCAAAGCTGACTTCGGGCGCGCGGATCAGCCGCCCGGTGTCGTCGACCAGCCGCATCGCCTTCAGCGGCGCCGCCTTGTCCCGGCAGCGCCGCCAGACGTCGAGCCCGTCGAGGAAATCGACGGAGGCACCGAGCAGGGCGGTGGTGCGGTTGTCGGCATAGGGCGCGCGGCGAGCGATCAGCGCGGTGCGTGCGCCGGCTTGCGACAGCGCGATCGCCGCCGAAAGGCCCGCCGGCCCGCCGCCGACCACGATCACATCGAATGAGCCGGATACCTGGTTCATGCCGGCACATTTGACACTTCCTCAGGCATTTTCAAGCCGCAAGGCCGGCTCGATCGGTTCCACCGGCTTTTTAGCGGCCGAACGCCGCAAGCGCTGCAAAGGCTAGTGTCCCGGTTCTGACATTCGTATCATGTCGCCGCGAGTCCTTTTACGAATGTCACACTAGCGATTCCTGTTAACACTGCCATCGATGAATCAGGTGCTTTCATCCACCCCCCGGCGAGCGACCGTGGCGGCCCGTGCCGCGGCGTTCTCCGTGCACGTCCTCACCGCGCTCGGCGCCGGGGTTGCGCTGGTGGCAATGCTGGAGGCGGTGCGTGAGCACTGGGCCAGCATGTTTGCGTGGCTCGGGCTCGCGCTGCTCATCGACGCGGCCGACGGGCCGATCGCGCGGCGGCTCGACGTCGTGCGGCTGCAGCCGAACTGGTCCGGCGACGTGCTCGACCTCGTGGTCGACTTCGTCACCTACGTGTTCGTGCCGGCCTATGCGATCACCGCGAGCGGCCTTCTGCTGCCGCTTGCCGGCCCGATCGTCGGCGTCGGCATCGTCGTCAGCGGCGCGCTGTATTTCGCCGATCGGCGCATGAAGAGCGCGGACAATCATTTCCGCGGCTTTCCGGGCCTCTGGAACATCGCCGCATTCTACCTCTTCCTGCTGCATTGGCCGCCGGCGCTGTCGACGCTCGTCGCCGTGGTGCTGATCGCGCTGACCTTTGCGCCGTTCCATGTCCTGCACCCGGTGCGGGTGGTGCGGCTGCGCTGGCTGACGCTGACCTTGATCGCGGTCTGGACCGTGCTTGGGATCTACACGCTGATCGCCGACTTCCAGGTCGGACTTGCCGTCAAGCTCGCGCTGTGCGCGATTGCGGCCTATGTGGTGGCGAGCGATGGCGCAATCCGGCTGCTGCGGTCGCTCAAATCATGATCGACCTGCTCACCAGCCCGGAAGCCTGGGCCGCGCTATTGACGTTGACCGCGCTCGAGATCGTGCTCGGCATCGACAATGTCATCTTCATCTCGGTCATTGTCTCGCGCATTCCAAAGGCGCAGGCGAGGCGCGCGCGCCAGATCGGGCTGGCGCTGGCGCTGGTGTTCCGCATCCTGCTGCTCAGCCTCCTGGTGTGGCTGATCGGGCTGACGCAGCCGGTCGTCACCGTGAAGGGCCTCGACTTCTCCTGGCGCGACATCATCCTGATCGGTGGCGGACTGTTCCTGATCGCCAAGACGACACACGAGATCCATGCCGAGGTCGAGGCAGGCGACGAAGCCGGCGAGGGCAGATCGGGCGGCGGCGCCTTCGTCTGGGTGATACTGCAGATCATCGTCGTCGACCTCGTGTTCTCGCTCGACTCCATCATCACCGCGATCGGCATGGCGCAGGATCTCGAGATCATGATCGCCGCCGTCGTGATCGCCTGCCTGATCATGTATGCGTCGTCGGGACCGGTCGCGCGATTCGTCGCAGAGCATCCGACCACCAAGATGCTGGCGCTGGCATTCCTCGTGCTGATCGGGGTCGCGCTGGTCGCCGACGGATTCAGTTTCCACATTCCGCGCGGCTACATCTATTTCGCGATCGCCTTCTCGGCCGCGGTCGAATTTTTCAACGTGGTCGCCCGCCGCAACCGCAAGCGGGCGAAGGTGACCCCGCCGAGTTGACAAGGCGGCGACGATGGCTTTCGCTTACCAAGGAATTTTGAAGGAGAAATCAGATGACCAAGGCTGTGCGCGTGCACAAGCTAGGCGGACCTGAAGCCCTGGTTTACGAAGCCGTCGACGTGCCGGCGCCGGGCCCGGGCGAGGTGCGCATCCGCCAGCATGCGGTCGGCCTCAACTTCATCGACGTCTACTTTCGCACCGGCCTCTACAAGGCACCCGGCGTGCCGTTCATCCCCGGCAATGAGGCGGCCGGCGAAGTCGTCGCCGTCGGCCCCGGCGTGACGAATTTCCATCCCGGCGACCGCGTCGCCTACTACCACAATCTCGGCGCCTACACCGGCGAGCGCAACATCCCCTGGGAACGGCTGGTCAAGCTGCCCGACCACATCACCTATGAGCAGGGCGCGGTGCTGATGCTGAAGGGGCTGACGGTCTGGTATCTGCTGCACAAGACCTTCAAGGTCGAGCCGCACCACCGCGTCCTGATCCATGCCGCGGCCGGCGGCATCGGGCTGCTCGCATGCCAGTGGGCGAGGGCGCTCGGCGCGCATGTGATCGGCACGGTCGGCTCCAACGCCAAGGCCGAGCTCGCGCTCGCCAATGGCTGCGACCACGTGATCAACTACAGCGAAGAGGATTTCGTCGCACGGGTGAAGCAGATCAGCCGTAACGAGCTCTGCGACGTCGTCTATGACGGCGTCGGCAAGGCGACCTTTCCGGGCTCGCTGTCATGCCTGAGGCCGCGCGGCATGTTCGTCAGCTTCGGCAACGCGTCGGGCCCGGTGCCGCCGTTCGCGATTGCCGAGCTCAACAGCCACGGCTCGCTGTTTGCGACGCGGCCCAAGCTCAACGACTATATCGGCAAGCGCTCCGAACTGCTCGAAGGCGCGGACACGCTGTTCGCCGCGGTCATCAACGGCAAGCTGCACGTGCCGATCAACCACGCCTATGCGCTGAAGGATGCGGCGAAGGCGCATGTCGACCTCGAGAGCCGCAACACCACGGGCGCGTCGATCCTGAAGCCGTAGATGCCAACGACCTGTCGACCTATCGTGCCGTCGATTGCGAGGGGGCCGCAAGTGACGGATCGAGAACGCGCAAGACGCGATGGATCTTGATACCGGCGTCGATTCCGGCGTTTCGCACGAAATCCTCGATCACCTGCTCATTTTCAACGACAACGAGGCCGAACAGCTTCCCGTCGTCCGTCGCATAGGTGCAAAGCCAGTGCATCTTGCCAAGCAACGCGGCCAGCGCATCGACTGCGATACGCGCATGCCGCGCCGCCTGTGCATCGTCCAGAACATCGAAACCTGCGGGCAGGTCCCGCTCCATCAGCACCTTGATCATTGGGCCCTCGCTGCTCGAGAGCATCAAACCTAACACAGTCGACCGGCGGCGACGCGCGGCACCTTAGTCGGCCCCCGCATTGACGCGCCACATCCGCCCCCACAGGTCTGCTAACGCCCCGAAATCGTTGGGCATGATCTCGAAACATTCGGCGCGATTTGGCACACGCTGCCAGGCCTGGGCGCTGCGCAGGTACTGATGGGCAGCCGGCCGCAGCCACGAGGTGTCGTCGAGCGTGCCGGCCCTGACGGTAACGACGTCGGGCTGTGCTGTGCGCTCGCCGAAAACCCCGCCGCCGCAGTCGCCGCAGAACCAGTTCGTGCTCTCGATACCGCCTGCCGTGGTGCGCCGATAGGCTTTCGGCGCGCCGCGGGTCAATGCGAAGTGCCGCGCCGCGACCGGCATCGCCAGCGAGAAGGCGCTGCCCGACCAACGCTGGCACTCGGTGCAGTGACAGGCGTAGACGAGGAGCGGCATGGCCGTGACTGCAAAGCGCACGGCCTTGCAAGGACAGCTTCCGGTCAACGGCAGCTCCGGCGGCCTCAAACCGAGCGCCATGATCTCCTCCTATGCGACGCGCCTGGCGGCGCCGGCGCGGGTCAGGATCGCGTCCAACCCTTCGATCATCTCGGCGATCTCCTGCTTGGTGACGTTGAGCGCAGGCATGAAGCGCAGCGCGTCCGGCTGCGGCGCGTTGAGAAGCAGACCTGCCTCGAACGCCTGCGCGACGATCGCGGGTCCGATCGGCAGCTTCAAATCGAGCGCAAGCAGCAGGCCGCGCCCGCGCACATCGCCAAGCCCGTGGCGCGCGGAAAGCTTCTGCAATTCGCTTTCGAGATGGAGGCCGGCATCGGCGGCGGCTTTCAGGAACGCCGGCTGCGCCACCTGGTCAAGCACGGCAAGGCCGACCGCACACATCAGGGAATTGCCGTTGAACGTGCCGCCCTGGTCGCCATGCTCGAAGCAGGAGGCGCGCTCGGTCGCGAGCAGCGCGGCGAGCGGCGCCCCGCCGCCGATGCCCTTGCCGAGCGTCATGATGTCCGGCGCGATGCCGGCATGCTCATGGGCGAACAGCTTGCCGCCGGTGCGGCCCATGCCGGTCTGGATCTCGTCGACGATCAGCAGCAAGCCATGCTCCCGTGTCAGCGTGCGCAACTCGCGCAGGAATGCATCGGTCGCGGGCCACACGCCGGCTTCGCCCTGGATCGGCTCCAGCATCACGGCAACCGTGTTCGCAGAGATCAATTGCTTCACGGACCCGATGTCGTTCAGCCGCGCCTTCCGGAAGCCCGGCACCTTCGGCTCGAACAGCGGCTCGAACGCCTTCTTGCCGGACGCCGACATCGTCGCCAGCGTGCGGCCGTGGAAGCCGCCTTCGAAGGTGATGATCTCGAATGCGCCGCCTCGGTGCAGGCTGCCGAATTTGCGCGCGAGCTTGATCGCGCCCTCGTTGGCTTCGGCGCCGGAATTGGCGAAAAACACCTGGTCGAAACAGCTCGCTTCGACCAGCGCCTGCGCAAGCTTCAGGCTCGCCGCGTTGTGATAGGCCGGGCTCGGCGTCAGCAGGAGTTTTGCCTGCGCGGCGACGGCTTCCGCAATCGCAGGCGGTGAATGGCCGAGGCAGTTCACCGCCCAGCCCTGGATGAAATCGAGATAGCGCTTGCCGGTATCGTCCCAGAGATAAGCGCCTTCGCCCTTCACGAACACGGTTTTCGGGCGCGCGGTGATCTCCATCAGCGCGTCGAACGGATGGGTCGCGTGGGTCATGTCGATCTCCTGGAGGTTTGGGGAAACGGCCGGCAAAAACGCAAGAAGGCCGCACTTTTGAGGGTGCGGCCTTCTCGAAAACGGTGCTGATCTAGCTATTCAGCGCAGTCGTCGGACATGGCGCGCCCCATCGGCGTCACGGGCGTGACGGCGGCAGCGGGCGCGGGTTTTGGTCCGGAACGAGATCATGGGATGCGGCCATACAGCCGAACGGTGGCCGATGTCAAGGAGTGTTGTCAGGCCCACCGCAGCAGCGGGATTGCAACGGCCGCACAGATCACCGCGGCGAGGCGCAGGCGGGTCAGGGATTCATGCAGCCAGAATACCGCAATCAGGAGTGCGAACACCGCGCTGGTGTCGCGCAGCGCTGCCGCCGGCGCGATTGGCGCGCGGCTCCAAACCACGAGGATGAGGAGGTAGGACGCAACCGATGCCGCGGCGACCGGGATCGCCTTCAACCCGTGATGCTGCATCACGTGCCAGGGCCTGATGCCGCGCGATGCCTGCAACGCCAGCATCGCCGCGGCATTCGTCACGCAGATCACGAAGCCGTAGGCGAAGGGCGAGCCGGCCGCGCGCACGCCCTTGGCGTCGCACATCACGTAGACCGCCGTCGCTACGCCGGCAACGACGATCCACCAGCCTGCCCGCGGCGTGCCGGCCCGGGACGCGCGACCGTCATTGCCAAGGCCGAGCAGGACCAGCGCCAGCGCGATCAATCCGACGCCTCCCAGCCCGTAAACCGACAGTCTCTCGCCCGAGAGCAATGCGGCGATCGGCACCACGAGCATCACCGACAGCGCGCGGACCACGGGATAGCCGATACCAAAGCCGAACAGCGCATAAACCCGAAGCAGCGCGGTCACGGCCAGCATGTTCAGCGTGGTTGAAGCGGCGATCCACGGCCACGCCGCAGGCGACGGCAACCCGCTCCAGACCGTTGCCGGCAGCACCATCACGGCCGCGATCACCATTTGCGCCGTCATGATGCCGTGCGGCTGCCGGTCTACCTTCACCGCCGCATTCCAGCCGGCATGCAACGCAGCGCTCAGAAGCGCGGCCGCGACATGCCAGCTCTCCATGGTGCGATCCTTCGCTCAGGCGAGCTTGCGGTAGTAGTAGGTGGTCGAGCAGAAGCCGCCGCCGGGCCACAGCGCGAAGTCCGGGATCTCGCCGACACGACACCAGCCCAGCCGCTGATAGAGCCGCTCGCCTTCGCCGCCCGTCACTGTGTCGAGCACGAGCAGACTTAAACCGGCCTCGCGCGCGGCGTCTTCCGCGGCGCGCAGCAGCGCCGCGCCAACGCCCTGGTTGCGGAGACGGCGATGCACCAGCATTTTCGCCAGGTCGCCACGATGGAGCTGGTTCTCGGGCATCTCGAGCGCGACCTGCACCGTGCCGGCAATGCCTCGCGCGTCCTCGGCGACGAGCAGGATTCGCGTACCCCGGCGAACATCAGCGGCGACACGGCGCCAGAAGGTGAGGGACTTTTCCGCCGACAGCGGCAGCATGAAACTCACGGACGCGCCGCCCTCGACGCAATCGATCAAGACCGCGGAAAGCTGCGCGATTTCCGTCTCGGTCGGATCAGCGAGACGCCGAATGCACGCGTTCATGGCTATCCCTCGGCGATGACGACGGCATAGCGCGCGGACTGGCGTGTCCGGTTGCGGTACCGGGTTGGACGGTCGAGCACGAAGGCGAGACAGTCGCCGGCCACAAGCCGGTGCGTCTCGGAGCCGACCGTCACCTCGATCGCGCCCGCAAGCACCCAGACCTGGTGATGGATGCGCTTGGGCCGCGTCGTCTCATAGGCAACCTCGGCGCCCGCGGGAAAGCTGACCTCGACGATCTGAACCGGCGCTCCCGCGGGCGACACGTTGCGTCTGACATAACCGGAGGCCGGATCGCGCCACAGCGGCTGGTCGGCTTTGCGCGCGACCGGCCCTCCCGGCTCGCCCTGCGGCTCGAACAGGCCGGCGAGCGTGGTGCCGAGCGCGGCTGCAAGCTTCTCCAGCAGCACCGCGGTCGGGCTGGTCTCGCCGCGCTCGATCAGCGAGATCATCGAACGGCTCACGGCACTCTTTTCGGCAAGCGCTTCGATCGACAAGTCGCGTGCGTCGCGCAGGCTGCGGATGCGCGCTGCGATGGCGGCATCGATGTCAGGCTTGGGGGGCGTGGCGGGCCTGGTCGCGGCCTTGCCGATGGATTTTCCCATTTGCAATCGTCCGTCCAATATAATGGAATGTTCCTCCATTATACCGATGGCGTCAACGGGGCAGGCGAGGGTTTGCGCGCACCAGCAAAAAAGGGCGCCCGCTCAGGCGCCCTCAAGCTGTTTCTGTCGTTCTTTCTGCAAGCTGCTGGCACCGCTTGCGCCGCGCCAGCGCGCGTGCGGGCGCACGTGATCGCGTGGATCGATTAAAGTTTGGAAAGCTTGCTGTCAGAAACCGGCGACGCTGCCGTGGAGATCGTATTGGTCCGCGCGCTCGATCTTCGCGGTGACGATCTCGCCGACCTTGAGCGGCCGGCGGCTCGACAGATAGACCGCACCGTCGATCTCGGGCGCATCCGCCTTGGAGCGGCCCCTCGCCACCGTCGGTCCGACCTCGTCGACGATCACCTGTTGCCGCGTGCCGACCTTGCGCTTGAGCCTGCGCGCGGAAATCTTCTGCTGGCGCGCCATCAGCGCGTTCCAGCGCTCCTGCTTGACCTCTTCGGGCACGGCGCCTGGCAGCGCGTTGGCGGCGGCGCCGGCAACCGCTTCATACTTGAAGCAGCCGACGCGATCGATCTCGGCTTCATCGAGCCAATCGAGCAGATAGGCGAAATCGGAATCGGTCTCGCCGGGGAAGCCGACGATGAAGGTCGAGCGCAGCGCGAGATCGGGGCATTGCTCACGCCAGGCCTTGATGCGCGACAGCGTCTTGTCCTGCGCCGCGGGGCGCTTCATGGCCTTCAGGACCTCTGGGCTCGCATGCTGGAACGGGATGTCGAGATAGGGCAGCACCTTGCCGTCCGCCATCAGGCCGATCACCTCGTCGACATGCGGGTAGGGATAGACATATTGCAAACGTATCCAGGCGCCGAGCTCGCCGAGCTCGCGGGCGAGATCAATGAACTTGGCGCGGACCTCGCGGCCTTTCCACGGACTCGCCGCATATTTCACGTCGATGCCGTAGGCCGAAGTGTCCTGCGAGATGACGAGCAATTCCTTGACGCCGGCCTTCACCAGCCGCTCCGCCTCGCGCAGCACATCGTCGGCCGGCCGTGACACCAGGTCGCCGCGCAGCTTCGGGATGATGCAGAAGCTGCAGCGGTTGTTGCAGCCTTCGGAAATCTTCAAATAGGCATAGTGGCGGGGCGTCAGCTTGATGCCCTGCGGCGGCACCAGATCGATATGCGGGTCGTGCGCCGGCGGCAGCGCGCGGTGCACGGCTTCCAGCACGCTCTCATAGGCTTGCGGGCCCGTGATCGAGAGCACGCCCGGATAGGCCTGCTCGATCGCTTCCGGCTCCGCCCCCATGCAGCCGGTGACGATGACCTTGCCGTTCTCGGCCATCGCAGTGCCAATCGCGCCCAGGGATTCCTGCTTGGCGCTGTCGAGAAAACCGCAGGTGTTGACGATGACGATGTCGGCGCCGTCGTGCTTGCGCGCGAGCTCATAGCCCTCGGCACGCAGGCGCGTGATGATGCGCTCGGAATCGACCAGCGCCTTGGGACATCCGAGTGAAACGAAACTGACTTTGGGCGCGGCGGCCTGCGACATGTCCTGCTGTACCTATCGGGAATGGCAAGGAGCTAGTGCGGTGAATTTGAAGTTCCTGTCAGTTTCGCGGCTGGGCTGCCCACAGGAACTTCAAATTCAAGACCGCACTAGAAATCATATTTTCTAGTGCTCCTTTGATTCCGAAGTTCGCATCAGAGAGTGCCCAGGCGGTTTGCGAACTTCGAAATCGGAGCACTAGTCTGAATTGCCTAGAATTACAAGGCTTTGAGCTGGGCCTTGTCATGGTATGGATGCGGGGCCGGGTCAGTTGGATGGTCGATGAGCGCCGAACAGTCGCCCAAAATCGTGATTGTCGACGAAAGCCCGATCCGCGCCGCGATCCTCGAGGAGGGGCTGCGTGAGGCGGGCTATAGCAGCGTCGTGCGCATCAGCGAGATGCAAAGCCTGTTGTCGCGGATCTACGCCGTAGACCCCGACATCATCGTGATCGACCTGGAGAATCCCAGCCGCGACGTGCTGGAACAAATGTTCCAGGTCAGCCGTGCGGTACGGCGCCCGATCGCGATGTTCGTCGACCAGAGCGATTCGGCCTCGATCCAGGCCTCCGTGGACGCCGGCGTGTCCGCCTATATCGTCGACGGCCTGAAGAAGGAGCGCATCAAGCCGATCCTCGATCTCTGCGTCTCCCGCTTCAACGCTTTCGCCAAGCTGCAGGACGAACTCGACCGCACCAGGACCGCGCTCGAGGATCGCAAGGTGATCGACCGCGCCAAGGGCATCCTGATGAAGATGAAGGGCCTCACCGAGGACGAGGCCTATGTGCTGCTGCGTTCGACCGCGATGCGCGAGAAGAAGAAGATGAGCGAGATCGCGCAGTCGATCATCACCGCCTCGGAGATGCTGAAATGAGCATGCCGCTCCGCATCGGGTTCATTCCGCTGGTCGATGCCGCCGCGCTGATCGTCGCGGTCGACAAGGGATTCGCCGCGGAGGAGGGGCTCGACGTCACCCTGGTGCGCGAAGTGTCATGGTCCAACGTGCGCGACAAGCTCAATATCGGCCTGTTCGACGCCGCGCATCTCCTGGCGCCGGTCGCGATCGCATCCAGCCTCGGGCTCGGCCACGTCAAGGTTCCGATCGTCGCTCCCTTCAACCTCGGCATCAACGGCAATGCGATCACGGTGTCGCCCGCGCTGCACGGCGCGCTCGTGAACGAGCTCGAGGGCGACCGCTTCGATCCGATGGCCACCGCGCGGGCGCTGGCGCGGGTCGTGGCGCACAGGCGCAAGCGCGGCGCCGAGCCGCTGACCTTCGGCATGACGTTTCCGTTCTCGACCCACAACTACCAGCTTCGGTTCTGGATGGCTGCGGCCGGGGTCGATCCGGACGAGGATGTCCGTCTCGTGGTGCTGCCGCCGCCCTACATGGTCGATAGCCTGGCCAGCGGCCATATCGACGCCTTCTGCGTCGGCGCGCCCTGGAACTCGATCGCGGTCGACCGCGGCATCGGTCACATCCTGCATTTCGTCTCCGACATCCTGGAGCATGCGGTGGAAAAGGTGCTGGCGCTCCGGCAGAGCTGGGCCGAACGCCATCCGGACGTGGTCGCAAAGCTCGTGCGCGCCGCGCAACGCGCCGGAGATTTCATCGAAAGCCTGGAGAACCGCGCCGAGGCCGCCCGCATCCTGGCGCATCCGGAACGGCTCGCCGTCGACATGGAGGTGATCCGGCGCACGCTCGATGGCCAGCTCAAGATCTCGCCCGACGGCTCGTTGCGCCAAAGCCGCCGCTATCTCCTGGTGGCGCGCGAAGGGACAGCGCGGCCCGACCCCGTGCAGGCGGCGTGGCTCTACGCGCAGATGGCGCGCTGGGGGCAGACTGCCGTCAGCCCGGCGGCGCTGAAGACGGTGCAGGCGGTGTTTCGCCCCGACCTCTATGACGCCGCGCTCGGCAGGAGCGGGGACGTCGGCGCCCGCGGCCTGGGTGCCTTCGCTGGCCCCGAATTCAACCCCGACGATATCGCCGGCTATCTGGCCGCTTTCGACGTGGCGCGCCGCCGGTAAGCGCTCGATTTGATCAAATACTGAGCATTCCGATTCGGCGCTTATTCTTTGAGCTTCTGCCTTTTAACGGGCATGAACCGCGGTCCACTTAATGCGATGCAAAATATATACCCATTTGTATTAACTAGATAATTTACAAAATGCTGCGCTGGCACATGATTTGAATAGCAGGATTTGGCCGGCAGCCATGGATGCCTGCTGGCCCGACCCAAGGTGGATTTCCGCAGCAACGAGGCTGACCGGATCGCCCGCGACGACACGGGTGATCGCACGCCGCTTATCCCTCGTTCTGACCACGCGCTGGCGTGGCATGGAGCCCCGACATGGACTACGCGAAACCTGCCGACGTTGTTGCCGCGATGATCGACGCCGGCGTGAGGAAGCTGGAGCTGGCCCCGCGCGACCTTCTGGTCCGGGGCGCGCTCTCGGGCGCACTCCTGGGCGCAGCCACCACCCTCGCCTTCACCGGCGCAGTGACGACGGGCCAGCCGCTGGTCGGCGCACTCATCTTTCCGGTCAGCCTGGTGATGATCGTGCTGCTCGGACTCGAGCTCGTCACCGGCAGCTTCGCGCTGGTGCCGCTGGCGCGTTTCGAGGGTAGAGCGACCTGGAGCGCGGTGCTCGCCAACTGGTCCTGGGTCTTCCTCGCCAACCTGCTTGGCAGCGTCGCCTTCGGCGTCCTGATCGCGATCGCGCTGACCAACATGGGCAAGACCGACGTGGTCGGCGTCGCCGCCCGCATCGTTGCGGTCGCTGAGGCCAAGACCGTCGCCAATGCCGCGCTCGGCAGCGCCGGCATGGTCAGCGTCTTCGTCAAGGGCATCCTGTGCAACTGGCTGGTCTGCCTCGGCGTCGTGATGGCGATGACCTCGACGTCGACGGTCGGCAAGATCGCCGCGACCTGGCTGCCGATCTTCACCTTTTTCGCGCTCGGCTTCGAGCATGCCGTGGTCAACATGTTCATCATCCCGACCGGGATGCTGCTCGGCGCCAAGGTCAGCCTCGCCGACTGGTGGGTGTGGAATCAGATTCCGGTCACGCTCGGCAACCTCGTCGGCGGCTTCGTCTTCACTGGCCTTGCGCTCTATTCGACCTACAAGCCGGCGCGGCAGGCTGTGCCCGCCCCGTCCGCCGCCGTGCATGCCGCCGCAGAGTGATCGCCCCATCATGAAGCTTGAAACAGCAACGTCGACCGATTTCAGCGACGAGCAGAAGCGCTACCTCGAGGGCTTCATGTCGGGCCTGCAGGCCAGCCGCAGTGGCCGCGGCCTTGGCGGCGGCAGCGCGAGCAAGCCGGCCGCGGAGCCAAGCGGACCCGACGCTGCGCACATCAAGGCGCAGGACCGCGTCGTCGCCGCTGGCCGGAAGCTCGCCGACCAGGAGAGGGTCAAACGCGAGGAGCACCCCTTCGATGCCTATCCGCGGCTGAAAGCCCAGGCGCGCGACAACGCCGCGCCTTCGGCGGCGGACAATTTCCGCTGGCGCTATTTCGGCCTGTTCTATGTCGCGCCCGCGCAGGATTCCTACATGTGCCGGCTGCGGCTTCCGAACGGCATCCTCAAGCATTGGCAGCTTGCGGGCCTTGCCGATCTGGCCGAACGGCTGGCCGGGCCTTACGCGCACGTCACCACGCGCGCCAATCTGCAGCTTCGCGAGGTCGCACCGAAGCACGCCGCCGAGCTGATCGAGGGCATCCAGGATCTCGGCCTCTGTTCGCGCGGCTCCGGCGCCGACAACATCCGCAACGTCACGGGCACGCCGACGGCGGGCATCGATCCGCAGGAGCTTCTGGATACGCGCCCCTATGCACGCGAGTGGCACTATCACATCCTCAACGACCGTTCGCTTTACGGCCTGCCCCGCAAGTTCAACGTCGCCTTCGACGGCGCAGGCACCATCGCCGCGCTCGAAGACACCAATGACATCGCGTTTTCCGCGGTCGAGGTGAGGGACGGCTTCGGCGTCGAGGCCGGCGTGTGGTTCCGGCTCGGCGTCGGCGGCATCACCGGTCACAGGGATTTCGCCAAGGCGACCGGCATCATCGTCAGGCCGGACGAGGCGACCATCGTCGCAGACGCCATCGTGCGGGTGTTCATCGACAGAGGCGACCGCACCAACCGCCTGAAGGCGCGCCTGAAATACGTGCTGGATGCGATGGGCGTGGACAAGTTCATGGCTGCGGTCGAGGAGAAGCTCGGCCGCAAGCTGGTTCGCGTGCCTGACGAGGCGATCGCCGCGCGGCCTCCTTGCGACCGCATGGCGCATATCGGCGCGCACCGGCAGAGGCAGGAGGGGCTGAACTGGATCGGCGTCGTGCTGCCCGTGGGTAAGCTCACCTGCGAGCAGATGCGCGCGCTGGCGAAGATCGCCGCCGATCTCGGTGACGGCGAGATCAGGCTGACCGTGTGGCAGAACCTGCTGATATCAGGGGTGCGCGATCAGAACGTCGCGCTCGCGGTCGCCGCGATCAAGACGGCAGGACTTTCGACCGAAGCATCATCCATCCGCGCCGGCCTTGTCGCCTGCACGGGCAACACCGGCTGCAAGTTCGCAGCCGCCAACACCAAGCTGCACGCGGCCCGCATAGCCGACTGGTGCGAAAGCCGCGTCGCGATCGATACCCCGCTGAACATTCATCTCACCGGCTGCCACCATTCCTGCGCGCAGCACTACATCAGCGACATCGGGCTGATTGCGGCGAAAGTCGCTGTTGGCGACACCGACGAGACGGTCGAGGGCTATCACTTGTTTGCCGGCGGAGGTTTCGGCCCCGATGCCGAGATCGGACAGGAGGTCTATCGCGACCTCAGGGCGGAGGACGCGCCGCTGACGGTGGAGCGGCTGTTGAAGGCCTATCTCGCGCACCGCGCCTCGCCCGATGAAACGTTCCTTGCTTTCGCGCGCCGCCATGACGGCGAAGCCTTGCGCAGGCTCACCGAGGCCGAGGTGTCCACATGAACCAGATCACGCCTCCGCCGAAAATCGAGGTCATCCCGGCCACTGCGCCGTTCTCCGAAGCGCAGCGGTCCTGGCTGAACGGCTTTTTCGTCGGGCTGCTTTCCAGTGATGGCGCGGTGACGACGCCCTTATCAGCGGAGCAGGGCGCCGCCGTCATGGAGGGGGCCGCCGAAGGCGACGACGGCGACGCGCCCTGGCACGACCAGACGCTGCCGATCGCCGAGCGGATGACGCTCGCCGAAGGCCGCCCTCTACGACGGCGGATGATGGCGGCGATGGCACAGCAGGATTGCGGCCAGTGCGGCTACAATTGCAGCGACTATTCCGACGCGATCGCGAGCAGGAGCGAGGCGCGGCTCAATCTCTGCGTCCCCGGCGGCAAGGAAACCGCGCGGATGCTGAAGCAGCTCCATGAGGAGCTCGACAAGGCACCGGCCGCAAAGCCTGTGCCCGCCGTCGTGCCGGCCGTGGCCGTCACGGCGACGATCAGCGCGCCCGGCCGCTCGCGCGACAATCCGGTTGAGGCCACCTTTCTGTCCCGCCGCCTGCTCAACAAGAAGGGCTCCGAAAAGCAGACCTGGCACATCGATTTCGATCTCGCCGAGGGCGGGCTCGACTATGTCGTCGGCGATTCCTTCGGCATCTTTGCGCAGAACGATCTTGGCCTGGTCGACCAGATCATCGCCTTGCTCGGCGCCTCCCATACGACGAAGGTGAACGGCAAGACGCTGCGCGAGGCGCTGACCGAGGACGTCTCGCTGTCGCCCGCGCCCGACTCGCTGTTCGAGCTCCTATCCTACCTCACCGGCGGTGCCCAGCGCGAGAAGGCGCGCGCGATGGCACAGGGCGAAGACCCTGATGGCGATGCAGCCACGCTCGACGTCATGGCGGTGCTGCAGAAATTTCCCAATGTGCGGCCGCATCCGGAGGCCTTCGTAGAGGCGCTGGAGCCGCTGCAGCCGCGGCTCTATTCGATTTCCTCCTCCCACAACGCCACCCCCGGAAAACTGTCGCTGACAGTCGATTGCGTGCGCTACGTGATCGGCAAGCGCCAGCGCCTCGGCGTCGCCTCGACCTTCCTCGCCGAGCGCATTGGGGAAGGCGAGCGGCTGAAGGTCTATGTGCAGAAGGCGCACGGCTTCGGCCTGCCGCAGGACCCGAAGACGCCGATCATCATGATCGGCCCCGGCACCGGCATTGCGCCGTTCCGCGCCTTCCTGCTCGACCGCAAGGCGACGGGCGCGACAGGCAAGAACTGGCTGTTCTTCGGCCATCAGCGCAGCGACTATGATTTCTTCTATGCCGACGAGCTCAACGCCATGAAGACCGCGGGTCTGCTGACGCGATTGTCGCTCGCCTGGTCGCGCGACGGCGAGAAGAAGTTCTATGTGCAGGACCGCATGCGCGAGGTCGGCCGCGAATTGTGGAACTGGCTCGCCGAGGGCGCGCATGTCTATATCTGTGGCGATGCCAAGCGCATGGCCAAGGATGTCGAGCGCGCGCTGGTCGATATCGTGGCCCAGTTCGGCGCCCGTTCGACCGACGAGGCCGTCAGCTTCGTCGCCGACTTGAAGAAGAAAGGCCGATTCCAGCAGGATGTCTACTAAAGCGCGATGGGATCAGGTTGAATCACCATCGCGCTTTAGGTTCTTGATTGAGCATGATCTCCGCGCAAACGCGTTCCGCGTTTGTCGCGAGGGAAAACCGCTGCACACTTTTCCGGATCATGCTCTAGGCCACGCTCCCGGCGCAATCATTGGCGAAGCGCGCGCCCGGAGCCAGCCCGGCTATTTGATCGTGACGGCAATCTTCTGCGAAACGATCGGCGGGGTGAACGGATAATGCCTGGCATCGCCCAGCACCAGTTGCAGGGTATGTTTTCCCGGCGGCAGCTCGATCCGCGCCTCGGTTTGGCCCGCGCCAAAATGAACGTGCGACTTGTCCTGTGGGATCGGCTCGTTGGCATCGAGCGGCTCGTTCACGTCGATCAAGAGATGATGGTGGCCGCTGTTTTGAAAGTCGTCGCCCGCGTGTGTGATCCCCATGTTGCGCAGGCCGAAGCGGCACCAGAATCCGCCTTTGATGGTCGCGCCATCCTGCGGCCATATGAAGTAGAGGAGGGCATCCTTTGGCGCCGGCTTTCCCTGGGCGAAGGCGGGCAGTGACGGGCAGGTCAGCACCACGAGCAGGGTGATCAGCCGGGCGACCTTCATGACGCACCTTCCCTTGACGCTCCAGCTTCAGCGTTCGGTGGAGGGCAATGCGACGCGGAAACCGTGAGTCGGATATCGCACGTTGGTGTCGTAACTGTCGCGGTTCGACGGCCGGACATACTGCGCATCATTCTTCCATGAGCCGGATCGAATGACATGTGAGCCGCAATCGGCCTCGGCCCAGGCCGAGCCGTCGGCGGGTGCGCCCTGGTAATTCTTGTGCCAGCAATCCTCGACCCACTGGTCGACGCTGCCCCCCATGTCGAACAGCCCGAACGGATTTGGCTTGAAGCTGCCGACCTTGAGCGGCTGCTCGGCGGCGGCGGTCTCACTGCAATTCTTGCAGTTGGCGAGGCCCGATTGAAGCTGATCGCCCCACCAGTACTTCGTTTGTGTGCCGCCGCGCGCCGCATATTCCCACTCCGCTTCGCTTGGCAGCCGATAAGGCCTTTTCGTTGCGCCCGCGAGCCAGGCGACAAACTGCTTTGCGTCGGTCCAGCTCACATTGGTGACCGGCGCATCGTCCTTGCCGGAGGCGACGAATGCGCATGCCTTTGCCGCGGCACATTGGTTCCAGTCACGAACGGAGATCGGATACTGGCCGATCGCGAACGGCTTGATGGTGACCTTGTGGGGAGGCTTCTCGGTCGCATCCTCGTTGCTGCCCATCGTGAAGCTGCCGCCATTTATGGCGGTCATCGCGGGTTCGCGGATCGGCGGGGCCGATTGTACGGCGGGAGGCGCCGAATGTGCCTGAGGCACTGGCTGGACCTGAGGCGCCGGCTGGACCTGGGGCACCGCCTGCGGGGCCACGGCGGGGGGCTGGGGTTGCGGCTGTTTCGAGGCGAGCGGCGGAAGCGCCTTCTGCACCTCCGGCGCGGCGGGGACCGACGCGCGATTGGCTGGCGAACCGTGCGGTCCCCAGACGAGGTACCAGAGCGCACCGCCCGCGATGATCAGCAAGACGACACTCAGTAGTAAAATGAGAAGATTCTCGCGTCGCTGCCGCGCCCTGTTGAAGGCGGCGGGATCCGGAAGCACGCGGTAGACCCTGACCGGGTCGGTGATGTTCTTGACCTTGCGATCGCCGAGCGACTCGTAGCCGCAGACCAGCTTGTGCTTGATCTGCTCGTAGATGCCGCCCGAGATGTAGACCTGGCCGGGATCGGCAATGCCTTCGAGACGGGTGGCAATGTTGACGCCGTCGCCATAGACGTCGTCCTCTTCGATGATGACGTCGCCGAGATTCACCCCGATCCGGAACTCGATCCAATGGTGCTTCGGCATGGCGGCGTTGCGCCCAACCATGTTTTGCTGGATGACGATGCCGCAGCGGACCGCCTCGACCGGACTGTCGAAGATCGCAATGAACCCGTCGCCCGTGGTCTTGACGAGGCGCCCATGGTGCCCGGCGATGCTCGGCTCTATGAGGTCGCGCGTGATCCGCTTGACGCGACCATGCGTTCCCTCCTCGTCGATCTGCATGAGGCGGCTGTAGCCGACGATATCGCCAGCGACGATCGCAGCGAGGCGACGCGGCGTCGACTCTCGCGGGGGATCACCACCTCTGCTGGCTTTCAACTTGCGAATTTCACCCATGATCTGGGTCTCCGCACACCGCAAATGGCGGTGTTAGGGGCGGACGCCTTGATCCGCAGAAACTTCAATTCGCACGCGACAAGCTACCATACTGCCGCGTTGGAACAAGCCAATTGAGCCCGTCCCGGACAAACATAGCGCGGACCGCGGTATTCCAATGTGAACCGCTCCACATCCTGCGAATTCGCGCGGTGAGATTGTCGACCCGATACCGATCCGGCAGCGAGTTCCGGAGCCCGCAATATCGCGGCCGCAGCTGCGCCGGTTCCAAAGTGATGGGAGGTTCGGGGCGCACCCTCACGCCCAGCACGGTTCCAATCACCTCAAATCCTGCCGAATAAAATTCTCAGCGGACTCGGTCGCGAAGAATATTCGGCTGCGCGGGGCCCGTTTGAAAGGGGCGTCATCGCTATTTGCCGTGATGTCTTGCAGGCGGCGGCGAGGCGTACTTGATTTTGTGTCATGGGGCGATGGAGATCCACCTTGCGCGAACTCTCGGCGGAAGCCCGCCTGCATCTCTACGCGCGATCCCTCTCGGGGCGTGGCAGCGCTGGCATTCACCTCTTCGCGCTCTTCGGCGCCCTGGCCGTCATTGCCGGTGTCGTGTTCGGCTCGCTCTCGGTGCATCCGTTCTAGAGCATTTGCGGTTTTGATGGAGCCAGAACCGGTTCTCCAGTTTTTGTTCTGACGCGTTTTCTTCACGCGAACCGGTGCCCACCCCGGATCGTGTCCGGGGCAGGCTTTCGCTCGAAAACGCGATGGATTTCACGTCGCGCGCTTGAACGGCGCAACCGCAATTCCGGCTTCCTTCAGCGCCTGCCGCACGCCGCGGGCGATCTCGACGGCGCCCTGCGTATCGCCATGAATGCAGACGGTATCGGTGCGCATCTTGATCACCTTGCCGGTCACGGACACCACCGCGCCATCCTGCACCATCCGCACCACGCGATCGGCAATCTGCTTCGCGTCGTGCAGCACGGCGCCCGGCTTGCGCCGAGAGACCAGGTTGCCGTCGTCCTCATAGGCGCGGTCGGCGAATACCTCGTGCACCATCGGCAGGTTGGCGGCTTCGCCGGCCTTCACCAGCTTCGAGTTGGCAAGCACCACGAAGACGAGATTGGGATCGACCGCCTTGATTGCGCTCGCGATCGCCTTCGCCGTCATGTCGTCCTCGCAGGCGACGTTCGACAGCGCGCCATGCGCCTTGATGTGGGTGACCTTGTGGCCGGCCGCGGTCGCGATCGCCTGCAGCGCGCCGATCTGGTAGGCGACGAGGTTCTCGATCTCCGCAGACGTCAATCCGGGAACCGGGCGGCGGCCGAAGCCGTGCAGGTCGCGGTAGCCGGGGTGGGCGCCGATGCTGACCCCACGCGCCTTCGCGAGATCGACGGTCTTGCGCATGATGTCGGCGTCGCCGGCGTGGAAGCCGCAGGCGATGTTGACGCTGGTCGCAAGCTCGATCATGGCAGCGTCGTTGCCCATCTCCCAGGGCCCGAAGCTTTCGCCGAGATCGCAGTTGAGATCGATTGATGTCATGGGCTTTGTCCTCTGGGGAAGGCCTATTCCGGCGTGCGTGCAATCTGCCAGGTTCCGGCGTCGACCGCGCTCACGGCGCTGCCGGCGACATTAGCATCGCGGAGTGCGTCGAGGTTGAGGTCGCGGCCGCTGAGGTCGCCCAGCCGATCGGGCAGCGCGCGCAAGAGCGCCGCGAACTGCTTGGCGTCCTCCTGCGCTTCGGCGACGCTGACCGCCTTGAAGCGGAATCCGCTTCCCGCCGGAATTTGCGCAAAGCGCCCGAAGTCGGCCGAGATCACGGTTGCGATCTTGGGATAGCCGCCGCTGGTGCCGCGGTCCGGCATCAGCACGATCGGCATGCCGTTGCCGGGCACCTGGATGCTGCCGTTCACGGTGCCGTCGGAGACGATGTTGTGGCCGTGCAGATGTTTGATCGCGGGGCCTTCGAGCCGGAAGCCCATGCGGTCGCTGGTTGCGGAAATCTTCCACTCGCTGTCGAGGAACAGCGCCTTGGCCTCATCGGAAAACTCATCGTCCTGGGGCCCGAACACAACGCGGATCGGACCTGTGTCGGCGGGGGGCAGTTCGATACGGCGCTCGGCGGCGCCGCTGGCGGCGGCCGTCGTCAGTTCATCGCCAGCCTGAAGTGGCCGCGGGTAGGGGCTGCCGAGCCCGGCGCGCGCGTTGACCGCGAGGCTTCCAAAGGTCGGTTCGCCCAGGATGCCGCCTTCGAGCGCGAGATAGCTGAACGAGCCGCCGCGGGCGAAGCCAAGCGTCAGCGTCTCGCCATCCGCAAGCGTGGCCGAGCTGTCGACCGCGATCGCGCGACCGGCGATGTCGGCGCTGCGCGGCGCGCCGGCAAGACCAATCCTCACCGCGCCACCGCGCGCAGTGAAGGAGGCCGCGAACGGGCTGATCTCGACCGCGGCGGCAAAGGGCTTGTTGCCGACCAGCGTGTTGGCGGCCGCGAGCGCCAGCCGGTCGATGGCGCCGCTCGGCACGAGCCCGTAGCGCTGCGCGCCCGGCCGGCCGCCGTCCTGAACGGAGCTTGCCGGCCCGATCGATGCGACCACGAGCCGAGTAGTGGTGGACTTCAAATCGGCGGTACTGCTCATGCGGCGATCAATTCGGCGATGATCTCGCCGGCCTCCGCGGCCCTGTCCTGCTCCGCAAAGGCCGTGGCGTCGATGGGGAAAAGCGTAACGCGATCACCGGGTTCCAGGAGGAACGTGGGATTTCGATTGAGCTGATAGGTGCGCACCGGGGTGCGTCCCAGAAGGTGCCAGCCGCTGGGGCCGGAAATGCACTGGATGCCGGTCTGTACCCCGCCGATGGAGATCGTGCCTGATGGCGTCACCAGCCGCGGCGCGTGCCGCCGCGAGAGCTGAAGCGACGGCACGAGCCCGCTGAGATAGGACCAGCCCGGCGTAAAGCCGATCATGGCGACGCGATAGACGGGCTCGGTATGGCGACGGACGATTTCGTCCGGCGTCGTATTGAGAGCCTTGGCGACGTCCTCGAGGTCGATGCCGTGCTCGCCGCCATAGGCCACCGGCACACGCCAGCGCCGGGCCTTCGACGAAGGCGGCGAGGGGCGCTCCGCCAGCGCGGACAGTTTTGCGCCGAGGGCCGCAAAGCCGATCATGGTCGGATCGTAATGGACCAGCAGTGAGCGATAGGTCGGCACGGTCTCGGTCACGCCGACGATTTTGGCCTCGGCGACTGCCCGATCCAGCGCCAGCACCCGCTCATTGGCGGCATCGTCGATGTCACGGCTGAACTCAACCGTGATGGCGGCATCGCCACTCGGCAAAAGGCGGGGCGGGGTGAGGGTCTCGACCATGGCATGTACTTTCGCGCGCGCAAGCTAGCCTGTTTTTGAATGCACGCAAATGACGCTGCAACTTCAATAAATTAATCTACTCGTCACCGATAAGATGTTGTGATCGGTGAGGCCATTCTCGCCCTTGACGCGCTCCCCCAGCACCGCAAGATGGCGCCGCGAAATTATTCCACCGGAGCCCGCTTTTTCGATGTCCCTGTCCCCCGACGCCATCAAGACGCTGTCGCACATCACGACCGCCACCATCACCACAATCCTGCTCAAGAAGGGCCTGCGGAACATCTGGATGCGCGGCACGCGGCCGTTGAAGCCGGGGCTGCCGCGTCTCGTCGGCCCGGCTTTCACGCTGCGCTTCGTCCCCGCGCGGGAGGACCTCGCGACGCCGGAATCCTGGTCGTCGCCGATCTCGACCCGCACCGCGATCGAGGCGATGCCCGAAGGCTGCATCGCCGTGGTCGACGCGATGGGGATCTCCGATGCCGGGATTTTCGGAGACATCCTCTGTGCGCGGATGGTCAAGCGCAAGGTCACGGCGCTGGTCACGGATGGCGTGGTGCGCGACGTCGAGGGCGTGCTCGGCACCGGCATGCCGGTCTGGTGCAACGGCTATGCGGCGCCGCCCTCGGTCGCCGGTCTCACCTTCGTCGGCTGGGGCGAGCCGATCGGCTGCGGCGGGGTCGCGGTGTTTCCGAACGACATCGTGGTTGCCGACCAGGACGGTGCGGTCCTGATCCCGCAGGCCTTGCTCGACCACGTGCTCAGCGAAGGCCCGGAGCAGGAACGGATGGAAGGCTGGATCGTCAATGAGGTGAAGAATGGCGCGCAACTGCCGGGGCTCTATCCGATGAATGCCGAGACCAAGGCGCGCTACGCCGCGTCCAAGAAATAACAGCAAGCGAATACAAGGGAGACAAGCGATGGAAATCCATCTTGCGGGCTCGCGGCCGACGCGGCGTGCGCCGAAGGAGAATTTCACCGGCACGGTGCTGCAGGACCCGATCAACATGGCGCCGGCGCCGGCGCGGCTGAACTGCTCCCGCGTCTCGTTCGAGCCCGGCGCGCGCACCGCCTGGCACACCCATCCGCTCGGCCAGACGCTCTACGTGATTTCGGGCGTGGGGCGGGTGCAGGCCAAGGGTGGCCCGATCCGTGAGATCCGGCCGGGCGACGTGGTCTGGATTCCGCCGAACGAGAAGCACTGGCACGGCGCTTCACCCAACAACAGCATGACCCACATCGCCATGCAGGAGGCGCTCGACGGCGTCTACTCGACCTGGATGGAGCATGTCACCGACGCCGAATATTTTGCGCCGGTCGGCTAGTGTCCCGAATCCGAAGTTCGCAACATTTCGCGACCGGCACCTAGCGAACTTCGGATTCGAAAGGACGCTAGCAAACTCGTGATTCCAGTGTGGCGGCCCTATATCCGCTGCGCCACCCAGGTGCCCGAGCACATCGCGGCGCGCCAGGTGCCGGAGCCCGACGTGCCCGACAGGTGACCAAAGCCGATGGCGCGCTTGATGCCGCTCGTCAGCGTGACGCTGATGGTGCCGGCCTCGGCAACGCGGCCCGATGCGCTCACCATGGCGGTGTTGGAAGCAATCTGGCCGTTGCTGATGCCGAGCGAGACGCTGGCGCTGCTCGGACAGGCGTTGCCTGACGAGGCGATCTGCACGCTCCAGGTCCCGTCGAAGGTCGAGGCGGCGGCAGGCGTTGCAGCCGTCAGCGCCAGCAGCGCGACCAGACGGGTAGTGGAAAAGAGCTTGCTGAAATGTCCCATGGCGTGCCCCTGTGATTGAACACGCACAAGGTGGCACGGCGGCGCCGCGGCGGATGTGATGGTGGTCACGCGTAACACCGCTCGCTTGGTCTTGCCTCGAACGCATTGGCTGCAAAGCCTGAGGCGGCGTGATCTGGCGTACGCTCAGGCCGCACAAAAGCAAAAGGCGCCGCGAGGGCGGCGCCTTCGGCGCAGGGAAAACGAAAAGTCAGTTTACCCGGGTCCAGGTCTGGCCGCCGCAAAACATGCCGCCGAACGCACAGCCTTGCACGCGCAGCGTATTGGACCCTATCAGCGCGATGGTCGAGTCATAGGTCGAGCCGGTGTTGGGATCGAGGATGCGGCCGTTCCATTTCAGGTCCCTGCCCAGCCTCATGTTGATCAACACCTGCTCGCCATTGGCGTTCGATTTCGCATCGACCGAATAGCCGCACAGATTGGTGCCGCATTGCTCGATCCGGACCTTGCCTTCCTTCTCCTCGGTCAGCCAGACGCCGACGGGCGAGTTGAGGTCGCGCGCCGCTGCCGGTGCCTGTTGAGACGGCGACGCCGGTGCGACGGCCACCGTCGCGGGAGGCGGGGCAGGTGACGCGGGCTGGGGTGCCGGAATGCCAGCCTGCTGCGGTTGCGGCGCAGGAGCGGATGGCGCCGCGACAGCCGTATCCGTCGGTTGCGCGTTGACGGTTGGCGGCGTGGGTATCGGCTGCGTATTGGCCGGCGTCGGTGCCGCCTGCTGAACCGCGGGAGCTGCCGGGGCAGGCGCGGGCGGTGGCGCGTTCGCTTGAGGCGGGGCCTGTGGGTCGACTTTGGCCTCCTGGGGTGGCTGCTGCTTCTGCGGCTTGTCGCCGGTCTGCTCGCCGCGGGCCTTCTTCGAACGCCGGCCGGTATTGTCGTAGACGCCGGGAATCGAGACCGTTCCGCGATCGGGATCGATCCGGATGGTGCGGCCGCCATACTCGAAGGTGTATTGCGCCTGCGCGGCGCTGCTCGCCAGCACAAGCGCCGCGATGGCCAACAGCGTCTTCATCGTGATCTCCTGAGCGAGAATTCCTCTCAAGGAATCCTAGACCTCGACCATGGTTCAAAGCGTGATCTGGATCACGTTCCATGATTAGTTCGCAGGCTAGCCGGATTGGTTCAACGCGGCCAGTCACGCGTGTTGCGAACCCGGCTTTAGGCCGGTGGCGCGGGTCACGGCTGGAAGATCATGCAGGTGGTCGTGCCATGGGCGAGCAGCCGTCCACCCTCATCCGTGATCCGGCCTTCGGCGGTACCGATCCGGCGTCCCCGATTGAGCACCACGCCTTCGGCCCTGATCGTCCCCATTCCCGGCGTGATCGGACGGACCAGCGAAATCTTGAATTCGAGCGTGGTCTGACTGACGCCTTTTTCCAGCGTCGTCCAGATCGCAAGTCCCATGCAACTGTCGAGCAGCGTCGCGGCCACGCCACCATGCACGGTGCCGGCCGGATTGAGCTGATCGTCCCTGGGCTGCATGGTGATGACGACCCTTCCGCTTGAGGCCTCCGTGATGTCGTAGCCGAGCGTTCGTGCAAAGGTGTTGAGGGGCAGCGAGCCGTCGACAAGGCCCTGCACGAACGCGATGCCGCTCAATTCCTCTCTCCGCTCGGTGCTCACGGTGCCGTAGGTCTTAGCCATGGATTTCCCTTGCGCGATGATGAGTGGCCCCGAAAAGCAGATGGCGGGCGTCCATATAGATTGACGAACGCAGCACTCATGCGGCGTGAGCTGGAAAAGCCGGCGCTCCGCGCGATGTCGGTGACCGGAAGATCGGTGTCATCCAGCAGGCGCTTGGCGCGCTGCACGCGAAGCGACTGCGCGACCTGCGCCGGCGATGCATCGAGATGGGCGGCGAACAGGCGCGATAGATGGCGCGTGCCGATCCCCAGCCGGCCGGCCAGCGCCTCGACGCCGCCCTGGTCGAGTGCGCCGGCCTCGATCAACGACAGTGCCCGTTCGACCGTGGTCCGCGTACCCTTCCATGCGGGGCAGAACGGGGCGGTCTCGGGACGGCAGCGCAGACAAGGCCGGTAGCCCGCACGTTCCGCCGCCGCAGCACTCGGGTAGAAGCAGACATTGCGCGCCAGCGGCGTGCGTGCCCGGCAAACCGGCCGGCAATAAACCCCGGTTGTCCTCACGGCCACGAAGACGACGCCGTCGAGCGCGGGATCGCGGCGTCGGAAGGCCTCGTACCGGTTGGCAAAATCGGACATGACCCGCTTTATACAGGCGAGCATGGCCGCCACGCGAGTGGCGCGCGGAGACGAAGTCCGAAAACGACCGATCCGTCCGGCGGTCGCAGCCCGCTGCAGTCTACTCGAACCAGGCTGAATAGATCTTCTTGAAACTGCCGTCGGAAAACGCGATGTGCAGCCACTGATCGACGAAGTCCTTCCATGCAGCATCGCGTTGCAGCCAGTATGCTTTCTCCGAAAAGTCGAACGGCTTGTCGGGGTGAACGGCGCAGAGCACGCCGGCGTGCAGCTTCTGCTGGTAGCGCGTCTCCGAGGCGTCGGTCATCATCACGTCGGCATGGCCGCTTGCGATCTCGTCGAAGATGGTGACGTTGTCGTCATGGACCTTGATCTCGGCGTGATGGACGTTGGCGCGCGCGAAACGCTCGTTGGTGCCGCCGGGATTGACGATGACGCGCGTGCCGGCCTGGTCGATGCCGGCGATCGTCTCGTATTTCGCCGCATCGGTGCAGCGTGCGATCGGCGTCTTGCCCTCGCGCATCACGGGAATCGAGAAGGCGCCCTTCTTCTGGCGGTCCAGCGTGATCGAGACGCCGCCCATGGCGATATCGAACCTGTCAGCCTCGAAATCCCTGGTCAGTTGCGGCCACGCGGTTCGTACGAACTCAACCTTGACGCCGAGCGCCTTGCCCAGCGCCTCCGCCATGTCGACGTCGAAGCCGCGGAATTGGCCGCTTTCCTTGTCGAGATAGGTGAAGGGCCGGTAGTCGCCGGTCATGCCGACCCGCAATGTGCCGCGTTTGATGATGTCGTCGAGGCGGGTGGCTTGCTGCGCCTGCGCCGCAGTGGCGAGCAAGAGCGCAGCGATCGGGACGATCCATTTCCGGAGCATGATACTTTCCTGGCGGGGAATTGCGATGACAGCCTGCCGTCGATCGTCTAGACCAGATCGCAGCAACAGGCGAGGGGCGGGAGAAACACGGTGAGCCTTTCGATGCACGAGGCGTCCGTTGGCGTGTTCGTGCCGTATCTGCACAACCTGTCCAGCCTGCTTGATCGCGCGACGGCCTACGCGGAATCGAAGGGCATCGACCCCGCCGTGCTGCTTGGCATGCGGCTTTATCCCAACATGTACGATTTGAGGCAGCAGGTTGCGGAAGCGGTCCGCCACGCGGTGGTCGGCTGCGGGCTGCTGGCCGGCCGTGACCCGCCCGGCTTTGCCGAGGCAGGGTTTGATCTCGGCGAGCTGAAATCCCGCGTCGCCGCCGCGATCGGCTTTCTCGAAAGCCTGCCGCGCGAGGCGATCGATGGCGCCGCCGATCGCGAGGTGATCTTCCGGTTCAGGAACGGGAGGGAGCGCACATTCTCCGGACGCACGCTGCTGCTGTCGTTCAGCGTGCCACAGTTCTTTTTTCACGTGACGACGGCCTACGACATCCTGCGCCACGCAGGGGTCGAGCTCGTCAAGAAGGACTTTCTGGGTCCGCCGCGCGGCGAGGGTTAGCTCTCGCCGGCCTCGCTGCGCGCCAGCAGCGCAGCCTCGCTGCGGCTGGCCATCTCGCTCCTGAGCTCCTCGAAGCGCAGCCGCGCCGCGCTTTCGCGCTGGTCAACCATGCGGACCGCGGCGTCCAGGCTCATCGGACCGGAAATCGCCGGCACTGAATTCTGGCCGATTGTCTCGTCGACATAGTAGGCGCCGTCGTCGCCATGGCGAACCGTCCATCTGAAGCGGATCGCTTCCATCGGCCCGGGACCGACCTTGAAATAGCCGTCGGCCTGTTCGGGAGCCAGCGTGACCGGGCTCTCCTCGATCGCGGGCCTTTCGGCCAGGCGATGCGGTTCCGAATGTTCAAGGATGCTCGCGATCGTCGCAAGCGCATGGTCGGTCGGGTCGGGCTGGTTCAAGATGATGGTCTCCCCATTGCGGCGAAGGCGGTGAGCGGACCGGCGCGCCGGGAACCATTGGTGAGGGCGATTGCGGCTGAGTTTTGGCTATTTATGCGTAAACTGGGGGCAGCCTGGCGGCCCACGGCCGTTCCCTTTCGAGCTGGGCGGCGAGCCGCAACAGCGTCGCCTCTTCGCCGAAGCGCGCCGCGAACATCATGCCGAGCGGCAGACCGGCCTTGTTCCAGGCCAGTGGCACCGACATCGCCGGCTGGCCGGACATGTTGAACATGGAGGTGCCGGGCATGTAACGCCGCAGCGTCGGCGCGATGTGCGTCAGATCCTGCGCCATGGTGTCGAGCTCGCCGATCCTGAGCGGCGGCGTGCACAGGGTCGGACAGAGGAATAGATCGTAGACCTGGAAAAATTCCGCCAGCGCCCGCGAAATCTGGAAGGCATCCTGCTGGGCGGCGACATAGTCGGCGGCCGACATCTTGAGTCCGTTATGGGCGCTGGCGAGCGTCAATACCTCGAAATCCCTGTCGGTCATGGCGCGGCCGAAGCGCTGCTCGGCAATGCGCAGATTGACCGCGGTATTGGCGCTGACGATCGAAGCCATCACCGCGGCTGGATCGGCGGCGAGCGGCACCGCGCGTTCCTCGACATGGTGGCCGAGCTTCGACAGCAGCCCTGCGACATCGCGTACCGCAGCCGCAACCTCGGGATCGATGGCGTCGCCATAGGGCGATCTGTCGGTGAAGGCGATGCGCAGGCGGCCTGGATCGCGCTTGATCTCCTCCGCATAGGGCCGCGCCTGCGGCGGCGCCACATAGGGGCTCGACGGCTCGGGGCCACAGATCGCGTCCAGCATGAGCGCGCTGTCGCGCACACTGATGCTGACGACGTGGCCGACCGAAAAACCGCTCCAGCCCTCGCCGCGATCGGGACCGAGCGGGTTGCGTGCCCGCGTCGGCTTCAGCCCGAACACGCCGCAGGCGGAGGCCGGAATCCGGATCGAGCCGCCGCCGTCGCTCGCATGCGCAACAGGCAGGATGCGCGCCGCGACCGCGGCCGCCGCGCCGCCGGACGAACCGCCCGAGGAATGCAAGGGATTCCAGGGATTGCGGGTCGGACCGTGCAGTCGCGGCTCGGTGGTCGGCATCAGGCCGAATTCGGGACTTGCGCTCTTGCCGAAGATCGTGACCCCGGTTGCGAGAAAGCGCCGGGCGAGGGTGCCGGTGTGGTCGGCGACATTATCCCGGTACACGCTCGCGCCTGACGTCGTGACCGTGCCTTCGAGCAGGTCGAGATCCTTCAGGAGAAAGGGCACGCCCTTGAACGGACCATCGGGCAGGCCGTCGGCGATCTGCCGCTCGGCGTGGTCGTAGTGCTTCACCACCACCGCATTGATCGTGGGATCGACACGCGCAGTGCGGGCGATCGCCTCGTCAAGCAGCTCCTTCGGCGTGACCTCGTTCTTGCGTACAAGCTCGGCGAGGCCGACCGCGTCGTACCCGCTGTATTCCCTGAAAGCCATCGGAATGCCCTCCGAATGAAATGCAGAAATCGATCGTGGTGACTGGCGGCTTGGAAGCGACGGAGTCTGGGATCAGCCGAGCACGTCCTGGTTTATCACGTTGGTCCGGATCGGCGTGCCGTCGAGCGCGCTCAGGATGTTGAGTGCGGTCTGCTCGCTCATGCGCTCGACCGCCTCGACCGTGACGCCCGCCACATGCGGCGCCGTGATGACGTTGGCCAGCTTGAACAGCGGATTGTCGACCGGCGGCGGTTCCTGCTCGAACACGTCGAGGCCGGCACCGGCGAGCTTGCCGGATACCAGCGCCTCATGCAGCGCCTTCTCGTCGATGAGGCCGCCGCGCGCGGTGTTGATCAGATAGGAAGCAGGCTTCATGCGCTTCAGCCTGTCGGCGTTGAACAGCCCGACCGTCTCCGGCGTCTTCGGACAATGGATGCTGACGAAATCGGCACGCGGCAGCGCCGCGTCGAGATCGGCAACCGGCTCGCAGCCGGCCGCCTGGATGTCCGAGGCCGGCTTGTAGGGGTCATAGACCAGCACCTGCATCTCCATCGCCTGGCAGCGCTTGGCCGTGCGGGTGCCGATGCGGCCGAAGCCGATGATCAGCACGGTTTTGCCATAGAGATCGAAGGGGAGCTGGCCAAGCCGGCTCGCCCACGTACCCTCCTTGACCATCGCATGCATTTCCTGCGCGCGCTTGGCGAGCGTCAGCATCATGAACAGCGCCTGCTCGGCAACCGAGGGTGAATTCGCGCTGCCTGCCACCATCAGCGGCACCTTGCGGCGGCTCAAGGCGGGCACGTCGACGGCGTCGTAGCCGACGCCTATCCGGGTCACCACCTGCATGTCTTTCGAGGCTTCGAGCTCGGGCTCGCCGAAGCGCGTGGCGCCGAGGGCTACGCCGTGGACCGGCGCGTGCTGCTTCAGCATCGCCTCAAAGTCGTTGGCCGAGATCAGGTTGGGAAACTCGACGAGTTCGATGTCGTCCCGTTCCGTGAGGAGTGCCCGTGCCTTCGGCGACATCGTCTGTGTGACAAAAATCTTCTTCTTGTTGGTCGTCATTTCCTGCCCTGGGTGATGCCTTCTAACGCCGTCAGACGACGACGCCGGTCACCTCGTTTAGCAGGTGCATGTTGTTGAGGTCCATCGCCAAACGGAAGGGGGCGCCATCCCGCGCGCCGGCATTGGGGGTGACACGGCCACATACTTGCGCGCCGTCCAGAGTGAAATAAACCAGCGTCTCCATGCCCATCGGCTCGGTGACGTCGAGCACGGTGTCGAACGCCTCGACGCCGGCTTGCTGATGCGTTTTTGCCTCGGCGATATGCTCGGGCCGAAGGCCGAGCAGCAGCCGGTCGTCCCGCGAGAGCGTCTTGTAGCGCGCCGCGCGCGCACCCGGCAGCGGGAAGGCAATGCGATCGGTGAGACGGATCGAAAGCGTCCCGCCGGCATCCTCCAATCGGCAGGGCAGGAAATTCATCGCGGGCGAGCCGATGAACCCGGCCACGAAGCGGGTCGCCGGGTGATGGTAGAGGTCGTTCGGCGTGCCGATCTGCTCGATGCGGCCCTTGTTCATGACCACCACGCGGTCGGCGAGCGTCATCGCCTCGACCTGGTCGTGGGTGACATAGACCGTGGTGGTGCGCACCTTCTGGTGCACCTTCTTGATCTCGATCCGCATCTGCACACGCAGCTTGGCGTCGAGGTTGGACAGCGGCTCGTCGAACAGAAAGACTTTCGGGTTGCGCACGATGGCGCGCCCCATCGCCACGCGCTGGCGCTGGCCGCCGGAGAGCTGCTTCGGCTTGCGGTCGATCAGGTCGGTGATGTCGAGCATGCGCGCGGCTTCCGTCACCCGGGTCCTGATCTCCTCCTTCGGGTAGCGCTTCAGGCGCAGGCCGAACGACATGTTCTCGGCGACCGTCATGTGCGGATAGAGCGCGTAGTTCTGGAACACCATCGCGATGTCGCGGTCCTTCGGGGGCACGTCATTGACGACGTCGCCGCCGATCATGATGTCGCCGTCGGTGATGTCCTCGAGCCCCGCGATCATCCGTAGCGTGGTGGACTTGCCGCAGCCGGAAGGTCCGACCAGCACCACGAATTCATGGTCGGCGATATCGAGGTCGATGCCGCGCACCGCCTCGACGTCGTCATAACGCTTGATCACCTTGCGCAACTGGACGTCGGCCATGAGTTTTCAACCCTTCGTGGCGCCGGCAGTGAGGCCGGCAACGTAATAGTCCATCAGGAATGCATAGATGATCAGCGGGGGCGCTGCGCCGAGCAGGGCGCCGGTCATGATCTGCCCCCAGTTGAACACATCGCCCTTGATCAGGGCGGTGATAATGCCCACCGGCATTACGAGCTGGTCGGTTGAAGTGGTGAAGACGAGTGGATAGAGGAACTGCGCCCAGGAGACGGTGAAGGCGAAGATGGTCGCCGCGATCAGGCCAGGCAGCGCCACCGGAATGAAGATCCGGGTCAGGGTCTGGAACCAGGAGGCGCCGTCGATGATCGCGGCTTCATCGAGCTCCTTCGGGATCGAGGCAAAATAGCCGATCATGATCCAGGTGCAGAACGGCACGGTGAGCGTCGGGTAGAGCAGCACCAGCACGTACCAGCGGTTGATGAGCTGGATACCGGTCCAGTCGCCGAAGGTGGCGAACATCTTGAACAGGGGGATGAACAGCAGCGAGTCCGGGATCAGGTAGGTCAGGAACACGCCGGTGGCGAGCGTCGCCGAGCCCCAGAATCTCATCCGCGACAATGCAAACGCTGCCGGGACGCTGATCAGCATCGTGATCGTGACGACCAGGATCGAGACCATCGCCGAGTTCCAGAAGAAGCGCAGGAACTGGTTCGAGGTCAGCAGCTCGATGTAGTTCGCAAGCGTCGGATGGAATATCCACCAGGGATTGGTCGCCGCCGAGATCTCCGCGCTGCTCTTCAGCGAGGTGATCAGCATGTAGAACGGCGGCACCAGCGAAAAGATCGCGAACAGGATCAGGAAGAAGTACGACCAGCGCAGCGCCCAGGCGCGGTCGCGGCTCATGCTGCCATATTTGACCTTGCGGGTCGGGCCAGCCTTATCGATCGTGACTGTGCTCATCAGGCCTCGTTCCCGCGTTTATTGACATCGCGCAGGATGAAGATCGCCGCGATCGCCAGGATCGGCAGCATGAACAGCGAAACGCTGGCGCCGAGCGGGATGTCGCTGCCCTCGATGCCGACGCGGAACGCCCAGGTGGCGAAGATGTGCGTGTGATCGAGCGGCCCGCCCGCGGTCAGGATGCGGACGATGTCGAAATTGGCGAAGGTGACGATCAGCGAAAACAGGGTCGTGATCGCTATGATGTTGCGCATCATCGGCAGCGTCACGTACCAGATGCGCTGCCACCAGTTGGCGCCGTCGATCGCGGCGGCCTCGTAGAGCTGCTCGGGCACCGATTTCAGCGCCGCGAGGTACATGATCATGAAGAACGGCGCGCCGTACCAGACGTTGACGAGGATCACCGAGAAACGCGCCCAATAGGCGTCGCCGGTCCACGGGATCGGTCCGATACCGAAGAAGCCGAGGGTGTAGTTGAAGGCGCTGTAGGAGGGATCGAACAGCCAGAGCCACGCCAGCGTGCTCATCGCCGGCGGAATGACCCAGGGCACCAGCAGCATGCCGCGCCATTTGCGCTGGCCCCTGGCGGGAATGTTGTGGACGAAATGGGCGACGATGAAGCCGATCAGCGCCTTGAAGATCACCGCGGTGACGGCAAAGATGCAGGACTGCTTGACCACCAACCAGAACGTCTCCCGCTTGAACAGGAACTCGAAATTGCCGAGTCCGATGAACTTGGTCATCGACTTGTTCAGCGTCGCCAGATGCAGCGAATAGAGGGCGGGATAGATCACGAGGATCGCGACCAGCAGGATCAGCGGCAGCGTCATCAGGAACGCAGCCGTGGACTTCCGCTTCAGCGCGCGATGCAGACCGGAGCGCTTCTTCGTGCCGATCTCGGCGGCAACGCTGCTCTGCCGAAATGCGATGTCAGCCATGGCGCGCGTCCCTCTCTCGGGAAAGTCGACGGGCGGGCCGGCGAGCCGGCCGCCGCGCAAGGTGAACATGCCGCTAGTGTCTCGATTCCGAAGTTCGCATCACTTTTGCGGACCCCTCGTTTGCGAACTATCGAAGGACACTAGCCAGTTATTGACCCAGGGAGGCTTTGGTTTAAGTCCGCATGACGAACTCGCGGCAATGATGCGGACTTCTGAACCGCCACACTGGACGCGCCGGGCGGCTCAAGCCGCCGCGGCGCCAATCGCGGCAGCCGTCAGCTTCGCATGAAGCCTTCGCACTCGCCTTCGGCCCAGGCGAGCGTCTTTTCCATCGCTTCGCCCTGGTAATAGCGCAGGCACATCTTGGTCAGTGTCGCCTGTGCATAGATCTGCTGCGCGACCTTGGGCGGCGCCGGCGATGCGGCGATCGACAGCGTCTGGTGGTTATAGGGGTTAGGATAGTGGAAGAGCGTGCCCTTCGGCGGCCCTTCCTCCTGCCAGATCTTCAAGGTCGTGAGTTTCTCGAAGGCCGGCAGGTCGTAGCCGCCGCTCGCGACCACCATCTTCTCGATCGAGGCTGGCTTCGACAGATGGACGAGCAGGCTCTTGGCCGCCTCCTTGTTCTTCGAGAAGTTCCACACCGTCCAGAAGTAAGGCAGGAACGGCGCGAAGCGGCCTTTCGGGCCAGCCGGGAAGCCATGAGTCCAGCACTGCTCGGCGACCTGCGGCGCATCGCGCTTGGCGACCGCCCAGGCACTCGGCGGGTTCATGATCATGGCGCCCTTGCCGGCGACCAGCCATTTGTTGTTGGAGGCGTCGTCCCAGGCCGCGACATCGGGCGGCAGGAAGGCGATCAGCTTCTTGTAGAATTCCAGCGCCTGGCGCACCGCGTCGGTCTTGACGGTGAGATTGCCCTTGGCGTCGACGAGCTGGGCGCCGAACGACTGGAACACCGCGCCGGCGGTGTCGACGCTGTCGCTGGTCTCGCCAAGTCCAATACCAAAGGGGAAGCCGCCCTTGTGGCAAGCTTCCGCAGCCTTGAGGAAGGTGTCCATCGTCCAGTTGTCGGCCTTGGGCGGCGAGCCTGCCGGATACATCTCCTGGACGTCGATGCCAGCGTATTTCTTCATGAGGTCGATGCGCGAGCAGGGGCCCTTGATCTGGCTGCCGACGCAGGCGGGAACGCCAAGCCACTTGCCGTCGAGCTGGCCGAGATATTTGACGGTGCCGTTGACCTCGCCGTTCTCGGCGACGATCGGGCCCATGATGTCGTTGACGGGTTCAAGCTGCTCGGAATTGGCGTGCGCCCACCAGGTCGGCATCGCGAAGATGTCGTGACCGGATTTGGCCTGCGCCTCGGCCGCTATGGTCACGAGATTCTTGTTGCCCTGGCTCGTGATGTAGTCGATCTGGACCTCGACCTTCTCCTTCTCGGCCCATTCATTGACGAGATCGGTAGAAGCCTTGTTGGCGCCGGGAACCCAGTGATCCCAGAATCCCATCGACAATTTGCCGGCAGCGCGAGCGGATCGAACGTAAGGTGCGGCAATCAGCGCGGCCGACGATAGCGCAGTGGCGGCCACGAATTGTCGACGAGTAAGTCTTCCCGATGACATTGGCGTTCCCTCCATTTTAAGCGCGATATTTTTGTTGTTTTTGCTTGTGCTCCGCCTGGGCCTTTGCGCGGCACGCTGGGCTTCTTCGTGCAAGCCCGCGGAGAAGTCTTTTCAAGATCAGAGCAGAATTGCCGGCTTCTGTCGAGAAATCAGGTGACAGCGCGGTCTAGAACTAACGTTGTGTATGCTCCGTGCGCACGTCGCCGGTGCGCGGGCAAGCGGCATGCGGCTGCGCTTTCCGATATTGCGCCGCACACGCCCCAGGCATCGCGCCGGTTGCCTCGCTTGCCTGCACGACGATATGGCGGCACGGTCGTCACGACCTAAGCGCTTTGCGTCGCTCGCCTTTCCTCATCATTCCCGATGCGACCATGGTGGACTTGGCCGCTGCTGCAACGATAAAATCGGGAATCGGCAGGGTACTGCCGCCCTCCAATCCAACGTCCAATCGATCATGGAGATGAAAATATGAGCAGCCCGACATCGACAGCGCGTGCGCGCCTGCGCTTCGCGCTCGGTGCCGTCGTCATGACGCTTCTTGCCGCGCCGTGGCCTGCGAATGCGCAAGTGGTGCAAGGCGTGGAGCGCGGCGCCCGCGAAGGCAACAGGGCGGCAGGGCCGGTGGGCGGTGTTCTGGGTGGCGCCATCGGCGGCATGGTCGGCGTCGTCACCGGCGTCACCGGCGTGTTCACTGGCAAGGGCGGCCAGCCGCAGCCGGCCCCGGCCGGCGAAGCCCGCAAGGACAACGCCAAGCCGGAGGGCGCAAAGGACACGGCCAAGGCAGGCAAGCCGGGCCCCGGCAAGGCAACCAAGACCGCCGCCAAGCAGCCGACCGTGCTGACCCAGGATGGCGCGCCGGTGCTGACCGCCGAGCAGATCGTCGCCAACAGCGACGCCTATGTCGAACGGATCAAGACCGAGCTGAAGCTCACGCCGGAGCAGGAAAAGAACTGGGCGGGCTTCTCGCGGGCGATGCACGATCTCGGCCACAATGGCGCCGACCGGCTCAATCTGCGCATTGCCCGCGCCAAGCGCGATCCCCCGGACGACATCGTCGAGCAGATGCGCAACGAAGCCCAGTTCCTGGTCGACCGCGCCGCGGATCAGCGCGCCGTCGCCGACGCCGCCGACCCGCTCTATGCGAGCCTCGACGACAAGCAGAAGCAGACCTTCATCGAGGAGATGGTGCGCCTGAGCCACGAGCGCGGGCTCGACTGACGCGTGGACAAAAGAAGGAGCGCCGGCGGCGAATAGCCGGGCAGACGCGCCCTGGGGTAGGTTGAAGGCACGGGCACCCGGCTATCCTGCCGCAGCGGCGCGGCGCTTCAATTCGTCACGCAATGTTGAAGAAAAGCTGGCCGACTGACGCCCGACTGATGGCGTAGTCGCGGCCTTGTCAGGAACTCGCGGTGTTCAAGGCGGGCTTTCGAAGGCAGCAGAAACGACAAGCCCGGCCGGTTATCCCGGCCGGGCTTGCTCAGCGATCAGGAAATTTGCGGCTTCAAGCCTTCGGGAAATTCAGTTCCACGCCGACGCCATCGGGATCGTAAAGGAAGATCTGGGTGTCTCCGGTGCGCGGCACGATCTGCTCGCGGAACTTGACATTCTTTGATTGCAGACGCCGCCGGACATCTTCGACATCGGTGGCGGCGAAGGCGATGTGGTCGAGCCGTCCGGTGTCCTCGAATTTCTTCTCGGTGCCGCGCACGACGATGCCGTCGCGGGGCTTGCGCGGCCCCATCAGGTGCACGGTGGCCTGGCCGCCGGAATAAAGCCAGTATCCCGGGAAATCGAGCGGCGGGCGGTCGCCGATCGCAAGCCCGAGCACGTCGACATAGAAGTTCTTGGTACGCTCGAGATCGTGGGGCTCGATCGTGTAGTGCTGCAGTCCGCCGAGAGGCATGGTTGTTCTCCTTGATTAGGCCGATTTGCGCGCCGCGCGGCGCGCCTTGATTATGGGTCTTTCGCGCCTCACGCCTGGCGAACCCGTGCCGTCGTCACGACTTCGGCGGCGCTGGTGAGCTCACGGTCGATATCCTCGATCGACTTGCCCCGGGTCTCGATGCCGAAGAAGTAATAGACGATGCCGGCCATCAGGAACCAGCAGCCGAGATAGACGAAGGCCATCGGGATTTGGGTCAGGGGCACGTCGGGCTTGAGGTAGTTGTCGGAGCCGACGATCAGCGCGAGCCCGACCGGGCCGATGATCTTGCCGATGCCGCCAAAGCCGTAGGCCGAGCCCATCCCCGAGGTGCGCAGATGTGACGGCCAGATTTCCGCGGCGTAGGGGCCAACGATCGCAAAGCCGCCATCGGCGAAGAAGAACGCCACTGCCAGGATCAGCCAGAACGCCGACCACCCCGCCCACATGACGTCATAGTTGTAGCCGGCGACGATGGTCAAAATTCCAGCGCCGAGCCCAAGCAGGCCGCCGGCGTTGCGTCGTCCCATCAGCTCGGAAAAGTAGGAGAAGGAGAGCCGTCCGACAAAGCCGAACAGGGTGAGCAGGATCATCATCCTGGCCGCTTCCTGCGGCGTCACCTTCAGAAGCAGGACGAACAGCGAAGGCGCCCAGAGCGTGAGGCCGTAGACGCCGGTCTGCGCGCCGGCATTGCCGAGCCACGACACCACGAGGCTGCGCGGATATTTGAACAGATCGAACCAGTTGGTCTTGATGATCGGGCCGGCGTCGGCCGCGGTCGGCATCGGCAGCGACGATGGCTCGACCTGGAGCGCCCAGGCGAGCGATTTGCGCGCCTCCTCGTAGCGCCCCTGCCGGCACAGCCAGCGCGGCGATTCCGGAACCCAGAGGCGGACCAGGAGCACCAGAAGCGCCGGCAGCACGCCGATCGCGAACAACAGCCGCCATTGTCCGGTTCCGATCATCGCGCCAAGCACCGCGCCGATGCCGACGCCGAGCGGGATGACGCAGGTCACGAGCCCGCCGACCCAGCCGCGCTTGGACGAGGGCATGAACTCCTGCACCAGCGGCAGGTCCACGCAATACAGGCCGCCGACGCCGGTGCCGACGAAGAAGCGCAGCACCGCCAGGTAGATCCAGCCGTTCTCGGGGGTGAAATAGAGCAGGCCCGTCGCGATCGAGAAATTGAGGACGGTGCCGATGAAGACGACGCGGCGCCCGATCCGGTCGGCGAGCCATCCCCAGGCATAGGCACCGATGATCGCACCGATGCCGGAGCTCATCAGGACGATGGCCGACTGGCCGAAGGTCAGCTTCCATGGCCCGATCAGGAACGCGAGCACGAAGCCGATCAGGAAGTAATCGAAGAACTCAAGTGCGTCGCCGATGATGGCGGCGGCGAGGATCTTGATCTGGTTGGCGGTCAGACTCGTCCGGCGATCGAGAATCTCGAACATGGCGTCTCCCCTTGGCGCATGTTCGTACTTCGGGTCGGGCGTCGCGCCATCGCACGGCCTCTCGAGAAAGGCTACCCTGAGGCTCACGGAGACGGCAAGCCCGCCGCGGCGCAGGGCAGGCGCGCTCCGACCAAGCTGCCCAAACCTTGTTCGCACCGCGGCCGCGCGGGTCGGCAAGGGATGGCTACCCAGGCGGCCGGCGACCGCGCCCCCGGGGTATTTTTGCCTTGCAAGGCGGTGTTTACGGTTTGCCGCTACTCTCGGCACGTCATCGAGGCAGAAAGCCATGGAAGAACGGCGCAAGCATCCGCGCTCCGAGATCGATCAGCCCGGCCTTGTGTCGGCCGGCGGCTCAGTCATGAGCTGCATGGTGCGCAACATTTCGCCCGAGGGCGCAGCCATCGACGTCGACAATCCGGCCTTTGTTCCCCAGCGCTTTCGCCTGGTCATGACGGACGGCGCGAAGACCGTCCATGACTGCCGGATCGCCTGGATCCAGAAGAACCGGATCGGCGTCGCCTTCCTTGATGGCAATGAGTAGGGCGCGGCGCGCCTATCGCTTCAGCAGCGGCCTGAGCTTCGCCTCGAACTCTTCAAAGGACATCGCGCCGCGAACCCGTTCGCCGTTGATGAAGAAATAAGGCGTGGCGTCGACCTTCAACTGCTCGAAGGCGAATTTCTGGTCGGCGGAGAGCTTGTCGAGCTGCGCCTGATCCTTCTCGCAGGCCGCGACAGCCGCCTCATCCATGCCAAACTGCTTGCCGACCTCGTTCAGCGTCTCGAGCGTGTGGTCGAGCAGGGCTTCCTGCCGCTTGAACAGGCGATCGAGCACGTCGAAGTATTTTTGCGGATCGCCGCCGGCCACGCAGCGGGTCAGCATCGAGGCCGATGCGGCCTTGATATCCAGCGGGAACTCGCGCGAGACGAAGCGCACCTTGCCGGTGTCGATGTATTTCGAGCGCAACATCGGGAACACGTTCTGCTCGAAGGCCGCACAATGCGGGCAGGTCAGCGAGGAATACTCGACGATGGTGACGTGTGCCTTTGCAGAACCCAGCACCATGTCCGGCAGCGACACCGGCTTGGCCACCAGCACCGCGGTCGGGCCTTGTGCGTTGGCCCGGCCGATCAGCGCGTCCGGCAGCCATGCCGCGAGGCAGGCAATCAGCAAAGCGGCGGCGGGGAGGTGGCGGCGGGTCAACGTCCGGCTCCAAAATCGATCGCGCAATGCAACAAGGGTTCGCTAGCGCGAAACCGAACGGCTGGCAACGTCGTCGCCAACGGCCTCGCGACCAGCGGGCGACAAGAATGCCGGCCGCCCGGTGGGGCGCGGCCGGCCGTTGCGGCGAACGGAAGGTGTCACAGACGCCGGCGAAGCCCGCAGCAGCGCGGGTCGCGCTGCCAGGTTCCGGCAAACAGCGGCGCGAATCAGCGCCGCAGCGGATCGATGGCTGCCGCCCGGCTCAGCACCTTGGCGATTGTCGAGGCCGTCATCGCGGCGCGGTCGGATGCACGCTGGGCGGCGAGCCGGTCCCGCGCACGTTCCTCGATCAGGACCTTGATCAAGGCGAGCCGCTTGCCTTCGTCGACCGCTTCAGCCAGCAACTGGTGATAGCGATGATAATCGTATCCCGCCTCGTCCTTACGCATGTGACGCCCCCGCGCACGCGTTCGTTCCCATGGAAGAGTGTTTCGCAACGCCAGCGCGCAGGCAATAGCGACGAGGTGAACCACGCAGCATCGCGCCGAATAAGCTGTGAATTACTGCGACGGCGGCGCGACGTACTCGCGCGCGTCTCGATTGTGAACCAGGTCACAGCGGCTGATCGACGGACGGGGCTATACCGCGGACGAACCAACAAGGACCGCCGCCATGAATAACAGGATAGACCTCGTCACGCTCATCATGGCCATCGTGGTCGCGGCCTATGCAGCGATGCTGCTCGACTATGTCGCCGATGTCGACTTCGGCTTTTCCGTCGAGCAGATTCGCAAGGTCGCGATGGCAGCGGCGCTCTTCATGGCGCTGCTGATGGCGATCGACTTCTTTGGCAAGAAGCTCGGCAAGCTCAACCGGCCGCGCTAGCGGCCACGCTTGCGGCTTTTGAATTGGCATCACGGGTCCAGCGCAATGGCTTGTCGCGGGAACGCCGGCATCCACCCGTCCGCATTCCTACGGAGTAGGATTTTTGGCAAAGTTCCCCTATTGCTTGCGGTATCCCCTGTCTGTTCGCGCCGACGGGGGAGGGGAAATCACGAGGTCCGCGAGCACTAGCTGCTCCGGGCCTCGTGTCATTTCTGCGCGAGGCCGGCCCACTAAACGAAAAACCCCGGCGCTGAAGCCGGGGCCCGCGATCGCCGGGGCGTACATCCGGCCGCGACGATCGATGCGCAAGCTTAGCACGAACTTCTTGAACGAAGTGTGACGGCGCCCTGGCCGTCGCGACCAGGGGGGCGGGTCAGGCTGCTTGCTTGACGAACGCCCTGATCTCGGCAAGTTCGGCCAACCCAGGCATCGTCTCGAGCGCGACCGCCGCCGGACACCAGGGGTAGGGCAATCCGGAAAGCCAGGCCATCACCGGCGCCAGGGTCTCGGGCGGCAGCGCTTTCATCGTCGCGATCGAGATCACAAGCGCCTCGGCGAGCGCCGGCTGCGCGCGCTGAAACGACCAGTCATAGTCGCCGCAGCCGACCCGCACCGAACCCGTCGCCTTGTCCGACATGCCCACGATCCAGCGACATTTGAAACGCCCTGCCGTCTGCTGCGGCTCGTCCGACAGGCAGAAGGTGTACACATTCTCATAGGTCCGACCGAAGTCGCGGACCAGCACCTGGGTGATCGCCTCGAGCCCCGTGGTGACGGGCGGAAATGAAATCACATCGGACTTGCTCGTCACCTCGAGCCGCGCCGAAGCGGCGAACGCGGCTTTCATCAGGTGCGGCCGGTTTTCGTCCTTGGCGCGCAGATAGGTTTGGATGCTCAGGGCAGGATTTGACACGGGGGGAAGTCTCTGAACGGGTGGGCTCGCTGCCGGAGATCGCCGCCGTTGCAGCGCCGGCGCGACGGATGGTTTCTCGCTTGATGGCTTCGGTCAGGTACTTTCAAAGCTCTTCAAAGTAAAGGGTTGATCCGACGCGTCTTCCGCGCGGCGAATTTGCGGAAGATCCGACATGTCTGTCATGATCCCCCTCTAGGATAGGGATCACCTGATCCCGGGCCAGCAACGCCTGTTTGGCGCGTCGCGTCGGAAAGTAGCTTGAATTCGCAGCAACCGTTCGATTGATCTGGATCAAGCTGGATTGTGGGATAGCGCGGTCATCATGATCGGGATCAATCGGCGCCATCGGAGAGAGTTCTAGATGCCGTCCTTCCAGGTGTCGCTGGTGCGTCCGGATGCGCTGGTCTTTTCCGGTCAGGCCGACCAGGTCGACCTTCCCGGCGCCGAGGGCGATATGGGCGTGCTCGCCGGACATGCGCCGATCGTGACCATGCTGCGTCCCGGCATCGTGAAGGTCTTTGCCAGCTCACGCGACGAGGAGTTCGTCGTGATGGGAGGTGTGGCCGAGTTTGCGCGATCAGACCTCACGATCCTGACCGAAGCCGCCGCGGCCATCGGAGAGTTCGACGTTGCCGGCCTGAAGGCCCAGATCGAGGAGCGGGAGCGAAATCTGCCGACCGTGCCGATCGGCCAGGAGCTCGATCGCGAAATCGCGATGCTCGACCATTACAGGAGTCTGCACCGCTATTTGACGGTGACGACCGCTGCCTGACGTGCCTTGAGCTGGATCAACAAGGGCAGCGACGACCCATGGATTGATGCGACGTAGTGAGCAGCAAAGGTGGTGTGCCATGAACAGGATATTGCTTGCCGGTGGTATGCTGGTGTCGCTCCTTCCAACCGTCGCATCGGCGCAGCCTGCTAATCTGACGGGCGTCTATCGATGCGTTCAGATGTGCCGGTCCGGACAGGTCGGCGGCTTGGCCTATGTCACGCAGAACGGCCCCAACCTGAATGTTCTGGATGAAGCAGGCATGCCGTCGCGGGCGTGGCCGGACTGGTATGCGCCGGCGACCCGGATCTGGGTCGAGAACCGCGACGAAGGAGCGGTCTATTCGCCAGACGCCATGCTTATTCAATTCGACAGGGGCACCATTTGGCATCGTGACCTCGGACCTCCGCCACCGCCGCCAACAGCGGTGCGCCGCAGGCGATAAGCGTCCGTCGTGACAAAACGTGTGAAGCAGCGGAGCGTGGCGCCATGACGACCTTCGACAAGCGCGAGCAGGCTTTTGAAGCCCAATTCGTTCACGACGAAGAAGTACGCTTCAAGGCGGTGGCGCGATCCAACAAGCTGCTCGGCAACTGGGCGGCCGCGCTGCTTGGGCTGACGGGCGAGGCGGCCGCCGCCTATGCCAACGGGCTGGTCACAGCAGAGCTCGAGCATCAAAGCGGCGAGCAGACCCTGCGCGCGGTTTCCAAGGACCTCGCGGCCAAGGGCATCTCGCAGGCCGAGGTTGCCGCAAAGATGAGCGAGCTGCTGCACGTTGCGCTGGAGCAGATCAAGGCCGGCAACTGACGGAACAGCGCCAGGACGATCCTTTTTGGAACGCCACATCCTCATCCCATGACAGGCCAGGCGGGCTCGTCGAGCCTTGCTGATCTTTTCTCGTATCTTGTCTTGTATCTTGGCAGTTGCCCATTGCCCGGGCGCTCGCCGCAGCCATCCGACAGACGTGTCTGACACAGCGCGCCAACATGGGCCGCGACGCCCTCGCGCTTCGTTGAAAGTGCGTGATGAAATATTTCCCGAGGTTCCGCGCACTTGCTCCTAGGGAGTCGAGCTTCCTTTGGCTTCTGTCACCCATGTGGAGAAAACCAATGACCAAATTGACCTTCGTGTCGGCTGCTCTGATCGCGGCAGCCTTATTCACAACTCAGGTCGTGGCTGCCAGCAGCGATGTCGCGGCACGGCGCGCGACCAAGACCCTTACCATCGCGGATTGTGTGCGGGCTCCAAACGTCGGCGCGTTTGCCTCGGCTCCCTGGACTGTACCCCCTTGCATGCCCAACACGGCCAAGTGATACGTTCCCATAGCGACGAAGAGTTCGGGCTGGCAGATCTCGCCAGCCCGAACACCGGGGAGGGAACGCAAAGGCCGGAGCAGAAGTTTTTTCGTCGCGGCATCTCGTCGCCGCCGTCGTCCCTGTCGCCTGGCGATCGGCCGACGCCCCCATCAAATCGGCTTCAGCAGGTCGTGGACGTGGCCGGGCCGACGTGGATCGGAAGAGCAGCCTAGAACGAACCGAACAGCGAAATGAGGCCCCGCCGGTTCCTGGCGGGCCTTCTTATGGATGAACCCTTGCTGGGATGTTCCTCAACGTGGGGGCCTCTGACGGCTCGCCGATAGCCTGCTCGATCGCCCTGGCCGCCAGTACTGCGGATCGTTCATCAAAATGCGCTCCATCCGGCCATCGCAACTCACTTTTTGCGATCGTTAGATGGAGCCATTCATGCGGATCGCCGAAACGGCTCAACGCGATGCGCCGCGTATCCAGGGCAACCCGCGTTTGATCCAACTGGTCTGGGTAAGGCAACTCAAACAGCAACACCCGCGCGCCCAGGCCTCGAGCGGAAGACACTAATTTGGCAAGCTGATCGACGTTCTTCTGCAAAAGGACGCTCGCATCCTGGCCGTATGCTTTAGTGAGCCGATCGAGATACACTTGGTTGTCGTATTCCTGTGGCGCCTCTTTCAGGACCCGGTCAGCATCCGCCATTGAACGGACTCGATTGACCGGGGCGTGATTCCAGTTTTCGTAGGCGGCATGGGCCATCCGAACTGGGCGAAAAAAGAAATCGTGTCCCTGGGTTGCAAAATTTTCAACAAGGGTCTCGTCCGCGACGTTGGACAGCAAATTTGTTTCGATAAGAATGGTCTTGGGAGGGCTCTGCGGGGTCAGCAGGATGATCCGCAAACCTGTTAGAGGAGACCCGCCGAGGATCCCGAGGTTCGTTACGCGCAAAGTAGCAAAGTACTGTTCTTTGATTCGCGCCGTAAGAGAGCTTCCGAGCAGGACAACGTCAGGGTTCGGCTCACTTAGGTATCGATTGAGTGCGAAAAGGGAAGCGTCTCGTACGGTTGTTGGCGGCGCCTGCACCCTCGGCAGCCAGGGCTTGGCGGCGGCACAGAGTAGCAAAGCCGATGCTGCCGCAAAGGCACATTTCACAAGCCATCGAAGGTTGGACGCATTGATCATGCCGATACTGGAAAACGGCGCCAGGATGACGTCACCCATAATGCGCCGTCGCCAGAGCCGATTTCTGCGCGACGGCTCCCCAGCCCTGTCGTCGAATGACTATCGCCTTGAGGCCAGGTTAAGTTGTTATTCTTGGCCACGCCATCTGTCGCAGGCCGGCTTGTTGATAGCTGCATGAGCCCGAGCAGTTAGTGCCGCGCCGAGCAATCTGTAAAGAGCGACTCGACGGAGCCACCGACGCAGGCCCGCGACTCCTCAAGCCCGGCGACCAGCTAGAAGGCGCCAGCAACGAACAGCATCACGTCGAAGCAAGTCCAAAACGCAAGTCCAAAACGATTGTGCGTTTGATTGTACGCAGGCTTGAAAACGGCAAAAAGCTTAATGCTTTCAATGGTCTTGGCGGAAGGGGTGGGATTCGAACCCACGGTACCCTTGCAGGCACGCCGGTTTTCAAGACCGGTCGATTAAACCACTCTCGCACCCTTCCAACCGATTGAAATCGCTATCTTATTGGGTAATGCGCGATTTCTGAAAAGACGCCGTTGCTACCCTTTTGCTACCCAACGTCTTTCGCGCGCTTGTTTATGGCCGTGCGCAGGGCGTCGTCAACCGCCGTGGCGGCTTCGCCCTGCATGTTCGGCATCAGGTGGCTGTAGATGTCCATCGTGATCGCAATCGAGGAATGGCCAAGCCGTTCCTGAACGATCTTGGGATGGACCTTCGCGGCGAGCATGTGGCTTGCGTGGCTGTGCCTCAGCTTGTGCAGGGTAACGCCCCATTCCTTTAGGAACGCCGACATGACGTGCGTCAGGCTCCGCGGCTGGACGGGGTCGCCGTCGGCCTTCGTTACGACGTGCCAACCATCATCAACCCTGACGCCAAGCCGCAGCAGTTCCTGAGCCTGCGTCAGCCGCCAGCGGCGCAATTCTTCCACGGCAAGGGAGGGAAGGGCGATCGTCCTGATCTTGCCGTTCTTGGCTTCCTTCTCCCGGATTTCGCCGGCGTCCGTTTGCTCAGTGCTGGCGACGACCGCCAGCTGGCCGTTGTCCAGATCGATCGCGCGCCAGCGCAGGGCGGTAATCTCGCCCCGGCGCAGTCCGCACAGGCTTGCCAATACCAACGGGATGAATAGCCGCCGCTCGCGCGCGGCGTCGAAAACGGTCGCCGTGGTCGGCGCGTCGATCGTGACGACCGGCTTCCGTTCGATCTTTGGCCGGTCCCGCTTTTCGAGCAGCGCGGCCGGGTTGCGGGCGATCAGCTTCCAGCGCTCCGCTTGCGACAGCGCTTCGTAAAGCGCCCGATGAATGTGATGCACCGTACGCGGCGCCAAGCCGCCCTTGCCGTCGCGGCGACCGCTTTCCAGCAGCTTGGCGTAAGCCTCGCTGATTTCGATCGGTTGCAGTTTCGACAGCAACTTCGCGCCGAGGAACGGCGTGAGGTTTTTGTTCAGCAGATCGCCGTACCGTTCATGCGTGCGGGGGGAGACGTTTGGCTTGATGTGGTTCAGCCAGCGCCCGAAGAACTGCAACAGGGTAAGCTTGGAAGGTTCGACGTAGGCGCCGCCCTTCATTTCAGAGATTAGACGGGCGCACTCGATTTGCGCCTGTCGCTTTGTGCCCTTGTAGGAATGCCATTTCCGCTTCCGCTTGCCTGTCGCCGGATCGCGCTGGTCAAGGATGATCGCCCAATGGCCCGGTGAGCGTTCACGGATCGAACCCTTCATGATGATCCCCCATCGCTGAGAAGCAAACGAATTTCTTGTATGGCGCCGTCGGGAAGTTCAGCGCTGACGAGAAGTCGATCGTCCCGGCCCCGATCGGATGATCGCTTGAATTCGCTCCACCCCTGACCGCGCTTAGGCCACGAGAAAAAGATAGATGCAGCGGGCTCAGCGCGAGAGACGTGTACCGCGTTGTGGATGACGCGCCCGGGCTTGGAGGTGGGAGCCGCCGGGGACAAAATGAGACTTAATGCATCCTTGAAGACAGTTGCGCCTGTCCACGGACAGCGATCCTTCTTGCCGTCGATGAAGGGCGCGAGAGCCAGCTTACGAACGCGGTCGTCGTCGGCCTGTCGGTCCGTCGCCATCACTGCGATCACCAGCAGTGCGACGTTTTCCGGGGTCGCGGGGGCGCCGCTTCCGCGGCCGCGCCCCTGCGGCGTCGGCAGCATGCCCATACGAACCAACGCCTTTTGCCGTTCGTACAAACTCTTCTCGGTGAGGCCGAATATAGGCGCTAGAGCCGGGATCAGACTATGCAGACTGTTCATGACAGGACCGACCATACCTTTTTTTTGTAAAATGCAAAATAGAAATTGCCTGCAAGGACCAAATGCCACTATATTTTGCAAATCACAAAAAAGGCTTTCAGCAATGTCAAAAGAGCAGGGCAACCTAAACGACGACAGCACGCTTACGATGACCGTTCCGGAGGCTGGCGCGCTGCTCGGGCTAAATCGAAATGCCAGCTACGCCGCGGCCGAGCGGGGCGAGATACCCACCATGCGGTTCGGCAAGCTCTTGCGCGTGCCGAAAGCGGCGTTCCGCCGGAAGCTTCAGGAAGCTGGCGCCCTTTGATTTCCTTTGCGCCGCGCGGTCGCGACAGCCGCCGGCGCCTACGCGCCGCCCGGATGTACGGCGGCGCACCGGCGGCGCGCTGGGGTTTCCGTTCCTTTCCTCGGCGCGCCGCCAACCAAACCGCCTCCAATCAGCTGAAGGCCGTGACCAATGACGCACTCCGACGCCGTTCCTTCCGCGCAGATCGTCGCCTTTCCGTCGGCCCGGCATCGCCGGATTGTTAGCTTCATCGCGACCGAAATGCGGAAGAAGCCCTCTGCCGAAGATGCAGAGGAATACCTGATCGACCACCTTGAAATCGAATGGAGCCGGCTCGCCGGTCTGGGCGTCGCCGATGATGCAATCGAATTGCACTGCCGCGCCTTTGCGAAGGCGGCTTGGCAGATCGTGTTTAAAGACGTCCAGGCATGGGGGGTAGCGTGACAGAAAGATCAGTGGTGTCGCGCGTTGTGCGCGACGCCCGGCGTGAAATGGCGCCGGCCTCTCGAAACGACGATCAACAGCGACTGCACATTCAAATCGCCGATCCGAAAGCCAAGGTTATGCTTCTGCCCGGCCGCTTCCGCGGCTCGGATTACATCAAACGCCACGTCGAATACGTTTTGACGCGGGACGCTGAACAAGGCGAACAGCACGTTCGCCGAAATCTCGGCGCCATCCGGCGCACACTTGAGGAAATGGGCGTCGATCAAGCGGCGATCGACGCAGAAGTCCGGTCGATCGAAAGTTCGGTTCGCGCCGAAATCTGGCGGCAGGTCTTGTTGCCCGGCGGTGACCGATGAAGACCGCTGCTCACGCGCGCCGGCCTGATCCGGCGCACGCGCCGAGTGGACCAGAGCGCGTTGCTAGTGCAGCTGCGAAGTTTCGGCCGGACGAACTTCATAGGCTCGCCGTCTTACGGCACCGGCGAACGCTTCCCCCGGACGATGACGGCAAGCGCTTCGCTGCCAGATATATCGATGCGTGTGCGTTGTCCGGTCGCGCCGGCCGTCTACGCGCTTCCAATTTCTTAGAACTTTGGTGCCCTTGGATGCCGCCGGCGGACCGGGCCGAGGCCATAGAAATCGGTTTTAGATCGCCGCGGTTCTGGACACCCTTAGCGCTTGGCAACGATCTGAATGTCACCGAAGCCGAACATGCCAAGGCGAGGATCAAGACCTTTCGTGTCGCCGGGATGACCGATGCGGACATGAAAGCGAAGCGTAAGGCAAACGATGCCGCGCAGAAGCGGGAGAAGCGACTTCAGGAACGATTGGAAGCAAAGCCAACGGCGTCAAGGCCGGCGCTTCGCGTCGACGCCATCCTTAACGTTCTGCCGAAAGACGGTTGGTGGAACGTAGGCGCGATTATCAGCCAACTTGAACGGTCGAAGGCGATCGCTTTCGGCACCTTGGACAAAGAAACCGGCAGCCTCCGTCCGGCGGTCCATCGGGCCATCAAACACGGCGTCAAAGGAGGACGGCTTCAAACGCGCATGGTGCCCGGATCGAAAATGTCCGAGGCGATGGAAATCAGGCGGGGGCCTTGCGCATGATCCGGAATATCGCCTTCGCCACAGACTGCCGACGGGATTTTGATACGGTATCAACACGGTATCAAAAACGCGTCGGCAACCTGAAAAAGCAGACTGCCGACGCCTTTTTGATACCGTATCAAGATCGCGTCCGCAGTAATTCTTATAATTCGAAGATATTCCTTCAACTGGACAGAGGACAGTCCGACCGCGCGCACGGTGCCCGGATCAGGTCGCAACAGATCGTGCTAGCGCCGGACGCGGCTTCGGCCGCGTCGGCGACGGGCAATCACCCGGGATTGGTTGATCGGAGAGGCTGGTCATGATCGCGGGCGGCATCGAACTGTTCACCCTGCGTCAACGCCGATCTGCCGCCGGTGACATCTTCTTCACCGGCCGGCTCGGTAGCGCGCTCGTTGTTCTGATACGTGACGACGTCGAGCGCGACGTGTGGAGAGCGTTCGCCTGCGACCCCAGTCGGGCAAATGACCGTGATGACCGTGCATTGCGGGCGCGCGCCATAAGCGCGCCCGCAGACGATCACGACGACTGGAACGTAGTCGGTGAAGGCTTCGATGACCTGCCCGTCGATCTTGATAGTCCGCCAAGCCAACAGGAAGGCCGCTGATGCGCGATCGGATCAACGGCACTTCGGGGCGCGGTCTATCGCAGCCAGCGCACAGGCGCGGCCCTCCTCGCAGCGGCGGACCATCCAAATCAAAACGTCTAGGGACCGTATGACGCGCGCGGATGGGTGCGGCACGAAGCGCCCCGATTTATCACCATATTTGGGCCGGCCGTTTTCCCGGTTTCCTTGCGGGTTGGGGTCCTGAAAATGCCTGCAACAGCCCGCTTTCGTCTTCCTAGCGGCACAATCGAAGTTGCAGCGCGTTTCGGCTTGCGCGCGGCGATCCCGCGCGCCTTACGCCGACACGGCCCAATGACCTCGCTCGAATTGGCGAACCTCGCATATTGGCAGCGGACGCCGCGGAACGATCGGATGGGCGCGCGATGGTGGGCGAACGCGTCGCAGCGATCGGCGACACGGCGGGCAATCGCTCGGCTAAAGCGTGACGGCGCGGTGAAGATCGCAGGGCGGCGCGACCGCCGGCTGCTCTACGAGGTCAACAAGCGGGGGAGCATCTGATGACCGACGACGTCGCCGGTATCATTCGCGATCTGGATGCTGTTGTCGCTGCGGCCGGGGCGCTTGCCGATCGGCTGCGCGCGATCAGCGCGCGCGCCGCTGATCTTGAAACAGGGGCTGGCGCTGAAATGGTTCGCAGCCCGCCGACAGACCTGATCCCCGCCGCGAAAGCGGCCGAGTTGGCGCGGCGGTCAAAGAAGACCATCGCCCGATGGTGCAAGTCGAACCCTTGGGACGCTCCCGGCGGTTTCGCCGTCTTTTTGCGCGGCCGGTGGCATGTCTCCCGATCACTGTTTCTAAAATTCCTTGAGGTTCGATCGTGAGACGTTTGGTTGCATGCAGTCGAACCGGCGGGACGTTTGAGACGCGCGGCACCTTGTCCGCTTCGACGTTGTCGGGCTTGCTTGGCGCATGACAAAACTCGCTCACATTGCCGACCGCGTCCTGAACCGGCCGCTTATGATCCACCCGGACAAGCTGTCGCTGATCGCATCGGTTCTGGACGGCCGGATCGGGATCGACGCTTCGTCGTTCGCCGACATCGAAGCCGAATATCTGAAGCAGGCGCCGGACGCTTCGCGCTTCGTGGGGCAGTTCGAACCGAACGACCCGAACAATCCGGCGGCTGGCCGCAAGCCGTACCGGACGACTGCCGACGGCGTCGCGGTTATCCCGGTCCTTGGATCGCTAGTGAACCGCGGCGGCTGGATCGGCGCTTATTCGGGGATGACGTCTTACGAAGGGCTGAAGTTTCAGCTTGCCGCAGCTGCGCGTGACGCTTCGGTTTCGTCGATCATTCTCGACATGGACAGCCCGGGCGGCGAAGCGGTCGGCGCCTTCGAAGCTGGCGACGCTGTCGCCGCTGCGGCACGGGTCAAGGAAGTCGTCGCGGTCATCAACGGCATGGCGGCCAGCGCGGCCTATGCGATCGCCGCGCGGCACAGGTCGACAGTGTCGCCTTCGCGAAATGGAGCGCCGAGAACAGCGCGGCCGCGCTTGAAGTCGATCGCTTGACGGGTCTGATTGAGACGAACGAAACCGAAGCGGAGGCCGCACGGAAGGCTGAAGCCGACGCCGCCGCGCGGAAGCGTGTTGCTGATGCACGAAAGGACGCCGACGAACTTGCGGCCCGTATCAAGGTCGACGGCCCTCGGATCGTGGGCGAACTGCTGAGCCTCGCGAGGGAGTGCGCCAAACAATCGCTGATCGCGAAGGCGCTGAATGCAGAACTGCCGGAGGGCGAGACGCCGGTTCCGCAGGCTGACATTGTCGCCCGCGATTTCGGCGCCGAACCTCGCAAAGACATCAGGTCGCGCGACGTTGAATTGTGGGTGGTGGCCGACGATGGCCGCATCGTTGGTGATCAGGCGGCCGTCACTTCCAGTGACGGCATCACCGGCCATCTCCACGTTGCCGGCGCCGGCCTCCGGTGGCGCTGCGCGCGGAGGAAATTCAGAGAAGTTGAATTCAATCCGCGAACGTTCACCGACTGGCCTGGAAGCTTTCACGAGTTGATCCGCCTCCCGCGTCTCGACGGTCCCGGCGCCTTGTTCGACGGCTCCCTGCTGACTATCGAAGCGGCCGCGGCCCTCGACGTGGCGGCGTCGGTCAAGCCGACGAAGCGGCAGCCTCGGCCGGTGCAGATTGAGTTGATCCCCGTCGATCCAACGTGGCCGCCGGCGACGGCCGCAGCGCCGACCGAAGCGGATGCAAATTCGTAATGTCCTTCGCGCGCTCCGGGCCTTCTCCGTCGCTGTCGGAAACGCGCTGGGCCGCGGGTGCGGGGAGGGCGCCCGCGGCCCTCTTCCTTTCACGGAGGCTTTCATGGCTAAGGTAATCGAGGCTGTTGCGCGGATCAGCGCCGAAGACAAGACGGGCGCCGTCTTCGACAAGATCGCCAAAAAGATCGAGGGCATCGCCAAATCGGCGAAGTCTTCGGCTGAAGTCGACAAGTTGTCGAAGGCGCTCGCCCGTGCGCAGCAACAGATGGCCGCCATCGACCGTTTCGGATCGGCGAAGGGCGGCTTCGCTGACGCCAGGACAAAGTTTCGGGAAGCGCAGGTGGCTGTTGATAGGGCAGCCCGGGCAATGAAGGCCGGGCAAGGCGATGCTGCGGCGCTGGCGCGCGCCTATGAAACAGCGCAAGCTGCGGTCAGCCGGGCATCGGCAGCGTTCGAACGCCAGAAGGTCGCTGTGATGCAGGCGAAGCACGGCCTTGAACAGCTTGGCATCCCCGCCAATCGCGCGGCGGCGGCGCAGGACAAGCTGCGCGCGGCCGTAGAGCGGACGAACGCCGCCCTTGAGAAACAGCCCGGCAAGCTCGCCAGGGCCGCAAACGCGGTTGGTCGCGGGATCGGCAACGTTCTGCCGTTCGCCGGTCCGGCGATCCTGCACGGCACAAAGGAAGCCGCAAAGGCCGGCGCCGAAGTCCAGTCCGAAGTCGTCAAGATGCGCGCGGCCGGCGTTCCGGAAGCCGACATCAGGCGCGCCATGGGCGAAAGCGGCGACCTGACCGCGAAATACACGAACGTGAAGCGCGCCGACGCGCTTGAACGCTTCAAGGAACTGCGGTCGATCATGCTTCACCCGGAGGAAGCCCACGAATTGCTTCCGCTGGCCGTTCAGGCAACGTCGGCGATGAACGCGGTCGACCGCACCGGCGAATTGGCGAAGGGGTTGAACTTCGGCTTCCGCGGCGCCGAAATCTTGGGGCTGGGGCAAGACCCCGCGCGCATGCGCGCCTACATCGACAGTTTCATCAAGGCGCAGCAAGTGATGGGCAAGACCATCACGCCGGAAATGCAATACGAATTCGCGAAGTACGCGAAGGCGTCGGGCGCGACGCTGTCGGATCGCTTCAAGATGACGACCGGCGTTTCGCTGTCGCAGGAATTGGGCGGCCAGACGACCGGCCAGTCGATAGATCAGTTCGTCAAGCAGATCACCGGCGGCTTTCAGGGCAACAATCACAGCGCGGCGAAGGAATTCGTCGCGATGGGCATGGTCCCGCAGGACTACTTCGAAACGACGAAGACGGGCGAGATCAAGGGCATGAAGCCCGGGAAAAAGATGCCCGGCTGGCAAGTCGCGCAAAGCGACCCGGACAAGTACGTCTATGACTATCTTTTGCCGGCATTCCAAAAGCACGGCATCAACTCGCAGGACGAGCAGATCGCGCAAATCCGGCGCATGTTCCCCGCCGGCCGCGCCGCGGACCTTGTGACGAAGCTTGTCCAGCAACGCGAAAGCTTCACGAACCATGCGAAGCTGTACGGCGAGGCGCAGGGCCTCAACGCGACCGAAGGCAACCAGAAAGACCCGTTCGTCGCGCTGAACTCGCTGACGACGTCGCTGTCGAACTTCGCCGGCGCGCTGACGTCCCCCGCGATGGAGAACGCGGCAGGCGTCATGTCCAGCATGGCGTCATGGTTCGGCACCTTGGGCAACAGCTTGTCGAAGTTCAATGAGGACCATCCCGATTTTGCAAAGGTTGCCGGCGGCGCCGCGCTTGCTGGCGGCTTTGCCGGCGGAAGCGTGCTGACATGGAATTTGGCGAGTGGCTTGCTGACCGGGTTCGGCTTGCCTTCTGCCTCGGTTCAGTTGTCCGGGTCTGCGGCCGCGCTGTCGGCAGCGGCTGCCGAACTGTCGGCTGCGGCCGGCGTCGGAGCGGCGGCCAAGGGCGCGACTGTGGCGACGGCGGCCGGGGGCGCTGGCATCTGGGCCGCGGGCGCGGCGGCGCTGCCGTGGGTCGCCGCCGGCGCCGGCGTGGCTGGCGGCCTGTACGCGATGCATAAGCAGGTCGAAGACGCGGGCTATGACGGGCTGACGAGCGGCGAACGGCTGCGTCGGCAGCGCGGATCGATGCGCGACGTCTATCGCCGGGCGTTCGGATACGACGAACTGTCAGGCCCAGAACTCTCGCCAACGATGACCTACGGAACGGGGGTCGGCGGGGACAAGCAGGTCACAGCGCAGCTGACGGGCAGCGCCGACGTTCACGGCGAGGCCAAGATTACGGTCGAAGCCAGTTCGACGCTTCTTCAGATTGCAAGGGACGCGCAGAACGCCATCCGGCTTGTTGGCACGCTGAACGCAAACGGCCCGGGATCGCTGGGGCATTCGTCGCCGGACGCTATCGCGCCGGCGCCGCGGCCGTCGCTCGGCCCGCAAGCGCCGATTTCATACTAAGGGGCGCGAGCAGGACTTGGTAGGATGCGCGACTTAGCCAATGAACTCGAACATCTGTTTGCTCGGCAGGCAGCATTCGAAGCCGTCTTGACGCAGATTGCCGTCCCCTTGCTCGTTGCGGCGGCTCCCGCAATGGCGCTTGAGCTTGTCGAAGCGATGCGGGCTGATTTTCACGTGCGCGCGCCGATGCCGAATGATCGTCTTGTGCTGCTGACTGAAGAATACATCGCCGCGCTCGCCGATCAGATCGAACGAAAGGTTCGGATGACGATGGGCGCCGATCGATGACGGACCGGGGAAATTCCCGCCACTGTCCCGCCTGCATTCCCCGTTGTGTCCCGGTCGCAACTTCCGCTAGTTGTGAGCGGACCGCCGGCAGCGCGAACTGCCGACGGTCCTAACCTGCAACACGATAGGTGACATCATGAAGCAAGCTACCGTTAGCCTACCCCGACTTTTCGAGGACTACCAAGCGGTCGCCGCCGAAAAGCGGCGCATCTATGGGTTCGCGGCTCAGGCCGCCGACGCCGACCTTGACGCGGCCGAAGCCGCTTGCGACGCGGCGTATGACGCTCTTGAAGCCATCGCTGATGCCATTCTTGCAATTCCAACCGCATCGATTGGCGACCTCGTGATCAAAGCGCAGGTGCTTTTGGCGCGCGGCGCCGATCCTGCGGACCTGTTCCATTACCGGCCTATAGACCTCTCGCGCTTCGTTCAGGAGGTACAAAGCCTTTCCGTCCTCGGCACGGACATTCCCGGCAGAAAAATGCCCGCCACGCTGGCAGACGTTGGACGATAGCGATCCCACGATGACGAATGCCGACCGCACCGAACGGATGAGAGCGCTTAGTAAGCTGGCGCTTGGAATTCTCCGTCGGTGCGGAGAGCGTTGCACACTCGATCGCGCCGACGGCCGCTTTCGCGCATATGACGTCAGCCACAACGAATTTTCTCTTTCGTTTCGGCGTCGCGTCGACGACGCCGATCGATTGGCGACGTTGGTCGTCAAGTTCGAAGGCGAAATGGTCTTGGCGGCATCTTGGACGGTCGACGGGTTCGTTCGTCGAACCCTGAAGCCCGGCGCGTGGGAAGATTTGCTTCGTCGATACGATCGCATCCCGGCGCTGGCCGGATGCTTCAAAGCCACAGCATGACGGATAATCTTCCATATTGGCCGGCGGCCCTTCGGCTCGATCAGGCGGCCGCCTATTGCGGCCTAAGCGTCCCGACGTTTGCGGCCGTCTGCCCGATCAAGCCGATCGAATTCACACAGTCCAGCCGCGGCCATCGCTATTTGCGGGCACGGCTGGATGCATGGCTCGCCTCGCTAGATACGAATGATCCTGAAACCGGCGGCATCCGTCGGAGCTTCGTCGATATGATCAGCGCCTCCCCAGAACCGATTAGGCGAAGGCGTCGCCGTGAGCAAACCTGAGCCTAACGATGATCTTCGCAATGAAGCCGCACGCGGGCAGGCGAAGCGGCCGCGAGCAAAGAGCGAAGCGCGCGACCCAAACGTCACGCTTGACCAACTGCCCTTGTTCGCTGACGAACGAGCACTGAGCGAGGCTGTTTTGGGACGTGGAAGGTACACGCACTGGCGAGCCGTCGTTCCTTTGCTGGAACGGCGTGGCTTCCCCACAATCGATGGCCTCATGGGCGGTCGATATACCCCAGCTGTTCGCGCTTTCTTCGATCGCGAATATCACATTCACGGCGTGACCCAAGTATCGGCGCCCCATCAGCGCGCGAAACTTGGCGCAGCGCATGGAAAGCTCAGGCCGTCGACATGATGACGAAACCGCAAGATATCGAACCGCCGCCCAGGCTTGACCCGCTAATCGCCGAGTTCATCGCGGCGCTCGCGCGTGCCGCTGTCCGGCGAGAACGCCGCAACACGGGCGTGCAGAAGTCACAGCCGACAGACACCTGAGGCGGCCGACCATCCAGCAAAGAGCGCAAGAGGGGCAGAGGCATCATGACAAACTTGTACGTCAGTTCGGTCGACTATCTGGCGGTCACAGCATGGGCGGCTAGTTCGGCTGTTACCGCTGGGGCGCTTCGCCGGCCGAAAACGACGCCAGCCGTTGGCAATGAGCGCGTATACCGCGCGGGAAGCAGCGGGACGACCGCGTCGACAGAACCGACGTGGCCGACGACGAAGGGCGGAACGGTCACCAGCAATGGCATCGTCTGGACGGAGGTGACCGGACAGGAGGCGTATCAATCTCCCGGCACATGGGCTGCGCCGCATGCGCGCCTCAACAACGCGATGCTCTGGGCGGCCGAAGGCGATACGATCTATGTCGCCAAGAACCACGCCGAAACGCAGTCGACGCAGCTAAAGCTTCAAATGCCGGGCGGCGCGTGGCTCACGAACAAGGTGATCTCGGTCGATAACACTGCGACGGGTCATGTCCCGCCGCAGGCCGGCGATTGGGTCGCGGGTGCCTCGGTCTCTATGACCAGCACTTCCAGCCAGATCACCTTCAACGATCCCAGCAACAACGTTGCCATGTATTACTATGGTATCACATTCAACAGCGCTTATCAGATGACGAGTGGTGGCAACGGGGACCACGTTCTCGACACCTGCGCGCTGACCTTGGGATCGTCCGCCGACGCGATGAAGCTTGGCAGCAACGCTCGGTTTCAGTTCGACAACTGCACTTGGAAATTCGGAAGCGCGGGCGCGCATGGCAGCTTCCAAGGCGGATCGATGCATATCAGCGGAGGCGCGTTCGACGGTGCGTCGTCGATCCCGACGCGCTTCTTCAATCTTGCATCCGCCGGCGGCGGCGAATTTTTTATCCGCAATTTCGACCTTTCGCCGCTCGGTTCATCGTATGTCGTCAATCTCGGATTGGGCGGGAAGGCCTACATCGAAAACTGCAAGCTGGCTTCGAATGCCAACGTCTGCTCGATCGACGGCAGCGACGGATGGATGTCGCCGACATGGGCCTGCTACGTGGTTCGCTGTTCGTCGTCCGCCGACGACAACATGAACGCCATCTATAGGCCGACGGGAAATCTGACGACTAGCCGGGCGCTGGTTAGGACTGGCGGCGCGTCGGATGACACCGGAGCATTCGGTCACGTCGTCAACACGTTTCAGAACCCGAACGTAGGTTCCTACACATCGTTCTATTATCCGTTTGAAGGCTTCCCGCTTGCGATCTGGAACAGCGTCGCGGGCGCTAACGTCACGGTCACGCTCTACGGCGTTTCCAGCGGCTCAGCGATGCCGGACAACAGCAAAGTGTGGATGGACGCTGCCTATCCGGGATCAGCTTCGTCGCCGCAGGGCTCCAAGGCGTCGACCCGCGCCGCCAACATCGCCGCCGCCGCAACATCGCTAACGGCCGACACCTCGGCATGGGATAGCCTCGCGCCGGCTCGCGTGAACAGCGCTTCGCACGCGCCGGGCGACATCTTCGCGGTGTCGTCAGCGCCGGGGCAGCTTTTTCGGGTCGAAACTGGCACGGGCAACTTTGCGGCTTCGTTGCCCGCGGGTTACGTGACCTGTGCTGACGGCGGCACCGTCACCGATGGCGCCTGCACCGTTCGCGCTATGTGGCGCTGGAAGCTTACGCTGACGCTTTCGTCGCCCCAGCCCCAACTAGCCGGGCCGATCGAAGTCACGCCGAAGACCGCGTTCGGATCGATCGCGAACACCACCATCATCGATCCGCACCCGGTTCTGAGCTGAGATAAACGGCGACGCATAGGCGGCGGTCACTGAAGCGATCGTCTCTTCAGTAGCCAGCTTCGTGCGTCCCTGGGTGTTAGCGATCGGCCCCGTCGAAGCCAGATGACCAACGCTGACCGCAACGAACGGATCAGGGCGCTTACAAGCTTGCGCTCGGCATCGTCCGCCGGTGCGGGGAGCGTTGCTGCATCGGCTTATCAGCCCGGGGCTTGGGAAGCGATGTTGCTGAGATACGATCGAACGCGGGCGCTGGTGGGGCATCAGCCCAACCCCGCGCATCGGGGCGGGACTAACTCATCATGCTCCGCAGCTTTTCGTCGAGGGGAGGCAGTGCCTGACCACGTTTAACAGCTAACTCGATGGATTGAAAAACGGTCGGTATGTCAGGCGTGGAAAACCACGTCACGCTGTCAACCCAAAGCGCCTCGCGACCTTCGCCAAAAACAAAGCCGATGCGGGTTGCCCAAGTCCGTCGAAAGAGAGAAGTCGAAAAGCGCCAAGTGTCTATACTGATCAGAAACTTCGAAAATTCGGGGATGCGGTCCCAAGCGCTGCCCTGCGCTCCGGTCGTCACCCCGATCGCGCCGAGTATCATGAGCAACTGATTTTGCGAAATCGGTAGCCATCCGTACAGGCCGCCGCTTGAATTGAGTTCGGCGCTAGTCCGACCGCTTCCATACCCGCCTGGAAAACTCGCGAGGCCTAATGCCCAGTTGCGAAAATCGGATGGACTAACTCGCAAAGGGGTCATCGAACCACTCCATGCTGGTCGTTCCGCCCGAACTGCGTATCAGCGCTAAAGCGGTCCGTAGCTTCGCCAACGTGGCGAAGCTTTGACCGCCCCTTGCCGGCCGCCCCGTTCTTCGTCTCCGGCTGAACAGCTTCATAAGCCGCCTTCCGCTTCGCGATCAACTTCGCGCGCTGCGCCGGCGTCAGGTCGCGGCGGATCAGGTTTTCTGATATCGTTGGAAGGCTATGTTCGTTGCGTGACAATCGCGAAGCCTTGCCGAAGTGCTTGTTCGAAGACAGGCTTCAGCCCCGGGTCCGCAAGTATCGCATCGCCGATGCTGAAATCGGTCACGGCAGACCATTTAAGGCCGTCGTTTGGTTCGGGCAGCTTGTTCGCATCGAGCACATAAGCGGTACGCCCGGGTCCTTCTCCGAAGGAGCCTAGCTCGATGAATTTCTGAAGGCGGTTCACTTTCATTGCTCCTGCAAATGTGCTCGTCATGTAACGAAGGTGCGGGGAAGTGACTTAATCCGTTCCGTGCACATTTCCAGCGACGAAAGTTCGTCATCGTCATCGAGAGGCCCGAACGCTAAATCATGTGCCCGATATAGAACCGCCGCGAATTCGGTCGCTAGGTTGGCGAACCGCTGCAACTGGTCGACAGAAATTGCTTCTGCGCGCGCACGCTGGCGGTCTACGTGCTTGCCCTCAATTAAGAGCCCGTCGAACGTGAACTCTCCGTGTGCCAGCTTGTTGCGAAAGGAATTGTATTTAATAACGACGTCCATTGCAGCCTTGATGAACGCCTCTTCATCATGGTCCGTCCGGACACCGTCCAATGCGGCGCGGAGCAGATCGAGCCGGGATTTGAAATTTGTGGCCGAGTAATAAATCGGCTTTGCCTGCCGCATGTCGAAGACCGTGATGTGTTCAAACCATGCATAGAAGCCAACCTCAATCCGCGCCCAAGCCGCCATGGCCCTTCCGAATGCGAGAAGCGTTCGGTCGGTGTTGGAAAGCGTCAGCGGCCCGTCACCCTCCGTTTTTCGTCGCGCCTTTCTCATAAAACCCAATTCCTCAATGATTGGCGCGGAACGCCGATTAGCGCTCTGCAAGCATTCGCCTGTCGTCGAATACGACTAAACTGATAGTTTCATCACGTGTGACGCGAACTGTTTGCTCGAGAACCGTAAACTGCGCTGCTCCGTTACATTCAAACCACGCATCTGCCCCGACTTTCCGGACGCTGCCGTCGTCGGAACGGCCGCCGAACTGAACGCCGAAGGCAGAGCTTTTCGGGTCAAGCTCGTCGCGTGGGAACCAATGACGCGGCACGGTCGGTGCCCGCGCGAACCATCGGCGCCCGTTTGAACCGTGGCAGACTATAAACGCCGGGATATGGTCGAGGTCGACCAAGCGGATGGCGGTTGCGGTGAGGCTTGTCCTAAAGGCGGTGCCAAGAGCTTCGATCACCCCAAAGCTCAGCTTGCCAAGCGTGCGGGCATGCGGCTGAAACAAGTAGCGAGGCATCAGAAGGTCCGCAGCATAAGCGTCCGCGACTTTTTCCGGCGATTGCATATCGCGAGGACGATACTCGTCGACACGGCAGACGAGCCTCTTGCCGCGGTGATAACGCCAGTGTCCCAATTCGTGAGCTATGGAGAAGCGCTTCCGGCGACCCGAACTGTCACTTTTGACCGTGATGACGGCGGCGCCATTGCAACCGATGATATGAGCTTCGCAACCACAAAGCATGCGGAAGCGAACGCGAGCACCGACGTGAAAGGCGATGGCCTCCAGGTCGATCTCGTCCGGCTGGGTAACTCCTAATTCTTGGAGGAGCGCTTCCGCTGGTGTCACGAGGCGCCCTTAATCTCGTTTGAGCAAGCCAAGCTCGTTAATGGCTGCAAGTAGTTCCATAACGTCGGCATCGGTCAACTCGCTCTCCTTGCGGGCTGCGAGCGTAAACGTCGTGTCGTTGGCGTGGGCGGCCATAACCTCACGCAAGCGCTCGCGCGCCTCGGCGATTGGAATGGCGGGCACCGGCTCGAAGAGGCCGCGCTCGGCGGCGCCGGCACGCGCGGCACGAAGCCGATCTTTGTTGACGAGCAACACGGCTCCCTCGAAACGGGCGCGCATACGTGCAGCGTTAGCCTCGGGCGAACCGAAATCCTCAGTGAACTGAGCCAGAATTTCTTCGTCGGATGCATTCAGAATGTCGTCGACCATCGCCTGCTTGAGGCGATCGAGACCGGCTTTTTTGTTCTCAGGTTCGGTCATCGTTCCGTCTCTCGGGAGAAATGCTTTAGCAGCCGACGTCGGACCAGCGTTCGTTTGCTGTCATAGGTCGTCCCGTTCAGACCCGTAAGTTGTTTGAGCTCGTCGGTATCAAAACCAGCGATAATACCGTCGACCATTTCGCGCGCTTTCTCGTCGTCGTCAAACAGGGAAAGCAACTCTTCGCGACCGTCCTTGAACACTAGGTCCTCTTCCGCGGACCAATCCGGGGAGGGTGGATCGACCACTTCGAGCGCGGCACCGGCCATAATTGAGACGTGCGGCAACTTATTCGGCGCCTTGTCACGCTCCGCGTCAGCAATGCTGCTCATCGTGTCGATCAGGTGCTTCATCACATCGACCTCCATCGGACAATTGCGCGTTCCACGAAGCGTGCGTAGCTGGGCCTCCTGTAACAAATCCTCGAAATCCCAATCGGTGCCTTTGGCGAATACCTTGCCGATTTTGTGCAAGCGCGCCCAGTCCGCGATCGTGAAGCCGCGGATAGCGGCCTCCACGCCGGCGCGTGGTCGATGCTGCTTTTCAGTCTCAGTAGGCAAACATACGCCCCCTCAGACGCTTATGCGGTAATTCCCCCCGGCGCTGGACACACGCCCAAAAAATATTTTTCCAATGTCGGCGGGGGCCGATCGGCCCAGCATAGGTCATTAGCGCACAATTATGTGCCGCAACCCAGAAGGGAATTCAATGGCCGACGTTCTTGTAACTTGCATCACGAAACCGCACCCGAACAGCCCGCACGAGCACATCACGGAGCTGGGCAACCCGCGCGCAAACTGGAAATGGAGCCGCGAGCGGGTCATCGCGAGCATCGATGCGAAGGAGAATACCTTCTACACGCTCGATCCGCGAACCGGAAAGCGCGCCAGCGTCGGCGTCGTCCGCCCCGCCGGCCGGCCGCCTTACGTCAGGACCTACGCCGACGGCGTCTGGAATGACAATTTGTTGGCGATGGACCAGTGCCCCCTCTGAAGGAACGGAAAAGCAGAGATTTCCATGAGCAAGAAGCAACTGTTCGTCGAACGTCGCCCCCAGGGCGATTACGCGGTGCGTCGTGGTGGCGCTGATCGCGCGAGCGATGTTCTGCCGACGCAGCGAGAAGCCATTGAGCGGGCTCGTGAACTCAATCCGGGACATGAGCCGCTGGTTGAACGGGTACGTCACACCAACGTCGGCGATCCGGATAAGTGGCGTAAGCCTTAAACCTACGCAGCCGCGCGATCTTCCTTTTCCTCGCCGCGCATGACGATCTTGAGCGCGTCGTCGGGCAACGGCCGTTGGAGCGCCTTGGCCTCATCCCACGGCGCGCGCATCCACACGTCGCGCTCTTCCTCGGTCGTCAGGATTACCGGCATCGCCTTCGGGTGGATCGGCGCGACCACGGCGTTCGGCTCGGTCGTCAGGAAACCATAGACGAGATGCGGCCCGGGGATCGGCTTCGATTTCGTGCCACGCTCGCCGTTGAAGGTGGTCCAGATGCCGGCGAAAGTGAACAGCGGCCGGCTCTCAGCAAGCGCGAACCAAACGACGTCTTTCTTCTTCGTCATGGGGTTCGGCTCCGGCGCGTACTCGGCAAACGAGTTCGCCGGGACTAGGCAGCGGTTCTCCGGCTTGAGCCAGCCGCGCCAGTGCGGCGACGACGTGTTGCGGATGTTGGTGACGGGCGGCCCGCCATTGCGCGGTGGCGGCGGCATGCCCCAGCGCATCATGACCAGCTCCTGCGCGTCGACGTCAGCGTTGCGGATGACGGGCGCCGGGAAATCCGGGAAGACGCCGGGCATCGGCTCCAAATTGCCCACGTAGCGGTTCATACGCCGGAAGAGGGCGGCGATGGCCGCCTGGTTGGTGGTGATGCTGTACAGGTTGCACATAGGATTGCCCCGGGGCAACTATCGTCGGGTCTGCCGGTATTGTCGAACGGCCTCATTGACCCTCTCGCGGCTATGCCAGTCATCTTCGGGCACGAGCGACGTCATGACGAAGTGGAGGTCCGACGGGATGGTGAGATCGCTGTCGAGCGGCTTGTTCGCCCATTCCCACCACTGGTCAAAAGCATCTTTCATCGGACGACCTTGAATTTCTTGGCTGGCTTGCGGCGAGGCTGATGGATCGGCTTCTCGTGGCGATTGATGGCCTGCATCATGCCGACGCGGGCCAGCATCATCGAGCCGCCGTTCTCCGCGGCTTGCGTTACGCAAAGCGCCGCCGCCTGCACAGGCGGAAGCTTGTGCTCGCGGGCAGGGATGGATTTTGCCAGATAGGCGATCGCGTCACGCAGGGTGACGATCTTCGTTCCATCCGGCAAGGTGATGGGATCTTCGAACTTTCGCGACCAGGACAACGCTCAACAAATGCCCTTGTTGAAATTGATTACTTCACACCAATCGAGGCGGGTGTCGACATAGCCGACCGTCCCGCACTTCGTGCATTTAAGGTGGGCGGAAATGTCCCGCCAGTCCCAATCCGGGAGATCGGCAAGGTTTAATCTGCCGACATGGTGACACCGGCTGTGGTAGCCGTTCGGCATCTTCTCCGGACCGACGCAATAGACGAGCACCGTCTTGAAGCCCTGGTCCCGCTTTACCGGGCCGGACCAGTATCGGAGGAAGGTGCGGGGCTTTCGGCGCCAAGGCATCGGCGCATTGAAGCGCCGCCGTCAACACCCCGCAAATTATCAATCCTTGGGGGATCGGAACACGGTCGAGGCACCGCTACTCGTAGGGGGGCGGGAACGTCAGGGACGAGCAGGATCGTCGGAGCAGGCTGCGGGCCTGCCGTTCGCGGCCCTGCAGGTTCGGTAGCGCCAAGGTTCGACGAAACTGCCCGCCCATATGCCCAGCGCGCCGCTTTCGGCGCCGCGCTGGGCTGCGGCATAGTGGCCGCCCGAGTATCGAGGCCAGTCCAGGGCGAGGCCTCGGCCGACGAGCCATTCCCCGATATCCGTGTCGCCGATGACGCACGTCGCAACGATGCGGCCGTAGCGGTCAATATCCCTCTGTCGACAATGCACCGGACGCCGGTCGATGAATGCGTCGAGCTTGTTCGCCGCCGTGGCGCCGCACCGGTAGGGCAAGCTGTCATCACCACGGCACAGTTGATCGCTCTCCGGGGCATCGATGCCCCAAAGGCGAACGCGAGTGCCATGGATATCCAGCGTATCCCCGTCGATGACGCTGGCTTGGCCCGCGATGTCACCCGCGGCTGCAGACGCCGCGGGGAGGGCCACGGCCATCGTGGCGCCAGCGGCGGCGAGGCACCGCGAAAGAGCGCTGAGGCGCGATACGATCAACGGTCGCGCTTGGTATGGGCGCCAAGCGGCGCTCTGCCGCGCTGAACCACGACGCCGCCCTTCACGACAGTGGCGCGATCCAACGTTTCATCGGTGATCTCAGGCGCGTCGTCGGGGTCGACCCAATCGGGCTTTCGCCCCCTAGATGCCGAAGCGGCTCCGGATTTTGCGTTCTTCCTTGGCATGGCAGTGCCCTCATTTGAGATGGCGCCATTAACATTTCGAGAGGTCGAGATCCTCGGCGCGCAGGCCGATCGGCTCGTCAAGCTGTTTTTTTGTCGTGCGGCCGAAGGCGCACGCCAGCACGACCGGGCTGTCCTCGTCATGCAGAAGGGAGTGAGCAGCAGCCAGATGTCCGCCTGTGGTGCAGACGTCGTCGAACAAGATGATCGGCCCCTTCGGTCGTTCGAGCACCTTGTATGCTTTCAAGAAATGAGAGGCTTGCCGTGGCCCTCCCTCCCGCGATTTTTTCTGCGGCTCGTGAAATACCAGGGCTTGGGAAACCTTGAACTGGCCTCCGCTCTGCTCCGCGATCTTCTGGGCGAACTCAAGCGTCTTGAAATTCGGCGTCGTGGCCGATGTCACATGGGAATTCGGTATCGGAACGATCGTCGCCGCACCCTCGTGGTGGCGTAGGATGTTCTTTGCGAGCGCGGGCGGAATTCGCGATACAAAGTCCTGCACGTTATTTTGATCGTAGACGCGGCGCTGACCGCCGACGTAGCTATGAAACCAGCCCTTGATCGGGTCACCTTTGACGGCCTTGACCATCTTGGTCGCGCGGTGATCCTCAGCGCGCCATTCCGCCTCGCTGTCGGTTAGATACGCGCAGATGCTGATTAGTTTAAGGTTGGCCAATTGCGCTGATGATGTCGGAGGTCGACGAAAGCACGCTCACCTTCGGCTGCCCCAGAAAGCGCGCGGGCCACGTGAGGGACGGATCATCAACCACGGATTTCGCAATGAAGAGCCATCGACCGAGGCGAACGCATTCAGCGGCCTGGTGAAGCGTGCCCGACGTGTCCGATGCCTCGATGATCGCGGTGGCATCGCTGATCGCCGCCATGACCCTGTTCCGCGTCGGGAAGTTTGAGCGGAAAACGCGCTCTCCAACTCCAAATGGCGTCATCAGGAGATGACTGGAATAGATCTCTTGCTGGAGGCTCGCATTCTCTGCGGGGTATGCCTTGTCGAGCGGCGTGCCAATCACCGCAGCCACGCGACCGCCATTTTCCATCGCGCTTTTCAGCGCCGCGGTATCCACGCCTTTTGCCAATCCGCTGACCACTGTCACGCCGGCTTTGACGAGGTCGCGCGCCAACTGCGATGCGCGGCGCCAACCGGCATCGGACACCTCACGCGTTCCGACGATCGAGACCGTCGGCGCATCTAAAATGTCGAGATTGCCGGCATAGAAGACCTTGGCCTCCCGGCGCGGAGAGGCGTCTCGCAGGAAGTCCAGTTGTCGCTCGTCGAGCGCTGCACGACCGATCCTGACCAAGAGGTCCGGAAGAGAGTAGCTGTGCGCATCAGTCGGCGGGACATAGGCGGCGCGGCGCCGCGGAGGCTCGTTCGTGTGGCTAGCTGCCGGTAGCGGCATGCGGCGAATCCTTCGATGGCGGGCCAGTTTAGAGGCCCAGGCAAGGAGCGTCACGGGGTTTTCCCCAGTGCCAGCCCCTCGGAAGGTAAATCCGCGGGCGTGATCCGGGTTTCTACTTTCGTGGTCGGGGAGAGACCCCCAGACACGCAACTGCGTGTGGCGGCCCCTGGGCGCCTTTTCAAGGGGCCGGCGAACCTTCTTCTCGCGCTCAGTCCGTCCAGTTTTTGCTCGGATACGGCTGGTTTGGGTCCAAATTTGGGTGTCCCGACGGCCCCCCAGGGCGTATTTCAAGACCGGACGTCGACGCTCGACGTCCGGTGTTGCGGACCGCTTGCCGGCCCGGAGCATGGGAAGCGGTTCTGCTTCGGTACGATCGGGCGCCGGCGAGACACTAGTCGTGGGAAGGGTGCAAGATGGCTCTTTCCCGGATGGCTCACCTTGCGTGAATTATTGGGGCGAGGGCTCGTTTGTCCCCCTGACAACCAATTCGATATACGTCCAGTGCGCTCACCGGAAAAGCACTTCCATCAGCAAGCAAGACGGCAACTTCGGAAGAAGGCAAGTAGAAAAATGGCTTCAGGCCAACATAGCCGCCGTACATGTTCTTAGCATTTACCGATCCGCAGATGATCGGTTTACCTGGGACACCGGCCCCTCTGAAGACTTCGCCAAATTGGGCTGAGTATGGGTCCTTTAATGTTGCGGCGATTGCTCGCTTCGCCTTCTCAATATCATCCAGAGCCGCATTTTTCGGCTTAGAAGCAGTGCTTGTCGAAAGCGCGTCGAAACAGGCAAGACGCGCGGCAGGATCGGAAATGGCCTTGCAATCAGCGGCGTGAGCGACAGATGCGGCCATCGCCGCGATGAACGCCGAAATGCGGATAACGCTCATTCAAGCAGTCCCCCTAAAACTCCCTAAGCTTAAAGCCGGTAAAAAAACTCGCGTCGCGTCTCGTATGGCGCGCCTGATTTCTGATCCAGTGGGCTGCTTTCGATACGATCGCGTGCCGGTGCCGGCGGATCGCTGGCGCAATATCGAAGCCCACTGTTGAACTTACGGTGTCAGTTTATTGGGACGCCCCTCGCGTTCATGCATTTCTTGAACACGTAAAGCGCTCTCTGATCCCCGGCTCTATAGGCGTTGTTTTCGACGCGCTCGCTGGCCAAGTTAAAGAAAGCATCGAACTTCTCGAAAAAGATTTTAAGATCAGGTTCACTTTTGTCGGCGTGCACTTGGTCGACGCACTGTTTGACAGTGTTAGCTATGATCGACTTGTCCGCCTCAGTGAGCTTCGGCTGAGGTGACGCAACGGTCGGTGGTACAGTTTGACAGAACGCGGAGGCGCAGAACGCCAACGGCCAAATTGCGACGACCCAGAAAACTTTAGACATCGGCCCCCTCAAAAAAGTAGTCCACCCATCTAGCACGGGCTTCGATTTCGTGCCGCGGTCGGCAAAAATAGTTGTGATGATACCTAGCCCAAGCGTCATACTTCTGATGCCCCGGGTCTCGCCGCGAGAAGCTTGCGGGCGATCGGCTCCACGTCTTCGCGCCAATAGTCGTCCTCGTTCGAAAGAAGGCTGCCCAGCATGGCCGGAGAGACATAGGCCGGCCCCGGCCGGCCCGAGTAAGCGGTCCAGCGCATATTGGTAGGGATGTGCGTGACCTCGTTTTCTTCGACCCTGAACTGATCTTCAGTGACCCGCGTGCGCGCCATAGTTCCCCCCGGTCGTGCGGGCGGACAGTACACTTCCCCGTCCGGTGCCGGGTATGCTCCCGGTCCGTTTTCCACGTCAAACTCAGCCGCCGGCGGCACTTTGAGACTGCGTCTGGTCGCCCTACTGGTGTTGGCTGTATCAGGCCGCCTTAGGCCGGCATCCATGTCGGCGCATCTGCCAACGATCAGAAGTTATCTAGATTTGCCAAAAACCAAGTTTTGAAGTCCTCCATTTTCGGTGTCCACAATTCGAGCTTGGACGCCGCCCTTGCGATCATCAGGGCGGCGTCGAAGCATTCGATTTGCATTTCATCGTCGCCGCCGTGCTTCAGCCAATCGCGCTCTCGATTAAGCAGAGTGATCCAATCTTTCTTGTCGTCGAACCTCTCTTTGACGTGGGGATCGTCGCGCAGTCCGACGAATAGATGGTGGCCGTCACGCTTCAACATGCCTTCGGCTGCGCCGGCGAGGGTAAGCGCGACGTCGAAGGTGCCGCGCTCCAATGCGTCGATGGCAGCGTCGACCTGTCGGGTAGCGCCCTCCGCCAACGTCAGTTTGATCGGATCAGCAGGCAGTCGGAGGCCGCGGTAGCGGCGTTCGGGCTTGCGTCTAGATTTTTTCCGCTGCATCTCGCGACGATCTGTTCGAAATAACGGTCGATTTCCATGCTGATCCTACCGCCCGGCGCCGTCTGGGAGGTGGCTTCAATGCCAGTGGGCTTCGATCAGGAGTTGCCCGGCCTCAATGAAGAAGCGGTAGTCCATCAAAACGACGCTAGTGTTGTTCATCCGGGCCGTTGCTGCGCACCTCGCTTCAGTCGGCGTTTTGCTCACTTCCTTGATGTCCGTCAGCGTGACGATCGATAGCCCGGCAGCTTTGCCCGCCGGCGAATTGGCGACGACGTTCTTCAGGTCGGATTGCGCGAAGTAGTTGTCGCAGGCTGGTATCGTTGCGGGCGCCGAAACGACCTGAATTCCGATAATTCCCGCGACGGCTAAGAACGAAATGGTCGCCAATGGCAGCATTCCAGCGGGCGGCTGTTCGCCGGGCTGCCGTTTCGGCTTCGTCAAGAACAGCCACGGCAGGGCGACTATGGGGATCAGCCCGCCAAGTGTGAGCCACGGTAGGAGGCTATGTCCGCGACGATAGGCGAGGGCGGCTGTTCCAAGCGCCATGAACACAATAACGCCGGCCCCAAACGCGGAATTTGCCATGGTCATCTTGGTTCGTCCGAGGGGGATTTCTAGGGTCGGGAAATAGGCGCCACGTCGCCTCGGTTGTGTCGGTTGACATTACACGCGCGGTCGCGCCCGGGTATGCTCCCGCGGCCGTTTTCCCCAGAACAGCGTAGGAACGTGCTGCTACCGCTTTGCTACCCAACTGACCGGTACGGCCGGTGACAGCGACCAGCAGAACAGGCAGGGCAGACAGAAAACGGGGGGAAATCGCCACGAAACGGGACTATTCGGGATGGGGCGATACGTGAACGCGACGTCGATCCCGAATTTCAAGACCGGTGCCTTAAACCACTCGGCCACCCTTCCGGATCAGGAATTTCAATCGCTTATCGCACGAACCTCGCGAACGCAATGCGAGCGTACGGGGAAAGGCACCCAGCCCGGCCCAGCCTGGAATTTCCGGGCAAAACCTCGCCGCCGCGGCCGTCCGCGCAAGCGCATGCAGCGCTGCTGCGATGGTGGAACGAAGTCGATTGCAGCTCGGTTGAGATGCCGACCAGGAGGTTCGCCATGTCCCAAAAAGGCGTCTTGGCTGTGGCCGCCGTGATAGCAATGCTTCTTCCGGGCTTGCCCGCGCTGGCCCAGGCTGCGGAAATGGGCGGTGTGGTGGCTCCGCCCACGACAAATTCTCCGGGCACTCCGCCGCCGCCAGTCGTAGGACAGTCCGAACCCGACCGCGTCCCGGATACCGTGAGGGGTGTTACGGCAGAGCCGCCGCCGTCGACAGTGGGGCTCGCCAAGCCATCGCGGGATGGTGTTGGCACGGTTATCGTGCCCGCCCGTCCCTGCGGTGCAGCGGCTCGCGAGACAGACGGAACGACGACCTGCGTGGGCGTACCTGCGCGCCCGACAAGGTAGGTCCGTCGATTTCAGCGGCGCCGCGCGGCAATGGATATGAAGCTCCGCAACGAACGCCCGTCGTCGCTGCATGTTGGCTAAGAGGCGAGCGAGGCCATTGCCAGCACATCCCTTCGAGCGCTGCCGGGCGCGACGTCGATGACGTGACCTGATGCCTGGCAGCTATTTCCGCTCGGGAAGCTTCACCGGAACGTGCGGAGAGGTACTGACAACCCGGGGGCTACCGTCTGCCTGCTCGCGGTTCTGCAGCAGATTTTCGAGATAGAGAAAGAATTTTTCGGCCAACATGGCGTTCGCCTCGATGATCACTTCTCTCCATTGGTCGCGATGCAACCGCGGGAATTCGATCAACTTGGCGAGAGTAGCCCCAGCGGGGACGACTTTGTTGCACCGCAGTGGGTAGCCGGATAGCCGGCCGCACGCGTGAAGCAGCTAGGCGAAGGCGAACGCGAGCAAGCTTGAGCAGAGCAGCACGAAGCCCGCCGCGGTCACCGCCAGAAATCCGTCAGATAAGAGGTCGTGGTTGCGCATGGTACACCTGCCACTCCCGATGCTCGTCCGAATTTATTAAAGCTTTCATAACGTGTGCCGTCCGAGGCTGGCGTTGCCGTTGCCTCGGGTCGCCTACGACCAGAACCGGACTCCATCGAAAGCGTGAGCCAAAAACACGCCCGCGCTGATCAAGCCCATGACTGCAGTGACCGTCTCAAACATCGCAAAAATTCCTTTTGCGCCCCACGTGCGAGCAAACGACGCGGCTCCCCGCACAGTCAAAAAGATTCCGGGGAGGGTTCGAAAGTTCGGACCAGGTGAGGATTCGGCGCAACAGGTTCGAGGCAGAAAGGCGGCTTACATCCCGTAACGGCACGGGTTTTCGCGACAACCATTGATTTACCAAGCGGGACGCCTCCCCATTTCCGCCGTGTTCCAGTTGCGATATTTTCACCCTCTCATGCGGAGGTGGGCCGCAGCGAGAAAACGGATCGGAAGCCGCCTGTGATGGGCGCGCGACCGGCAGAGTGGTATTTGGGGCGAATGGGAATACGACGGTCAGATTCGGGGAGCCTGGCGGTGCGGGGTGCTGTGGTCGCGGCCACCTGCCTGATGCTGGCCAACTGCGCCTCGTCCAACAAGTTCGCGAGCCGCGTCGATCCCAAATACGGCGTTTCCTCCAGTCCGCGCGTGGTGGCCTTTGGCGAGCCCGTGCCGAAGGGCGGGGGGACCTATCGCGTCGGCAAGCCCTATGTCGTGGGGGGCCGGATGTACGTGCCGGAGGAGGACGCCAACTACCGCGAGGAGGGCGTGGCCTCCTGGTATGGCGATGACTTCCACGGCCGGCTGACCGCCAATGGCGAGGTGTTCGACATGGCCTCGCTGACCGCGGCCCATACGACCCTGCCGATGCCGTGTTATGCGCGGGTGACCAACCTCGCCAACGGCAAGTCGCTGATCGTTCGCGTCAACGACCGCGGGCCGTATCACGGCAACCGCCTCATCGACGTCTCCAACAAGGCCGCCGAACTTCTTGAATTCAAGGGCAACGGCACCGCGCGGGTGCGGGTCGAATATGTCGGCCGCGCGCCGCTGGAAGGCTCCGACGACCGCCTGTTGATGGCGACCTTGCGGACCGGCACGCCGGCACCGTCGCCCACATTGGTGCGGGTTGCCTCCGCAAAACCGTTCGTGCCTGACATGTCGGCGCATGGCGGCCGGCCGATCCGCGGCGAGGTCCCGATGCCAGAGGGGCGTCCCTTCAACCTCGGCAACACCCAGGCCGACTATGCCTCGATCAACGCGACCTCCGAGATGTCGGCGTCCAGCCGCTCGCGCGGCCGCGGGCGCGAAAATCCGCGTGCGGTCTCCTATGAGGACGATGCGAGCTATGTCGCGCCAAGCGCGGTCTCGGCCTACGCGCCGGTCGATCCGAACGGTCCGCGCGAACTTTTGAGCGGCCGCGGCCTTTATTGACCGCGCCGCACGATCGCCGGCGCGGCCCGATCAGGTCGCACACTCCTTCAGGAAGGCGATCAGCGCTGCGTTGACCTCGTCGGGGCGTTCCTGCTGAATCCAGTGCCCGGCATCCGCGATGATCAGCTTGCGCTTCAATTGCGGCAGCACCCGCTCCATTTCCTTGACGCGCTTGTTGCCGATCAGCCCGGTGATGACGGCGTCCTTTTCGCCTGCGATGAACAGCGAAGGCTGATGGATCTGTGCGCCCTGCCAGGGCGCAGTCAGCTCCCAGTTGCGATCGATGTTGCGATACCAGTTGAGCCCGCCGCGGAAGCCGGATTGTTTGTAGGCCTGGCTGAAGATGGCGAGGTCGTTCTCGTCGAGCCATGGCGGCAGCGGGTGGTCGGCGCATGCGTTGCCGCCGAGGAAGCCCTTGTTGTCCTGCACGAACAGCGACAGCGCCGGATCGGAAAAGCCGCGGGCAAGCAGCGTGCGCATGGTGAGGTCGATGTCGCGCTCGAACTCGGCCTCTGCGACGCCTTCCTTCTGGAAATACTGCCAGTAGAAATTGGTGATGCCGCCTTCACGCAGGGTGTCGAGCGGCCGGCCGCGGCCGCGGAACGGCGGCGGCACACTCAAGCCGGCGACCGCGGTGAACACGTCGGGCCGGAACTGCGCCGCATGCCAGGCGACCGGTGCGCCCCAGTCGTGGCCGATGATCGCCGCGCGCGTCGCACCGAGGGCTGAGACCAGCGCGACCATGTCGCCGACGGTATCGAAGATGCTGTAGGCGCCGACCTCGGCCGGCGCGCTGCTGCGGCCGAAGCCGCGCATATCGGGGGCCGCGACGCGGAAGCCGGCCTGGGCGAGTGCCGGAATCTGATATCGCCAGGAGTAGGATAGTTCCGGCCAGCCGTGGCAGAGCAAGACCAACGGGCCTTCGCCCGCCTCGCGCACCGAAAGTTCGATCCCGTTGGCGGAAATGCTGCGCAAGGATGCCATCGAGTTTCCGCCTTGTTTGCCGGGTTTCATCACGGGCGCTTCGCTCCACACGATAAGGTTGTTTGCCTATAGTCGCAATCGGTGAGGTGGCGGCGCGACGATGGTTCGCAAAGCTGTGTTGTTTGCGATACTTCCACCTGTTAGAACGCCGTGCGTACAGCGCCTAGTGGAGTGGATTTGACATTCGCTCACCACTGGCCGCAAATTCGCGAAGCGAATGTCAAATCCAAAACTCCACTAGAATCCTGGATTTGCTAGTGGTCCTTTGATTCTAACATTCGCAAAAGTGCCTCCCAATGTGGGGAGCGAATGTCAGAATCGGACCACTGGCCGATGGCAGCAGAACGACCGCGTTTCCGCCGATTCCGAGCCTCGTCCGGGCGAATCGGACGCCTGCTCGCTGCAAGCCTTGTGCTCGCCGCCTTCGCCTGGGGCGGCGTGCTCTATGCCGCCAACCAGAGCGTGCAGGGCGCCAAGAAGGAAGAGGGCGGGTTTGACGGCGACGCACCGACCGCGATCCTGATCGAGGCGACAAGCGGCAGCGTGCTGTTCGAGAAGAACGCCGACGAGTTGCGCGCGCCGTCCAGCATGATGAAGCTGGTGACGGCCGAGGTTGTGTTCCACGCCATCCAGGAAGGCAAGGTCAAGCTGACGGACGAATACCGGATCAGCGAGAATGCCTGGCGGCGCGGCGGCGCTCCTTCTGGCGGCTCGACGATGTTCGCCGCGATCAACAGCAAGGTCTCGGTCGACGATCTCCTGCACGGCGCGATCATCCAGAGCGGCAATGACGCGTGCATTGCGCTTGCCGAAGGCATGGCCGGCAACGAAAAAATCTTCGCGGCGGATTTCATGACCCCGCGCGCCCGCGAGCTAGGGCTCGTCAAATCGACCTTCGCCAATTCCAACGGCCTGCCGGACCCCGGCAACAAGATGACGGTGCGGGAGCTTTCGATGCTCGCGCGCTACATCATGCAGACCTATCCCGAATTCTATAAGCTGTTCGGCGAGAAGGAATTCACCTGGAACAAGATCCGCCAGCAGAACCGCAATCCGCTGTTGAATGCGCTGGAGGGCGCCGACGGGCTGAAGACCGGCTACACCAAGGAGGGCGGCTACGGCATGGTCGGCTCCGCCGTGCAGAACGGCGTCCGCCTGATCGTGGTGGTCAACGGCCTGGAAGATCCGGATGATCGCGCCACTGAAGCCAAGAAGATGCTGGAATGGGGTTTTCGCAATTTCGAGTTCCGCACTCTGATCGCGGCCGACCAGACCATCGGCTACGCAAAGGTGTTTGGCGGCGACAGCCGCTCCGTAAAACTTTCGACGCCCGAGCCGGTCAAGGTGATGGTGTCCAAGAACGGCAATGAAAGGCTGATCGCGCGCATTGTCTATAGCGGACCGGTGCGGGCACCGATCACGACGGGCCAGAAGATCGGCGTCGTCAAGGTCTGGCGCGGCGCCAACATCGCGGTCGAGCAGCCGGTCTATGCGGCGGAATCGATCGGCACCGGCTCGACCGTGCGCCGCGCGCTCGATGGCGCCAGCGAGCTCGTGATCGGCATGTTCCGCGCCGGCGCCGAGAAGCTTTGACATGGTTGAAATGACCACCAAACGGCCTTCGGGACGCGGCCGGTTCATCTCCTTTGAAGGCGGGGAGGGTTCCGGCAAGTCGACCCAGATCAAGAAGGTTGCCGAGCGGCTTGCGGCTGCGAAACTGCGCGCCATTGTCACGCGCGAGCCCGGCGGCTCACCCGGCGCCGAGATCATCCGCCATCTCGTGCTGTCCGGGATGGGCAAGCTGCTCGGTCCTGATGCGGAGACGCTGTTGTTTGCCGCCGCGCGCGACGATCATGTCCGCACCGTGATCCAGCCGGCGCTCAACCAGGGCACATGGGTGTTGTGCGACCGCTTCATCGATTCGACGCGCGTCTATCAGGGCCGGCTCGGCCATGTCTCGCCGACCATGCTGAACGCCATTGACCGCGTCACCATCGGCGATCTCAAGCCCGATCTCACCATCATCTTGGATGTGCCGGTCGAGATCGGGATGAAGCGGGCGGCCGCGCGCCGGGGTACCGCGGCGCCCGACCGCTTCGAAGCCGAGGACGTCCATTTCCACCAGGAGCTGCGCGACGCCTACCGGCAGATCGCTGCCGAAGATCCGCAGCGCTGCGTGCTGATCGATGCGACGCCGGATCCCGACATGGTCGCGGCCGACGTGTGGACCGCCTTGCGCGATCATCTGTTCGCCCAGCCGAGCGCAGCCGGTTCGCCATGAGCGCGCGCAAGGTCGAGCAGGAGATCGCGGTCCCCCATCCGCGCGAAACCAATGTCCTGTTCGGGCATGGTGACGCGGAGGCGGCGCTGCTCAACGCCTACCGCAGCGGCCGCATCGCGCACGCCTGGCTGATCGGGGGTGCGCAGGGCATCGGCAAGGCGACGCTCGCCTATCGCATGGCGCGCTTCGTCCTGCGGCACGGCGATCCGCTGTCGCCGGCCGTTCAACGGGCGACTTCGCTCGCCATAGATCCGTCCGATCCGGTCGCGCGCCAGGTCGCGGTCGGCTCACATGGCGGGCTGCTCACGCTGGAGCGCACGCTGAACGATCGCGGCGTGATGCGCACCGTGATCACGGTCGACGAGACACGCGAGACGATTTCGTTCTTCGGCTCGACCGCAACGGCAGAGGGCTGGCGCGTCTGCGTCGTCGATACCGTCGACGAGCTCAATCCGAACGCGGCCAATGCGCTGCTGAAGATTCTCGAGGAGCCGCCGCAGCATTCGCTGTTCCTGCTGGTCAGCCACGCGCCGGCACGGGTGCTGCCGACCATCCAGTCACGTTGCCGCAAGCTGACGTTGCGGCCGCTTGCAGTCACCGAGGTGATCGCGGCCACGGCGCAGGCGACCGGAAGCACGCCCGGTGATCCCGCGCTCGCAGAGGCTGCGCAAGCCGCCGAGGGCAGTGTCGCGCGCGCGCTGACGCTGCTTGGCGGCGACGCGCTGAAACTGCAGCAGCGGACGGCAACCCTGCTCGCCGCGCTGCCGAGTGTCGATCCGCGCGAGCTTCATGCGCTGGGCGACGCGCTCGGGACCAGCGATCGCGTCGCGCTCGCCGCCTTCATCGACAGCGTCGATCGCTGGATCGCCGAACGGCTCGAGGCCGACGGCAACAGCAATGCAAACCTGCCCCGCCTTGCACGGCTCGCCGAGGTGTGGGAAAAGATCGTCCGCGCCGCGCGCGACACCCAAGACTATAATCTTGAACGGAAGCCGCTGGTTTTCTCGGTGTTCGGAATGCTTGCGGAAGCAACGCGGTAAGCGCCCGAAAGACAATCCGACATTCTCGTTCGAGCCAGGATTTAAGGAATTAGCTGTGGCCGCCAAAAAGAAATCTTCGAAGCGGAAGGCTGCGAAGAAAGCAAAGACCAGCAAGCGCGTGGGCAAGGCCGCGGCGGCTTCCTCACGCGCCAAGAGCAAGGGCGCGAAAAAGCGCCTCGCCAAGAAGACAGCCAGGAAGCCCGCGAAAGCAACGAAAGCGGCAGGAAAAAGAGCGACGAAAAAGTCGGCGAAGAAGGCAGCCGCCAAGGGCAGGGCGGCATCCGGCAAAACGGCGCGCAAGCCGTCTGCGACGGCCGCGAAGGCGCCGCCCGCGCCGACGCCCGAGAAGCCGAAACGGCCGAAGCCCGCGGCGAAGCCTAACCGCGCCGTCGACACGAGACCGGCGCCGACAGCCACCGTTTCCGCACCATCGCGCAGCAACCGCTTCTATATCACGACTGCGATCGCCTACCCGAACGGCACCCCGCATATCGGCCACGCCTATGAGGCGATCGCAACCGATGCGCTGGCGCGCTTCCAACGGCTTGACGGCAAGGACGTGTTCTTCCTGACCGGCACCGATGAGCACGGCCTGAAAATGGTTCAGACCGCCCAGAATGAAGGCCTGCCGACGGCGGATCTCGCGGCCCGCAACGCCGGCCGCTTCAAGGCGATGGACGAGCGGCTCGACGTCTCGTTCGACCGCTTCATCCGCACTACCGAAGCGCAGCACCACCGATCGAGCCAGGAAATCTGGCGCCGGATGCAGGAGAATGGCGACATCTACATCGACGCCTATGCCGGCTGGTATTCGGTGCGCGACGAGGCCTATTACGCCGAGGACGAGACCACGGTCGGCGAGGACAGTGTGCGCCGCGGGCCGCAGGGCACGCCGGTCGAATGGGTCGAGGAGAAGAGCTATTTCTTCCGGCTCTCGGCCTATCAGGACAGGCTGCTCGCGCTCTATGAGAGCCAGCCCGATTTCATCGGGCCGGACGCGCGCCGCAATGAGGTGATGAGCTTCGTCAGGCGCGGCCTGAAGGATCTCTCGATCTCGCGCACCACCTTCGATTGGGGCGTCAAGGTGCCCAACGACCCCGAGCATGTGATGTATGTCTGGGTCGATGCACTCACCAACTACATCACCGGCGTCGGTTTTCCCGACGAGGGCGATCCGAACTGGCATTACTGGCCGGCCGATCTGCACATCATCGGCAAGGACATCATCCGCTTCCACGCCGTGTTCTGGCCGGCCTTCCTGATGTCGGCAGGCATCGCGCTGCCGAAGCGCGTCTACGCCCACGGCTTCCTGTTCAACCGCGGCGAGAAGATGTCGAAGTCGGTCGGCAATGTCGTCGATCCCTTCAATCTCGCCGATCAGTACGGCGTCGACCAGATCCGCTATTTCTTCCTGCGCGAGGTGGCGTTCGGCCAGGACGGCAGCTACAACCACGAGGCCATCGTCGCCCGCATCAATGCCGACCTCGCCAACGACCTCGGCAACCTCGCGCAACGCTCGCTGTCGATGATCGCGAAGCAGTTCGGCGGCGTGCTGCCGGAGCCCGGCGCGTTCTCGGACAATGACAAGACGATCCTCGCGCAGGCCGACGGCATGATCGCGATCGCCCGCGAGGCGATGGCGACGCAGCAGATCCATCAATGGCTGAACGCGGTATGGGCCGTGGTGGCGGAAGCCAATCGATACTTCGCGGGCGAGGCACCCTGGGCGCTCGCCAAGACCGACCCGCCGCGACAGAAGACGGTGCTCTACGTGACGGCCGAGGTCATCAGGCAGATCGCGATCCTGGCCCAGCCGGCGATGCCGGCGGCGGCGGCGAAGCTGCTCGACGCACTCGGCATTGAGGAGGGCGCGGCACGGCAGTTCGACCAGCTCGGCGGCGCGGGGCGGATTGCGCCGGGCACCGTGCTGCCGGCGCCGCAGGCGGTATTTCCGCGCTATATCGAGCCGACCGCGGCCGAGTGAGCCGACGACCATGCTTGTCGACAGTCACTGCCATCTGGATTTTCCCGATTTCGCCGCCGATATCGACGGCGTCGTGGCACGGGCGGCGGCCGCAGGCGTCGATCGTCTCGTGACGATCTCGACGCGGGTCAAGCGGCTCGGAGAATTGCTTGCGATCGCCGAGCGCTTTCCGAACGTCTATTGCTCGGTCGGCACCCATCCGCATCACGCCGACGAAGAGGATGGCATCTCGCCCGACGAGCTGATCGCCCTGACGAAGCATCCGAAGGTCGTGGCGCTGGGCGAGGCCGGGCTTGACTATTTCTACGACAACGGTTCGCCGCAGGCCCAGGCGCGCGGTTTTCGGGCGCATATCGCAGCCGCACGGGCGACCGGCCTGCCGCTCGTGATCCATACCCGCGAGGCCGATGAGGATTGCGGCCGCATCCTCGAGGAGGAGGTGGCGAAGGGGGCATTCCGCGCCGTGCTGCATTGCTACACCGGCGGGCGCGAGCTGGCGATGAAGGCGATCGATCTCGGGCTGTCGATCTCGTTCACCGGCATCCTGACCTTCAAGAAGTCGGAGGCGCTGCGGGCGCTGGCGGCAGAGCTGCCGGGCGATCGCATCATGGTGGAGACCGACGCGCCGTATCTTGCGCCGGGCAAGTTCCGGGGCAAGCGAAACGAGCCGGCCTATGTGGTCGAGGTTGCCAAGGTGCTGGCGGACGCGCGCGGTGTTTCGCTGGAGGAGATTTCGCGCCAGACCACGGAAAACTTCTTCCGCCTGTTCTCCAAAGTGCCGGTGGCGAAGGCCTGATGACGCTGACCCTGACCATCCTGGGGTGTGGCTCCTCGGCCGGCGTGCCGCGCCCCGCGCTGGGCTGGGGCAGGTGCGATCCCGCCAACCCGAGGAACCGGCGGCGGCGCTGTTCGCTGCTGGTCGAGCGCACCTCGGAGCACGGCACCACGCGCGTGGTGATCGACACCTCGCCCGACCTGCGCGAGCAGCTCATCGACGCCGATGTCGACCATATCGACGCGGTGTTCCTCACCCATGAGCATGCCGACCAGACCCACGGGATCGACGATCTGCGTTCGGTGGTGCTGCATCAGCGGCGCCGGATTCCGACCTATTTCAACCAGTCGACGGCCAAGGACATGATGGCGCGGTTCTCCTACTGCTTCATCTCGCCTGAGGGCAGCGACTATCCGCCGATCCTGACCCGGCATGGGATCGAGGCCGGCGAGAGCCACACGATCGAAGGCAAGGGCGGCGCGGTGACGCTGAAGGCGTTCATCATGCAGCACGGCAAGATTCCCGCGCTCGGCTACCGGATCGCTGATGCGGCCTATACGCCCGATGTCAGCGACATCCCGCCCGAAAGCTGGCCGGCGTTGGAAAATCTCGATCTCTGGATCATCGATGGCTTGCGCTACGCGGCGCATTCCAGCCATTTCAGCGTCGATGACGCGCTGTCCTGGATCGATCGCTTCAAGCCGAAGCGCGCCGTCATCACCAACATGCATTCCGACCTCGACTATGAGGTGCTGCGGCAGAGCCTGCCCGAGGGCGTCGTGCCGGCCTATGACGGCATGCGGCTCGTGGTAGGGTAGGCGGGTCAGATATCGCTGGAAGGGAACACGGAGCCGGTTCGATGATGTCCTTGTTCTTCGAAGTCGAGATCCGCCCGGGACGCAAGGATCAGTATCTGAATCTTGCGGCGTCGCTGAAGCCGTCGCTGGAAGCGATGGGCGGCTGCCTGTTCCTCGATCGCTTCAGGAGTCTTTCGCGGGACAATTTGATCCTGTCCTACCAGATCTGGCAGGACGACGGCGCCATGACGGCCTGGCGCGTCGATGGAAAGCATCACGATGTCCAGACGCTTGGCCGGACCAAGGTCTTCTCCGACTACCGTCTGCGCATCGCGCAGGTGATCTGCGAAATGAAGCCGGGCCAGCCGGTCTGGCGCGCCGAGCAGCGCTCGTCCTACAACGATCCCGCGCGGCGGCCGCCGACCTATGTGCTGGTCACGGAATCCAGGCGCGCGCAGCTTGCCGTGCCAACGGAATGGCGAAGCGACGCGTTCGAAAGCGTCTATCGCGAAGGCCAGTTCGCGCATCTGGTCGACCTGCCGGACGATCGGTCCGGGCTTGCCTTCGGCGAGCGGCTGTTGGCCGAGCCGACCACCGAATACGTCAGGATCGTCGAGGTCGTCCGCGACTACGGCATGTATGACCGGACCGAAGCGCCGCAATATTACCCGCCGGTGAGCAGAGACCCGTAGCCACCGCGATAACGGAGTGCCTAGAACTCCGCATGAAAGCGACCCGCGACGACCGACACCGGTCCACGGTCGGCGTTGTAGGCGGGGTTGGTGATGAGCTGGTAGTCGAGCGTGAACGTCGTCCATTGGTTCAGGCTGTAGGCATAGTAGGCCTCGAACACCTTCTCGTTCGCATAGTTGAGCTTGCCGTCCCCGATCAGGATGCCGAGGCCGCCGGCGGCGAAATAGGCGCGCGCCTGCGCCGACAGGCCTTCGATCACCCCGCCGATCCCGATCCGGTCGTCGGGACGGCCCCATGAGGTCCCCCGCAGCACGGCGCCGAGCGACAGGCTCGCGTCGCAATCGGTCCAGCCGATCTTCTCGGTCTGGCCGGCGTCCCAGCTCGCCCGGGAAAACATGCCGAGATCTTCGGTGATGGCCTGTTCGAGATTGACGACGAATCCGTAGTTGGTGCGCCCCTTGCGCGTAAGGGTGATATCGGGAGCGCTCGCCGAGGACTGCGCCAGCGCGACCGCTTCGGCATAGCTGCCGGCATTGGCGCGGTTCGCCCATCCCATCAGGCGCAGCTTGCCCGGCTGCGAGAGCAGCGCATAGCGCAGCTCGACCTCGCCGATATATTCGCCGCGGTCGGGGATGCGGGTGTCGAAGGTGTTGACGTTAGACTCGGTCGGAACCAGGAAGTAGCCGAAGCGGACCGCCCAGTGCTTCTGGTTGAGCTCGGCCAGCGCGCCCCAGGTGTAGCTGATCTTGTCCATCGTGAAGTCGTACGAGCCGCAGCAATACATGTTCCAGTTCAGGAAATCGCGGCGCGGATCGTGCGCGTAGGCGTTGCCGTCGAAGAAATCGATCACCGACAATTTGCCGGCGGTGACGGTGATACGCGAGATGTCCTGCTTGCCGCCGAGCTGGTTCGGACCGTCCGCAATCGCCTCCTGTTCGCCGCCGAGACCGAAGGTCTGCCGCACATAGGCGCGCGCAATGTTGACCCGCGGAATCGGGAAATCCGATTTCTGCGCCTCGCCGTTCGGAAAGCCCGCGACGCCATAGGTGTCGGCCAGGCCAAAGCCCTGCATCAGCTCCGGATTGACGTAGATCTCGCCGCCTTCCCACGGCCGGACGCCGACGAAGGCGGTCGCGCTCGTCGTGTTCTTCAACTGGCTCGCGCCGGAAAGGCTCTGTGGACCTTCATAGGGCGAGCGAAACGACGGATAGCCCTGGCCGATCAGGGTGAACTGCCCATGGACGTTCCAGTCGTTCGACGCGATCGGCCAGCGATCGGCAGAAGCAACCCTGGCGCCTGACAGCTCGCGCCCGCCATGGTCCAGCTTGTAGTTGAGCCCGAGGCGCAGCAGGTGCAAGTCAACCGCCGCACTGTGGCGCGTGCCGGAAGGAAAGGCGGCGCTCACGCTGCCGAAGCGATCGTAGAGATATTCGAGCCGCGCCGTCCAATCCGGCGCAAGCGCGACCTCGCTCCCGATGCCGGCGACCCAGCCGATGCGGCTCGGCAGAGCCTTGTCCTGGTCGGCGCCGATGCCTGGTGACTCCGTCAGACGCGCCAGCGACCATGCCCATCCGCCGGTGCCATAGACCATCCAGCGATTGAAGGCGTAGCCGATGCGGCCGCGAAAGCTGGCGACATGCTCGATCCGATCGGCGACGGACGTGCCCCTCACAGTTGCGCGCTGTGCGGCGAGCCCATCTTCCAGAAAGTTGGGGAAGGAAACGTCCGCCTCCGCACCCAGCAGCAGCCGTGAGGGGAGGAGGTAGTTGTAGCCGGCCTGCAGGCCGGCTGAGAGGCTGCCGAAGGAGTTTCCGGTTGGCCGAAAACCATCGAGCGTGCCTGTGAGACTCCCGCGCCCGTAGGCGAGGTGCCCTCCGACATAGGCTCCCGACCAGTCGAAAGCAGAAACTTCCGCCGCAGCCGCCGGCATGCCGATCGTCCCCCAGAACAAGCCCGAAACAAGCACCCCCAGCAAACGCACGCCGTCGCCCCCATGAAATCAATCGCGAAATCAATCGCGCCATCTGGGTGACCTTATGCAAATGCAAATCATTCGCAACAGACCAATGGTCGCAGCCCCGGGCGGGTCAGGGGATGGGGCCTCCTGAATTTCGTGAAACCGAGCTGCGCTTCGCCACAGGCCTCGGCGATGCACGAGCTAGGCCGGGCAGCGCGGGATTTCGTCGACGATCGCGCGTCCCGGCACCAGCGAGCGCAGATCGACGTCGCGGGTGAGGGCGACGTAGTCGCCGGTCTCAGCGGTTCGCAGATAGGTGGTCAGGTAGACCGGACCATCGGCGAGGTCGGCGGTCTTGCAGCCACGGGTGTGAACCGCGATCGAGATCGATCCGCCGGGGCTGCCTGCGCCTTTCCTCGCGATCAGTTCGGAGCGGAAAGCGAGCAGGCGCGGCAGATCGGCTTCATCGATGCGGTAGGCGAAGACATGCGTGCCGGCGCCGGCTTCGGACGCCAACTCCGGGGGCGTCGGCAGTTCGCGCAGCATGAATTCGCGCATGTCTTCCGGGGAGCGACCGACCTTCACGGCGATCCGCAGCACCACGCCTTGCGGCAGTGGCTTGACGGCAAGCGGCAATTTCACCGCGGCGCGCAATTGCGCGGGATCGGTGCTCTCGAAATCGACACGCGCGAGTTTTGCCAGCGACATCACCGGCATATGACCGCATCCTGCGGCGAGCAAGCAGAGCGCGAGCCACAGCGCGCGCGAGGACAGGAGAGGGGACCGCATCGGGTGAATGGATATTGACGATGATTATTTATCGTATTACGATAATTAAATCTTGTGTCAATAGGATCTTCCCATGACCGCTCCCAATCCGTCGATCCGCCTGCGCCGCCTCTGCCGCGCGATGAAGACCCTCACCACGTCCGGCATGCTGTTCATCGCCATCGGCATGGTCGCGATCTTCTGTGTTCCCGACTGGACGCGGAATCTGCTGGTGGCCCGGCTCGGGCTCATGGGTGACGTGCTGCCGCTCGCGCCCGCGCGCGTGATTGCTGGTGCTGCGATCGCCGCGGTGCCGGTCGGCGTGCTGCTCTATGGCCTGTGGCAGGCACGGCAATTGTTCGCCGATTTCGCTGACGGCTTCGTGTTCATGTCGAGCAGCGCCCGGCGCTTGCGCGATTTTGCGCTGGCGATCCTGGCACAGGCTGTGCTGCAGCCGATCGCGGCGACCGCCATGCTGCTGGTTTTCACCTACGACAACCCGCCGGGCAACCGGCAGCTCGTCATCGCGCTGTCGTCCAACGACTATCTCGCGCTCATCATTGGCGGCATGCTGCTGGCGATCGCCTGGGTGCTGGTCGAGGCAACCCGCATCGCGGACGAACATGCAAGCTTCGTCTGAGGGGAGGCGGGCATGCCAATCATCGTCAACCTCGACGTCATGCTGGCGCGGCGCAAGATGCGCTCAAAGGAGCTTGCCGAGCGCATCGGCATCACCGAGCAGAACGTCTCGCTACTGAAATCCGGCAAGGTGAAGGGCGTGCGCTTCGACACGCTGGCCCTCATCTGCGAGACACTCGCCTGCCAGCCCGGCGATATCCTCGAATATCGCCCCGACGTCGAGGCGATCCCGCTGCGCCGAGCGCGCGCTTAGCGTCTATGCCGAGATCGCCTTCGCCGATTCCACCTGGTTGCGCAGCAGGAACTTCTGGATCTTGCCGGTCGAGGTCTTCGGGATCGGCCCGAACACGACAGCTTTGGGCGTCTTGAAGCCGGACATGTGGCTGCGGCAGAAGCTGATGATGTCGGCCTCGGTCGCCTGCGCGCCGTCCTTCAATTCGATGAACGCGCAGGGCACTTCGCCCCATTTCTTGTCGGGCTTTGCCACCACGGCCGCGAACAGCACGGCCGGATGCTTGTAGAGGATGTCCTCGACCTCGACGGAGGAGATGTTCTCGCCACCGGAGATGATGATGTCCTTGGAGCGGTCCTTGATAATGACATAGCCATGCTCGTCGAGCACGCCGAGATCGCCGGTGTGGAACCAGCCACCTTCGAAGGCCTCCTTCGTCGCCTTCTCGTTCTTCAGATAACCCTTCATCACGATGTTGCCGCGGAACATCACTTCGCCGATCGTCTCGCCGTCGCGCGGTACCTCGCGCATCGTCTCGGGATCCATCACGGTGATGGCTTCCTCGAGTGGGTAGGACACGCCTTGGCGGCGCTTCATCTGCGCGCGCTGGTCGGCCGGCAGATCGCTCCAGCCCGGCTGCTCCGCACAGACGGAGGCGGGGCCGTAGGTCTCGGTCAAGCCGTAGACATGGGTCAGCCGGATGCCGATGCTCTCCGCGCCTTCGAGCACGGCGACCGGGGGTGCCGCGCCCGCGATCAACCCCACCACGCTCCGCGCCGCCTTGCCTTTGGGCGCATCGGGCGCGTTGATCAGGGTGTTGTAGACGATCGGCGCGCCGCACATGTGGGTAACGCCGTGCTCCGCAATCAACGCGAAGATCTTGGCGGGATCGACCTTGCGCAGGCAGACATTGACGCCTGCGGCCGCGGCCATGGTCCAGGGGAAGCACCAGCCGTTGCAGTGGAACATCGGCAACGTCCAGAGATAGACCGGATGCTGGCCGAGCCCACCGGCAAGGATGTTGCTGACGGCGTTGAGGTAGGCGCCGCGGTGATGGGTCACCACGCCCTTCGGATTGCCCGTCGTTCCCGACGTGTAGGAGAGCGCGATCGCATCCCACTCGTCCGCGGGCTTCTTCGGCACGAAGGCCGGATCGCCTTGCGCCACCGCAGCCTCATATTCGATCGTGCCGATCCGTTTTCCCCCGGCGAACGCGGCATCATCGACATCGAGCACGTCGGGCTTCGGCCCCTGCATCAGGGTGAGTGCTTCCGCAATTACGCCGGAAAATTCCGGATCGACCAGGATGATGCGGGCGGCGCCGTGGTCGAGCTGAAAGGCGATGGAAGCCGCATCGAGGCGGATATTCAGCGTGTTCAGCACGGCGCCCGCCATCGGCACGGCGAAATGCAACTCGTTCATCGCGGGCACGTTGGGCAGCATCGCCGCCACCGTGTTGCCTTCGCCGATGCCCCGGCCTGCCAGATAGGACGCAAAGCGCCGGCAGCGCGCATAGGTTTCCGACCAGGTGAAGCGGCGGCCCTCATAGACCGCGCTGACATGATCCGGATAGACCGCGGCGGTGCGCGTGATGAAGCTCACCGGCGTCAACGGCACGTAATTGGCGCCCGTCTTGTCCAGACCGAGATCGTATTGATTCTGCTTGCCACTCATCGGTCATCTCCCGTCAAAGGAACCCGATCGAGATCCATGGAAATATCGCAACGATAATCAATCCGATCAGAAGCGCCAGCATATAGCCCCAGATCGGCCGGATCCCTTGCGCCGGATCAACCCGGCCGATGGCGCAGGCGGCGTAATAGCCGACCCCGAATGGCGGGGCGAACAGGCCGATGCCCATGGCGAGGATGATGATCATCGCATAGTGCACCTCGTGGACGCCGACGGCGCGCGCGATCGGGAACAGAAGCGGCCCGAACAGCACGATCGCCGGAATCCCTTCGAGCACGCTGCCGAGGATCGTGAAGGCCGCGATCGAGACCGCGATGAAGGCGGCGCGGCCGCCGGGCAGGCCGGTCATGGCGGTGGCGAGCGCCCGGGAAAAGCCCGACTGCGTCAGCCCCCAGGCCATCCCGGTGGCGGTGCCGATGATCAAGAGGATCGCCCCCGACAGGCAGGCGGTCTCGATCAGCATCGGCATCAGCCGCCGCCAGTCGAAGCGGCGATAGATCAAAAGCCCCACGATCAGGCTGTAGACGATGCCGATGGTGGAGACCTCGGTCGCGGTGGCGATGCCTTCGACCACGGCGTAGCGGATCACGAAGGGCAGGGCGAGCGCGGGCAGGGCGATGACGAAGGCGCGGGCAATCTCGCCGGCATCGGCCCGCTGCACGTCGCTGAGGTCCTCGCGCCGGTAGCGCCACCACACCAGCGCCGACAGCGTGATCGCGAGCACGACGCCGGGCAGCAGCCCGCCGGTGAACAGCGCCGAGATCGACACGCCCGTCACCGAGCCGATCGTGATCAGCACCAGGCTCGGCGGGATGGTTTCGGTCTGCGCGCCGGTGGCCGCGAGCAGGGCGACGAGATCGCCCGGCTTGGCGCCGCGCTGCTTCATCTCCGGAAACAATACCGGGGCGACGGCGGCCATGTCGGCCGCCTTCGAGCCCGAGATGCCCGACACCAGGTACATGGCGCCGACCAGCACATAGTGCAGCCCGCCCCTGACATGGCCAAGCAGGCTCGCCAGGAAACCCACCATGGCCCGCGCCATGCCGGTCATTTCAATCAGGAGCCCCAGGAACACGAACAGCGGCACCGAGAGCAGGATCAGATGGCTCATGCCCTCGTCCATGCGGCCGACCAGCACCATCAGCGGCGTGCGCGTGGTCAGCGCGAGGTAGCCGAAGATGGCCAATCCGAAGCCGAATGCGATCGGCACGCCCGCGAACACGCAGAAGCCGGCGACGCCGACGAAGAAGATCACGAGGTTGAGGTTGCCGAGCGGCCTGAGCCACGGCTGCGCCAGCCAGAACAGGGCGATCACGAGGGCCACGGAGGCCGCCGCGGCCAGCACCGTGCGCATGTCGCCGAAACGGATCAGCCGCAGCACCGCGAACAGCGCCATCAGGCAGACCCCGACCGGCAGCGCGGCGGCGCGCCAAGTATTGGAGATCTGCAGCGCCGGCGTGGTGATGAAGCTCTCCTCATAGGCGTATTCGTAGGATGGCTTCACCACGAGCACGAGGAAGGCCAGCGCCGCGCAGGTCGCGACCAGGTCGAGATAGGCGCGCGTCCGGGCCTGCGCGCCCGCCACCACCGCCGTCATCCGCATGTGCTCGGAGCGCCGGAATGCCACCGCGGCGCCCAGCATCGCGAGCCACAGGAACAGCATCGACGCCAGCTCGTCCGACCAGATCAGCGGCGAATGCAGCCCGTAGCGCGACACCACGCCGGCAAACAGGATCACGATTTCGGCGACGACCAGGATCGCCGCCGGAATCTCGACCAGCATGCCGAGGCCCGCTTCGAGCGCCTCGACCAGGGAGCGGCGGCGAGGGGGCTCGACCGCCCCCTGCACCACCTCGACCACCGTCACCTCTGTTATGTGAGCCATGACGGCCCTCTGCGCTTGAGGCTTTGTGCGCTACGACAGCTTGCCGACAGCCTTCTCGAGCAGCTCCCAGGCGTGCTCGCCGTACTTGCCCTTCCATTCGGCATAGAAGCCCGCCGCGCGCAGCTTCTCGCGGAACGGCGCCACGTCGGGCTGGTTGAAGATCAGCCCCTTGCCGGCGAGTTCCTCCTTCACGGTGGCGTTAAGCTTTTCGGTGTCGGCGCGCTCCTTGACCGCTGCGGCATTGATGTTCTTCGCGACGATCGTGCGGATATCGTCCGGCAGCGCGGCCCAGGCGCGGCGGTTCATCAGGAACCAGAAGCCGTCCCACATGTGGTTGGTCATCGAGCAGTATTTCTGCACCTCGTAGAGCTTGGCTGCCGAGATCAGCGCCAGCGGATTTTCCTGGCCCTCGACCACCTTGGTCTGAAGCGCGGAATAGACCTCGCTGAAATTGATCGAGGCGGGCGAGGCGTCGAAGGCCTTGAACATCGAGGTCCACAGCGGCGACACCGGCACGCGGATCTTGAAGCCCTTGAAGTCGTCGGGTCCGTTGATCGGCTTGGTCGACGACGTGGTCTGGCGAAAGCCGTTGTCCCAGATCTTATCCAGGACCTCGAGGCCAGCCTTGTTGATCTCGCCGCGCACATAGGCGCCGAGTTCGCCGTCCATGGTCTTCCAGACCGTCGGGTAATCAGGGAATGCGAAGCCGATGCCGTTGATCGAGGCCGCCGGCACCAGGGTTGCCAGGATCAGCCCGGACAGCGTGAAGAACTCGACGCCGCCCGAACGCACCTGGCTCAGCATATCCGTATCGGAACCGAGCTGGCTGTTCGGAAAGATCTGCAGGTCGAAGCGGCCATTGGTTTCGGTCTTGATCGCGGCCGCCATTTCCCGGGCGCGCGCGACAAACGGATGCGATTCCGGAAGGTTATTGGCAAACTTGTAGGTAAATTCCGCACTCTGCGCACGTGCCACATGCGGCGCGCCGATGCCGCCCAGAACCGCCGATGCAGCGGAAGCCTTCAACAGCGCGCGTCGGGAAAAATGCATTCGATCTTCTCCTTGGGTTCTTCTTGTTGTCGGCCGCAATCCTATACGGACCGGACGGCGCCCGGTCATCTACGATCTCGCGCGCAACGCTGCTTATGGCAGCGCCGATGGAGGGCCGGCAATATCGGCTTTCGGACAGCAGGTAGCGGGACCGCGACAGCCGGTCTTGGTGCCATTCCCAAGCCGGCTCACGAAAGACCGCTCAGCGCCTTTGCTAAGGCCGTGCAGCAGGAATTTGCGCTAAATATCTGATCTAACTGTACATATAGATATTCCATAATATACCTTATGCGAATCACAGATAGCCGGATAAGGGATGCCGCTGGTGTCTCGGCCGAGCTGCCTGCACCCCAGCAAGCCCTGCAGCGAACCCTACCCGTTGCGCGCAATCAGCTTGTCGAGGACGGCGCCCAGGCTGACAGCCTCGCGGTCGGTGATTGCGCCGCCGACCGCCTCATTGATCACGCGCGCATAGACCGGCCACATGCGCTTACGCAGCGCGCGGCCCTTGTCGGTGATGACGATGAGCTGGCCGCGGCCGTCTTCCTCACGGGCACGCCTGATGACGCAGCCCGCCTCCTCCAGGCGGTCGATCAATCTGGAGATGTTCGACTGCGCGATCAGCATCCGCTGCTGGATCTCGCCCGGCTTCAGGCCCGCATCGCCCACCTGGTCGAGCTCCCACAGCGCGTCGTACCAGGTGTAAGGCGGCAGCTCCGCCTCACGCAGCGCCCGCTCGACCTTGAGCAGCGCGGCCTGCTGGGCTCGGACCAGCCGGATCCAGGCGCCGACGATGGGCTTGCTCGGTTCGTTCTGCATGCCGCCACGACATCACATCCATGCGATCGCATCAAGTCTTGACGCAAAAATATGCGATCGCATATAAATACATGCGAACGCATGAAATGGAGGTTTCGGTCATGGCAAGGCTCCTGGTTGTGGAGGCATCACCCCGCCGCTCAGGCTCACGGTCGACGGACGGCTGCCAGGTGTTTTTGGACGCACTGGCGCGCCAGCGCAGCGACCTCGTGATCGACTGGCTCGACCTTTGGGCGGCTGGTCTGCCCGAATTCGAGCACGCCACCATCGCGGCGAAATATGCCAGGCTCGCCGGCCGCCCCTTCGATGCGGCAGAAGAGAAAGCCTGGGACACGATCGGCGCCATCGTCGGTCAGCTCAAGGCAGCCGACGCGGTCGTGATCGCGACCCCGATGTGGAATTTTGGCATTCCCTACAAGCTGAAGCACTGGATCGACCTGATCACCCAGCCCGGCCTCACCTTCTCGTTCTCGCCCGACATCGGCTACCGGCCGCTGCTGTCAGCCAGGCCGACGCTCGTCATTCTGGCCAGCGCCGGCGATTATTCTGATGGCCCGAGTTTTGGGCGGCCGGATCTCGCGACGCCATACCTGAAGGCCGCGCTCGGCTTCATCGGCTTGGCCGATCCGATCTTTGTACCTATTGGCCCGACCATCGGCGCGGCCGACAAAGTCGAGGCCGGTCGCGAACGCGCCTTGGCGCCTCTCGCAGCGCTGGCGCAGACCTTCATGGGCCGGCGTGCGGCATGAGCGCAACGCTGGGATGGCTGTGCCTGGTGGCCTCGGGCCTGACCGACGTCGCCTGGGCGATCGCGATGAAGAAGGCGGCGGGCTCGGCCCATCATGGCTGGACGTTCGCCTCGCTGGTGCTGCTGGCGCTCTTTGTGCTGTTGCTGACGAAAGCGCTGCAGGTGCTGCCGCTCGGCACCGCCTATGCCGTCTGGACCGGGATCGGCGCCATCGGCACGGTCGGCGCCGGCATCATCCTGTTCGGCGAGCCGGCGACTGCCGCGCGGCTCTGCTTCATCGGCCTCGTGCTCGCGGGGATCGTCGGCCTGAAGCTGACCTGACCGTCATGCCCCTTCCCTGCGCCTTTCACCTCGAAACAGCATGTAGAGCGCCGGGAGCACCAGCAGCGTCAGCACGGTGGAGGAGATGATGCCGCCGATCACGACGGTCGCGAGCGGGCGCTGCACCTCGGCGCCCGCGCCTGACGCGATCGCCATCGGCACGAACCCAAGAGAAGCGACCAGGGCCGTCATCAGCACCGGCCGCAGCCGCGTCGCCGCGCCCTCGCGCACGGCATCGATCACGCTTTTACCGTCGCGACGCAGCCGCTCGATGAAGGCGATGATGACGAGGCCGTTGAGCACGGCGACACCGGAGAGCGCTATGAAGCCGACGCCGGCGCTGATCGACAGCGGAATGCCGCGCAGAAGCAATGCGGCGATGCCACCGGTTAGCGCCAGCGGCACGCCGCTGAAGACGAGCAGCGCGTCGGGCGCCGACCCCAGGCTCATGAACAGCAGCAGGAACACCAAAAGCAGCGCGACCGGCACCACGATGGCCAGCCGGTGCGTCGCCGAGACGAGCTGCTCGAACTGCCCGCCCCAGCCGATCCAGTAGCCCGGGGGCAGCTTGACCTTCTGCGCCACCGCGGCCTGCGCCTCCGCCACGAAGGAGGACAGGTCGCGCTCGCGGACATTGGCGGTCACCACGATCCGCCGCTTGCCGTTCTCGCGGCTGATCTGGTTGGGGCCTGGCCCCGCCTCCACCGTCGCGACCGAGGACAGCGGAACCGATCGCAGCGGCGCGGCCGGCGCGCCGGTCCAGGCCGCCTTGGCCAGATCAGCGGACGCCCCTCCTTCCACAGCAGGCAGCGGGATCGGCAGCGCGCGGATCGCTTCCAGGCTACCGCGCAGGGGTTCGGGAAGCCGGACCACGATGTCGAAACGCCGGTCGCCCTCGAACAGCTTGCCGGCGCTCTTGCCGCCGATCGCGATCTCCACCACGTTCTGCACCTCGGCGACGCTGAGGCCATAGCGGGACAGCGCCTGGCGATCGAGCTTCACGGTCAGGATCGGCAGGCCGGCGACCTGCTCGATCTTGACGTCGGTCGCGCCGCGGATCCTGCGGATCGCCGCCTCGACCTGCACGGCGCCACCTTGCAGGATGTCGAGGTCGTCGCCAAAAATCTTGATGCCGACGTCGCTGCGCACCCCCGAGATCAGCTCGTTGACGCGCAGCTGGATCGGCTGCGAAATCTCGTAATTGCTGCCGGGAATTTCATCGGCGGCCCGCTCGATCGCCTCGACGACTTCCGATTTCGGCTTGCCGGGGTCGGGCCATTCGCTGCGCGGCTTCAACATGATGTAGCCGTCGGTCTGCCCCGGCCCCATCGGGTCGGTCGCGACCTCCGCGGTCCCGATCCGGGTGAAGAACTCCCGCACCTCGGGGATTTCCAACACCCGCCGCTCCAGCGCTTTCTGCAGATTGAGCGACTGGGTCAGGCTCGTGCCGGGAATCCGGATCGCGGCAAGCGCCACGTCGCCCTCGTCGAGGCTCGGGATGAACTCACCGCCCATCCGCGTTGCCGCGACACCGCTCGCCAGCACGATCACCGCGGCGGCAGCGACGACGCTGCGGCGATAGGTGATGGCGCGATCGAGCAGCGGCAGATAGGCGCGCCGCGCCGCCCGCATGAAGATGTTTTCCTTTTCAGCGACGCGCCCCCGCACGACGATGGCGACGGCGGCCGGCACGAAAGTGACCGAGAGCAATGCAGCGCCCGACAGCGCCATCAGCACGGTCGCCGCCATCGGCGTGAACATCTTGCCCTCGACGCCGGACAGCGTGAGGATCGGCAGATACACCACCGCGATGATCAGGGTGCCGAACAGGCTCGGGCCGACCACCTCGGCCGCGCCGCGGCGGATCGTCTGCAGGCGCTCGTCGAGCGACAACGGCCCTCCCCGCGCCCGCTGCGCCTCGGCGAGCAGCCGCAGGCAGTTCTCGACGATGATGACCGCGCCGTCGACGATGATGCCGAAGTCGATCGCGCCCAGCGACATCAGGTTGGCGCTGACGCGGGCTTCGACCATCCCGGTGATCGTGAGCAGCATCGAGAGCGGAATGACGCAGGCGACCGCGATCGCCGCGCGGATGTTGCCGAGGATGAGAAACAGCACGGCGATGACGAGAGCCGCGCCCTCCAGCAGGTTGTTCTGGACGGTGCGGATGGTAGCCTCGACCAGCCGGGTGCGGTCGTAGACGGTGCGCGTGAACACGCCCTCGGGGAGCGATTTCGCGATTTCCGCAAGCCTTGTTGCGACGCGGCGGGCGACGGTGCGGCTGTTCTCGCCCATCAGCAGCATGGCGGTTCCGAGCACGGTCTCCTCGCCGTTCCGCGTCGCGGCGCCCGTGCGCAGGTCCTCGCCCTCGCGGACCTCGGCAACGTCCTTGATGCGGACCGGCACACCGCTGCGCGAACCGATCACGATCGACTGGATTTCGGCGATGCTCGCGACCTGTCCCGGCGCGCGCACCAGATACTGCTCGCCATTGCGCTCGATATAGCCTGCGCCGACATTGGCGTTGTTGCTGGCGAGCGCCGTCATCACGTCGCGGAAGCCGAGCCGATAGGCCATCAGCTTGCCCGGGTCGGGCAGTACGTGGAACTGGCGCTCGAAGCCACCGATGGTGTTGACCTCGACCAGCCCGGGCACGTTGCGAAGCTGTGGTCTGACGATCCAGTCCTGGATCGTGCGCAGGTCGCTCAGTGAAAAGTCCGCACCGTCGGGCGTCTTCGCGCCCGCCTTGGCCTCGACGGTGTACATGTAGATCTCGCCGAGACCAGTCGAGATCGGTCCCATCGCGACCTCGACGCCGGCCGGAAGCTGGTCCTTCGCCTGCTGAATGCGTTCGTTGACGAGCTGGCGGGCGAAATAGATGTCAGTGCCGTCTTCGAAGACGGCCGTGACCTGGCTCAGCCCGTAGCGAGACAGCGAACGCGTATGGTCGAGTTTCGGCAAGCCACCCATCGCGGTTTCCAGCGGAAAGGTGATGCGCTGCTCGGTCTCGAGCGGCGAATAGCCCGGCGCGCGGGCATTGATCTGCACCTGGACGTTGGTGATATCAGGCACGGCGTCGATCGGCAGGCGGGTGAAATTCCACCCGCCGAGCAAGGCGAGGCCGAGCACGACAAGCATCACCAGATAGCGCTGGCGAAGCGCGAAGGAGAGCACGGCGTCAGTCATGCTCCGCCTCGCCCTTGCCCATCTCGGCCTTCACGACAAAGCTGTTTTCCGCCACATAGCGCTCGCCGGCGGAAAGGCCGGCGCGGATCTCGACAAAATGGCTGTCGGCTTCGCCGAGCTCGACCGGCCGGGCCTCGAGCTTGTCGGAACCTTCGCGCACGAAGACGACGGTCTTGTTTTCCAAGGTCTGAACGGCACCCGAGCGCACCGCGACCGGCACGCTGCGCTTGGCGAGCACGAGGCGCGCGGTGACGAACAGGCCCGGACGAAGCCGACCGTCGGGATTGGCGACGACGACGCGCGCGAGCGCGGTCTGGGTTTCGCTGGCACCGACCGGCGCGAGGTAGGAGATGTTGGCCCTTATGTCGCCTGCACCATCGTCCGGATCGATCAGGACCTCGTCGCCGATGCGTACCCGCTTCAGGTCCTGCCGATAGATCGAGAGGTCGACCCAGATCGTCGAGAGGTCGGCGACGACGAAGGCCGGCTTCTGCTCGGAGGCATATTCGCCGAGCGAGATCTGCCGGTCGATCACAGTGCCGCTGATCGGCGCTTTGAGGTCATAGGCGGTGAGACTCTGGTTGCTCTCGATCGAAGCGAGCTGGTCGTCCTTGACGACCGCGTCGCCGATCCGCTTCCTGATCGCGCGCACGATGCCGTTGAAGCGCGGTGTGACCTGGACCACGGCCTCCTGGTTGGCGCGCAGCACACCGTTGAACGACAGCGTGTCGCTCAAGGTCGCCGCCGCGGCCTCCGCGAACACCGCGCCGGCGGCCGCGAGCTTGACGTCACTGATCAGGATGCGCTCGGCGCCATGCTCGTCCTGCTCGACATGCGTGTTCGGCTGCCGATCCTCCTTCTTGTCGACGCGCTCGGGCGCCTCGACAGGCGCGGGCGCGAGCAGGCGCTGCCCATAGGCCCCTGCCGCCAGCGCAACCAGCACCGCGATGATCGTGTTGGACGTCTTCATCGGGAACCCTCCCGAGTGAGAGAAAAGGGATTGCCGACCAGCCCCTCGATGGTGGCGACCGCGACATGGAAATTCTGCTGCGCTTCCTGCTCGCGCAGCCGCGCTTGCGCGACACTGGCCTGCGCGTCCAGCACCTCGAGCAGCGAAAAGCGCCCCTGCCCGTAACCCTCAGCGATCGCATCCGCCGCCTGGCGTGATTTCGGAATTGCCTGCTCGCGCAGAACCTTGAGTTCGCGCAGCGAACCCTGCAGCGCGTCATAGGCGCGGCCCGCGAGCACGATCAGCGCATTGCGGTTCGTCTCGCGTTCGGCGCGCGTCCTGGCGAGGCTTTCCTGTGCGGCGGCTATATTGCCCTGGTTCTGGTCGAAGATCGGGATTGGCACCGAGACCGACAGCCGCACGGCATCGTCGCGCGTCTCGCTGAAATGCCGCCATCCGGCGCCGATCCTCACGTCCGGATAGGGTTTCAGCCGCGCCAGCAGCAGTTCGGCATTGCGCTGGGCATAGACCGCGGTCCAGCGCGCGAGTTGCGGATTGGCGTCGATCGCAGCCACCACGGTTGCGAACGAGGACGGACGCCCGGTCGCATCGAGCAGTCCGCCGACGGAAGCGAATTTCGGCTGCGCGTCGCCCATCAGCACCGCGAGCTCGCGCCGCGCGCTGGCGAGCGCCGCGCGGCTGCGTTCGAGGTCCGCCTTCACCAGCGCCGAGGCCACCTCGGCCCGTCCGGTCTCGGCGGGCGACGACGCGCCGGCATCGACACGCCGCTGCAACAGCGGCGTCAGGCGATCGATGGCGGCGACCTGCTCCTCCAGGATCTGGATCCGCCGCTGCGTGCCGAGCACGCCGACGAAGGCGATGGCGGTTTCCGACAGCACTTCGAGCCGCACCGCCTGGCGCTGGATCGCGGCCGCCTCGACACCGGCTTCGCCGGCCGCAATTCGCGCGTCGCGCTTGCCGAACAGCTCGACCACCTGGCTGATCTGCAGTGTGGTCTCGGCCGCGCGGGTGCCGCGATGGATGCCGGAGCCGAAGGAATTGTCCTGTTCGTATGATAGTTCGGGGTTGATGAGCGCGCCGGCCTGCCGGCGTTGGCCGGACGCGACGCCGATATCGCGCTCGGCGGCGCTAAGCCGCGGGCTGGCCGCGAGCGCGCGCGTGAGCGCCGTTTTCAGCGTCAGGGTTTGCGCATGCGAGGTACCCGCCATGTGCGGGGCCGCCAGCACGGCCAGCACGCACGCCATGCGCGCGGCAAAGCCTTTGACAGTCATGATGGACCTGAAGTTCGAAAGCGTTCGGGCGCATTCGCGCCCGGCGGATCAAATCAGGTCAGGTGTTTTGGCGGGGGCGTATCGATCCCCACCGCATGCTCGCCCTGTTGCGCGCGCGGCTGCGGCAGCATCACTGCGTCAGGCTCGACCAGGGCCGCTGCCACAACCGGCGCCGGCATCGTCACCTGGAAGCAGCCGTGACAGTGATGCTCGGCGGCCAGCCCCCTGGCGCCATGGTCCGCATCCTTGACGGGTGACATTGCTACCGCGGCGCTGCCCAACGGACTGCTTACGTCGATCTCGCAGACGCCATGCAGCGCGCCGGCGAAAAGATACATGACCATCACGAATCCAGCCGCAATCCGGCGCAATGGGCGCAGGTGGCGGGCGCGGAATATGGTGGCGAACGGCGTCACGACGGCCCGACTAGCATGGTCCGGCGCCGCAAGTCGATGCGCAATAATGTAACATCAACAGGCCACTACAGCGTGGTGGCACTAAGTCGAATCGCTATCGCGCTTTAGCTCGTTGTTTGCGCATGATCTTTTCGGAAAGCCGCTGCGCACTTTTCCGGATCATGCGCTAGCGTCCCCTGAAGCGCGCCTTGCGCTTGCCGAGAAAGGCTTCCACGGCTTCCCTGTGATCATCGGTCTGGCTTGCGAGTGCGAACTGATCGACATCCATGTGGCTGGCCAGATCGTCGAGCGCGTGCGCGATCCGGTTGACGGTCAACTTCGTCATCGCGACCGAGATCGGCGGCTGTCGCGCCACCTTTTCCGCCAGCAGCATCGCCGCCGCGAAGGCCCCGCCGGGTTCCGCGACTTCCTCGACCAGGCCCCAGTCATGAGCCTGCTCGGCCGAAATGCGCTCATCGGCGAGGATGACCGCCTGTTTCGTCCGCGCCGGTCCCATCAAGTGCAGCATGCGCGGCACGCTCTGCCAGCTCATGTTCATGCCGAGCCCGATCTCGGGCACGCGCAAATGTGCGTTGCGCGCCATCACGCGGAAATCGAGCGCGACCGCAAGCGCGACGCCACCGCCGATGCAGAAGCCCTCGATCGCGCCGATCGTGACCTGCTCCATCTCCTGCCAGGCTCGCGTCAGCCGCGGCCCGAGCTTCAAATGCCGGCGCAAGGAGCCGATATCCATGGTCCGGCGCGAGCGGCCCTCGGGGTCCTTCAGGTCGAAGCCGGCGGAAAACGCCTTGGCGTTGCCGGCGAGCACGACCACCGAGGTGTCGCCGTCATCCTCGAAGCTGCGCGCGGCCGTGGTGAGCTGCCGCATCGCCTCCGGCGACAGCGCGTTGATGCCGTCGCCGCGGTCGAACCGCGCCACCGCGATCCGTCCCTCCGGGCCAAGCCCCTTTTCGATCGTCACGAAATCCGGCATCGGCCGCCTCCCCTGCTTTTTTCGAACGTTAGCGCACAAAGCCCGTCGCGAACATGTGTCGTGCCATGCATGGAGCGCGCCTCGACATCAGCCTGCCGTTCCGCCTATTCTTTCCAGCCATGACCGGGCACGACCACGACCATCACCACCACGACCATTCCGAACTGTCGGAGACCGAGCTTCGCGTGCGCGCGCTGGAAAGCGTGCTCACCGAAAAGGGCTATGTCGATCCGGCCTCGCTCGATCTTCTGATCGAGCTCTACGAGAAGAAGATCGGCCCGCGCAATGGCATCCGTGTCGTTGCAAAAGCCTGGTCCGATCCGGCCTATCAGGCGCGTCTCCTCAAGGACGCCACGGCCGCGATGGCCGAGCTCGACTATGCCGGCCGCCAGGGCGAGCACATGGTCGTGGTCGAGAATACGCCCGAGGTGCACAACATGGTCGTGTGCACGCTGTGCTCCTGCTATCCGCATCCGGTGCTGGGGCTGCCGCCGGTCTGGTACAAATCCGCGCCCTACCGTTCGCGCGCCGTGTCCGATCCGCGCGGCGTGCTGAAGGATTTTGGCGTGACCCTGCCCGCGACGACGAAAATCCGCGTCTGGGATTCCACCGCCGAAGTCCGCTACCTCGTGCTGCCGATGCGCCCGAACGGCACGGAAGGCTGGACCGCCGAACAGCTCGCCGAGCTCGTCACGCGCGACAGCATGATCGGCACGGGCTTGCCGAAACAGCCGGGCGAGGTCAGCTAGATGGACGGCGCGCATGACATGGGCGGCGTCAAGGGTTTTGGCCCCGTCGTGCCCGAGCCGAATGAGCCGGTGTTCCATGCCGATTGGGAACGCCGTGCCTTCGCGCTGACGGTCGCGATGGCGCGTCCCGGCGGCTGGAATATCGACATGTCGCGCTTTGCGCGCGAGAACCGGCCGCCCGCGGATTATCTCGGCAAGAGCTATTACGAGATCTGGCTCGCGGGGCTGGAGACCCTGACGCTCGAGCGTGGCCTCGTGACGCGTGAGGAGATCGAGGCCGGCAAGGTATTGGTGGCCGCAAAGTCCGGTGTGAAACCGATCGCGCCGCAGGAAGTTTCGCCGGCAATCCGCAAGGGCGGCCCGACCGAGCGCGCGCCGGGCGCCCCTGCCCTGTTTGCGGTCGGCGACACCGTGCGGATGAAGGATATCCACCCGAAGACGCACACCCGCCTGCCGCATTATGTCCGCGGCCACCTCGGGACCATCGAGCACAATCACGGCTGCCATGTGTTTCCCGATCTCAATTCGCAGGGCAAGGGCGAGAACCCGCAATGGCTCTACACCGTGCGCTTCGATGGGCCGGAGCTGTGGGGGGCGGACAGCGATCCGACGCTGAGCGTCTCGGTCGATGCCTGGGAATCCTACCTGGAGCGTCCCTGATGGCTCTCACGCCGCAACAGGCGATGCGCGCCGCCGTCGCGGTGCCCGGCGTGCCGCGCGACGCCGACGGCCCCGTGTTCAGAGAACCGTGGGAGGCACGCGCCTTTGCGATGGCGCTCACGCTGCATGAAGCGGGCGTTTTCACGTGGAAGGAATGGGCCGAGGCGCTCGGCGCTGAGATCAAGCGCGCGCAGGCCGGGGGCGACCCCGACACCGGCGAGACCTATTACAGCCATTGGCTCGCGACACTGGAGCGGCTGGTTGCGGCCAAGGGCGTCGCGACCTCTGACATCCTGCACCGCTACCGCGATGCCTGGGATCATGCCGCCGACCGCACGCCGCATGGCCAGCCGATCGAGCTGACGCCAGACGATTTTGGTTATTGACTGCTGGCAAGGTATTCCCGCCAACCCTTGGCGCGCAGGCTGCAGGCCGGACATTCACCGCAGCCAAAACCCCAGTCATGCTGCGCCCCGCGCTCGCCGAGATAACAGGTGTGCGAATGCTCTCGGATGAGACCAACGAGCCCCTCCCCGCCGAGATCATGCGCGAGCTTCCAGGTCGCGGCCTTGTCGATCCACATCAACGGCGTGTGCAGCTCGAATTGTCTGGCCATGCCGAGGCTGAGCGCGCTCTCAAGCGCGCGCATGGTATCATTGCGACAATCGGGATAGCCGGAATAGTCCGTCTCGCACATGCCGCCGACCAGATGGCGGATGCCGCGGCGGTAGGCGAGCGCCGCCGCAAAGGTCAGGAACACGAGGTTGCGGCCAGGCACGAAGGTGTTCGGCAGGCCGTCCTTGCCCATCTCGATCGCGACGTCGCGCGTCAGCGCGGTGTCGGAGACTTCGGCAAGCGTCGGGATCGCGAGCGTGTGGCCGTCGCCCAGCCTGGCCGCCCAGTCCGGCCGCAGCGCGCGGATGCCGGCAATGAGCCGCGCGCGGCAGTCGAGCTCGATCGCATGGCGCTGGCCATAGTCGAAACCGATGGTCTCGACGCGGGCAAAGCGCTCAAGCGCCCAGGCCAGGCAGGTGGTGGAATCCTGGCCGCCGGAAAACAGGACGAGCGCGGTTTCGGACTTGGCTTGATCGGTCATGGCAAGCGTTTAGCACCCCCCCGACGATCAGGCCAAGCGGTGGAAATCGCGTGAGCCGTGCGCGTTGCGCTGGGCTCGATGCGCGCGATGCGGCATAACAGGGAAAATCCCGACAAACGGTAATGGCATGAAACCTTCCCGCGACATTTCAGGGCTGATCGAGGTGATGGCGGCGCTGCGCACGCCTGTGACCGGCTGCCCATGGGACCTCGAACAGGATTTTTCGAGCATCGCTCCCTACACCATCGAGGAAGCTTACGAGGTGGCGGACGCGATCGCACGCGGCGACCTCGACGACCTCAAGGACGAGCTCGGCGATCTCCTGCTCCAGGTGGTCTATCACGCCCGCATGGCGGAGGAGGAAAAGGCTTTCGACTTCGGCGACGTGGTCGAGTCCATCACGCGGAAAATGATCCGGCGCCATCCGCATGTGTTCGGCGACGAGAACGGCGCGGTGACGTCACAGCACGTCGCCTCCAACTGGCAGCGCATCAAGGCCGAGGAAAAGGCCGAGCGCGCCGCGCGACGACCAGCGGAAGAGAGCACGCACACCTCGCTGCTGGCGAGCGTCAAGGCGGGCCAGCCGGCGCTTGCGCGTGCGCTGGAGCTGCAGCGCAAGGCCTCCACCGTCGGCTTCGACTGGAACGACCCGCGTGCGGTGCTGGCGAAGATCCGCGAGGAAGCCGACGAGATCGAGGCTGCTCTCGACCGCAATGACAAGGCCGAGATGTTCGAGGAGACCGGCGATCTCCTGTTCGTGCTGGTTAACCTCGCGCGACATGTCGGCGCCAATCCCGAAATGGCGCTGCGCGCGGCGAATGCGAAGTTCGAACGGCGCTTCGCCTATATCGAGCGTGCGCTGGCGGCAAAGGGACGGACGCTCGAGGGCGCGACGCTGGAGGAAATGGATGCGCTCTGGAACGAGGCAAAGGGGAAGGAAGCTCCCTCGTCGTCCGGGCCAGGCGAGCGATAGCGAGCGCCGAGCCGAGGCGACAATTCTTCACGTCCCGTGCGGGACGGCATCAAACCGGCTGACCACGATGTCGCGCTTGGTCTCGTCGACCCGCACCGTCATGTCGAAGCGGCCGTCCTTGAGCTTCTTGTCGAGCACCTCGGCGTTGCGATGCAGCCAGGAGATGCCGGCGCCGTCGGAGGCATCGATCGAGAGCGCAAGTGTTGCGCGCGTGGCGGCGAGCCGGTCCTCGATCGCCTGGAGCAATTCGTCGATCCCCTCCCCGGTCGCGGCTGACGCCAGGAGGCATGGCCGCTCCGGCGGCCGGCGCGCGGCGATGTTGCGCAAATTCTCGCGCTCCTCGGGCGAGAAGCGGTCGATCTTGTTCCAGACCTCGATGATGCGCGATCCGGCATCGGGATCGATGCCGAGCTGGCGCAGCACCGCCTCGACGTCGTGTTCCTGCGCCTCCGCATCCTCATGCGAGATATCACGGACATGCAGGATCAGGTCGGCCTCCAGCACCTCTTCCAGGGTGGCGCGGAAGGCGGCGACGAGCTGCGTCGGCAGGTTCGAGATGAAACCGACCGTATCCGACAGCATGGCCTTGCCGCCATGCGGCAGGCTCAGCGCGCGCAGCGTCGGATCAAGCGTTGCGAACAACATGTCGGCCGCCTGCACATCCGCGCGCGTCAGGCGGTTGAACAGCGTCGACTTGCCGGCATTGGTGTAGCCGACCAGCGCCACGACGCGGTACGGCACGCGCTGGCGGCCGGCGCGGTGCAGGCGCCGCGTCGCCTGAACCTTTTTCAACTCGTTTTCCAGCCGCGTGATGCGATCGCCGATCAGGCGTCGGTCAGCCTCGATCTGGGTTTCGCCGGGACCGCCCATGAAGCCGAAGCCGCCGCGCTGGCGTTCGAGGTGGGTCCATGACCGCACCAGGCGGCTGCGTTGATAGTTGAGATGCGCGAGCTCGACCTGCAGCGCGCCCTCCTTGGTCTTGGCGCGGCGGCCGAAGATTTCCAGGATCAGGCCGGTGCGGTCGAGAACCTTGGTATTCCAGGCCTTCTCCAGATTGCGTTGCTGGATCGGCGAGAGCGCGCAATCCATCACCACGAGCTCGACGCCGTGGCCGGCGACAAGCCCGGTGATCTCCTCGACCTTGCCTTTGCCGAGGTAGGTGGCAGGCCTGATCTGGCTGATGGGCGCAACCAGCGCATCGACCACCGCTAGATCGATGGCGCGCGCAAGCCCGACCGCTTCGTCAAGCCGGGCCTCCGCATTACGCTGGACATGGGCTTCCGTTTGCGTCTCGGCGTCGCGCGAGCGCATCCGCAAGTAAGGGCCGATGACGATCACCCGCCCGGTGTCCTTGACCCCCGCCGACCGCGGACGGTCGGCTTCCCCTTCGAAATTACGGGGTTCCAATCAGCTCACTCTTCAGGCCTGGGCGTCCTCGCCACTTTCGAACAACTGGATCGGAGCGCCCGGCATGATCGTCGAAATCGCATGCTTGTAGACAAGCTGCGAATGGCCGTCGCGCCGCAGCAGCAAACAGAAATTGTCGAACCAGGTGACAATCCCCTGCAATTTTACTCCGTTGACCAGAAAAATCGTCAGTGGCGTTTTGGTTTTACGAACGTGATTAAGGAAGGTGTCTTGTAAGTTCTGTGCGCGGTCTGCCGCCATTGTTGTTGTCCCGCTGTGATTCTTATTATTTGGAAACCGGTTCCTGCCCTTTCGCGGAGCCTGCCCCGATTGCCTGCCTCCCTTGAGATCCCCCTCCGGGAGTTCCAGACGGAACGATTAGAAGGCAGGCGCGTATATTAGGCAAGCCGCTTCGCGCCTCAGCTCGGGTAAAGAGGTCCGTGATTCTACGGAAAACGCCGGAAAGAGATCAAATTTCTCCTCGTTAACCGACCCCCAACGCCTTGAGCTTGCGGTGGAGGGCCGAGCGCTCCATGCCGACAAATTCCGCCGTGCGAGAGATGTTGCCCGAGAAGCGGCTGATCTGGGCGATCAGATAGTCGCGCTCGAATACCTCCCGCGCCTCGCGCAACGGCAGGCCCATGATGTGCTCGCCGTTGTTTGAGGTGGGCATCGCCGGCACCATGGAACCTACGTCCTGCGGCAACATGTCGGCGGTGATGATGACCTCGGGGCCGCCGGCGGCGAGAATCATCACGCGTTCGACATTGTTGCGGAGCTGGCGGACGTTGCCAGGCCAGACGTGGGACTGCAGCACCGCCATGGCATCCTGGCCGATCTGTCGCTTCGGCAGGCCGGTCGCCGCCGAAATCTGGTCCATGAAATAGTCGATCAGCTCGGGGATGTCCTCGCGCCGTTCTGACAGCGGGGGCACGCGAATCGGCACCACGGAAAGCCGGTGATAGAGATCCTCGCGGAAGCGGCCCGCGGCGATCTCCTCCTCGAGATTGCGCGCGGTCGAAGAAATGATGCGCACGTCGACCTGCACCTTGGCGGTGCCGCCCTGGCGCTGGAACGTCTGATCAACCAGCACGCGCAGGATCTTGTTCTGGGTCTCACGCGGCATGTCGCCGATCTCGTCGACGAACAGCGTGCCGCCATGAGCCTCCTCCAGCGCGCCGGCCTTGCGCGGCTGCTCGCCGTTGGTCTGCTCGACGCCGAACAGCTCGACCTCCATGCGCTCCGGGGTGATCGCGGCGGCGTTGATGACCACGAACGGTCCGTCGGCGCGGTTGGAGGCGGCATGCAGCGTGCGCGCCACCAGCTCCTTGCCGGCCCCGGCAGGGCCGACGATCAGGATGCGGCTGTTGGCCTTGGCGGCGCGCTCGATGGTCTGGCGCAGCTGGTTCATGCAGGGCGAGCGGCCCGTCAACGTGCTCGCGGTCGGCGCGAGCTGCTTCAGCTCCTTCACCTCGCGCTTGAGCCGCGAGGTCTCCAGCGCCCGCGTCGCCACCAGGATCAGGCGGTCGGACTTGAACGGCTTCTCGATGAAGTCGTAGGCGCCGCGCTTGATCGCCGCGACCGCGGTCTCGATGTTGCCGTGACCCGAGATCATGACGACCGGAAGGTCGGCATTGTCGCGCTTGATCTGCTCCAGGAGCTGCAGGCCGTCGAGCTTGCTCCCCTGCAGCCAGATGTCGAGGAACACCAGATGCGGCCGACGATTAGCGATCTCGGCCAGCGCCGAATCGCTGTCGCGCGCCGTGCGCGTGGCAAAGCCTTCGTCGTCCAGGATGCCGGCGACCAGGTCGCGAATATCGGCCTCGTCGTCGACGATCAGAATCTCACTCGCCATGGGTCCCGTCTGCCTCGTCAGTTGCCTGTTGCGGCTTGAATTTTTGTTTCACCATTGGTCGTCTCAACCTGCCCCGCGGTTTCAGCCGCAGGCTGATTTGTCGCTTCCGGCTTTGCCGAATCCTCTTTTCCGGGTTCCTTGGGCCCCTGCTCCTTCGCCTCGACCTTGGCGGCGTGGCCGGAAACCGCAAAGCGCAGGCGCATCCAGGCCCCGCGCTGGCCGGGCCGGAAATCGGCGGCATCCTTCAGCTCGATGCGGCCGCCATGGTCCTCGAGCACGCGACCGACGATCGCAAGCCCAAGGCCGGTGCCCTTGGCCCGCGTCGTCACATAGGGCTCAAGCAGGCGCGCGCGCGCCACCTTGGGCAGGCCGATGCCATTGTCGATCACGTCGATCACGATATCGTCGTTCTCGCGCGCGGCGATGACATCGATGCGACCCTTGCCGAGTTCATCGGGCGGCACCTGCTCGATGGCCTCGGTCGCGTTCTTGATGATGTTGGTCAGCGCCTGAGAGATCAGGCGACGGTCGAACTGCGCCTTCAACGGATCCTGCTTGATGTCCGCCTCGATATCGAGGTCGGGATGGCCAACCTTCATCAGGAACACGGCCTGCCGCACGGTATCGGCGACGTCCTCGCCTTCCATCACCGGCTTCGGCATCCGCGCAAAGCGCGAGAATTCGTCGACCATGCGCCTGATGTCGTCGACCTGCCGCACGATGGTATCCGTGCATTGGTCGAACACCGCCTTGTCCTCGGTGATGACCTTGCCGAATTTGCGGCGGATGCGCTCGGCCGACAATTGAATCGGTGTCAGCGGATTCTTGATCTCGTGCGCAATGCGGCGTGCGACGTCGCCCCAGGCCGAGGTGCGCTGCGCCGAAACCAGTTCCGTGATGTCGTCGAGCACGATGATGTAGCTGTCGCGTGCCTGGCTGGTCTTCTCGGCGGAAACGCGGACCGACAAATTGTGCTCCTGGCCGTCGCGGGTGATGGTGATCTGGCCCTGGACCAGGCGCTGGGTGCCGTCGCGCGCGGTCTTCATCAGTTCGTCAAGCTCGGGCAGCACATCCGACAAGGGATGGTCGAGCGTCTCCGATTCCGCGTGCCCGATCAGTTTTTCCGCCGAGCGGTTGAGGATGCCGACGCTGCCGGAGGCATCGACGCCGATGATGCCGGCGCTGGCGGAGGACAGGACCGCCTCGATGAAGCGGCGGCGGCTGTCGATCAGGTCGGAAGCGCTGACGAGCTCGTCGCGCTGGGTGCGCAGCTCCTGCGTCATCTTGTTGAAGGTTTCCGCCAACTGCGCAAGATCACCTTCAGACTTGTTGACGGGCACCTGCACATGCAGGTCGCCGGTCGAGACGACGTTGGCCGCGCCCATCAGGCGGCGGATCGGCGCCACCAGCCAGTTCGCGAAACTCAGCCCGGTGAGGACCGAAGCCATCAGGATGGTCAGCGCGATCACGGCAAACATCAGCGCGAACGCCACCTGGATGCCGAGCCGGCGCGATTCGACCTGCGCGTATTCGGCGACGCTGGTCTCGGTCTGCTTGAGCTGCGCCACCACGCGCGGGTCGAGCAGCCGCGCCACGTAGAGGAAGGTGTCCGAGAAGGCACGCAGCCGGATCACCGCCGCGACATAATTGGCTTCCGGGAACACCGCGATTTGCGGCTCGGTCTCGTTGACGTTGCTGAGGAAATCCTGCGGCGGGGTCGTGAAGTTCTGCTGGATGCCGGTTTCCGCCGTCTCCAGGACGTTGCGTTCCTTGTCGATCAGCATGGCGCCCGGCAGGTTGCGCATCTGGGCGCTCGTGGTCAGGAGCTGCCGGAACGAGCTGCGGTCCTGGTCGTAGAGCGGGCGGGCGTGCGCGATGTCGTTGGCCATCCCCAGGATGTCGCCGCGGATCAGCTGGGCGTGCTCGTAGGTATAGGCGCGCGCGATGATCAGCGAGTTCTGGATCACTTCCCGCGTCGGCCCGGAAAACAGCCGGTCGAGGCCGCGGTCGATGGTGACATTGGCGACGATGGCCACCAGCACGGCCGGCAGCACCGCGATGACGGAAAACAGGCTGACGATCTGCACATGGAGCCGCGCCGCGGCGCGGCCGCGGCGGCGGGCCTGCACCATCAGCCAGACCTCGCGGCAGATGATGCCGACGAGCAGCAGGATGGTGCCGGCATTGATGAGAAGGAACGAGCTGACCACCTCGCGGGTCGGCTCGATGCTGGTCATCCCCGTCAGCACCAGGAAGGTCAGAAGCGCCGACAGCAGCGCGAGCCCAACGGCGAACGGCGCTAGCACCTTCCGGAGGGACCAGCGCTTGGATTCGACAAGCGACGGATCGAACGGTGTGGCGGCCGAGGTGTCTGCGCTGGTCATTCCGGCTTGGTGATGCTGTGGAAGGTCAGGCCCGCCTAATAGCGGACTGATGCATTCATATCACATTGTTGCCGAATTACGACAATTCCGCGGCGCACACGCGCGCGAAAGCGCGCATCCCCAGCGAGTGCGCAGGATCGGCCGAAAGCAGCCGATTTCGGCCCAAGACCAGCCTAACCGCCGCTACGGTAGACCTGAATATCGAGGTCGCGAATCTTCTTGCGCAGCGTGTTGCGGTTCAGCCCGAGCAGGTCCGCGGCGCGGATCTGATTACCGCGGGTGGCGGCGAGCGCCGCCGTCAGCAGCGGCACCTCGATCTCCTTGAGGATGCGGTGATAGAGGCCCGGCGGCGGCACGCCGTTGGGAAAGCCCTGGAAATGCGAGGACAGATAGGCCTCCACCGCGCCGCCAAGATTGTCGACGTTGTTGGGCGTGTTGCCACCCGAGACCACCGCCGGCGGGGCGAGCTCGCCGTCGATGACGGAGGCCGTGATCACATCCTGCGGGTAGAGCGCGGAGAGCCGGCGGGCGAGGTTTTCCAGCTCGCGCACATTGCCCGGCCAGCGATGCTGCTTCAGCCGCTCCAGCGCCATGGCATCGAGCTTTTTCGGCGGCAGCCCATCCTTCTCGGCCAGCGCAAAGAAGTGCCGGACCAGATCCGGCAGGTCCTCGATCCGCTCGCGCAACGGCGGCAGCCGCAGCGGCACGACGTTGAGGCGGAAGAACAGGTCTTCGCGGAAAAGCCCCTGCTGGATCAGGATGCGCAGATCCTTGTTGGAGGCGGCGACGATGCGTACGTCGGTCTTGATCGGCGTGCGGCCGCCGACGGTGGTGTATTCGCCCTGCTGCAGCACGCGCAAAAGCCGCGTTTGCGCCTCCATCGGCATGTCGCCGATCTCGTCGAGGAACAGCGTGCCGCCCTCGGCCTGCTCGAAACGGCCGGAGGCGCGCGTGTTGGCGCCGGTGAAGGCACCGCGCTCGTGTCCGAACAGTTCTGACTCGATGAGATCGCGCGGGATTGCCGCCATGTTGACGGCGACGAACGGGCCGTTGCGCCGCTTGCCATAGTCGTGCAGCGCGCGGGCGACCAGCTCCTTGCCGGTACCGGATTCGCCCGAGATCATCACCGTAAGGTCGGTCTGCATCAGCCGCGCCAGCACGCGGTAGATTTCCTGCATCGCGGGCGAGCGGCCAACCAGCGGGATCGAGTCGAACTCGGATTCGTCCGCCGGCGACGCTGTCCGCTCCTTCGGCTCGGCGAGCGCGCGGCCGACGATTGCGATCAGCTCCTTGAGGTCGAAGGGTTTGGGCAGGTATTCGTAGGCCCCGCGCTCGGAGGCGCGGATCGCCGTCATGAAGGTGTTCTGCGCGCTCATGACGATGACGGGAAGATTCGGCCGCAGCTTCTTGATCCGCGGCAACAGGTCGAAGGCGTTCTCGTCGGGCATCACGACGTCGGTGATGACGAGGTCGCCCTCGCCCTGGCTCACCCATCGCCACAGCGTCGCGGCGTTGCCGGTCAGCCGCACCTCATAGCCGGCGCGCGACAGCGCCTGGTTCAACACCGTCCGGATGGCGGTGTCATCGTCGGCGACAAGTATGCTACCTGCGGGCATTGTCGTTCCTCATTTGGCATCCTGCGGTGCAGGCGACGGCGTACCCGGAACGTCATCGCGGTGGCTTGGTTCAGCGTGTTTGCTGGCGCTGTACATCGGCAGCAGCACGCGGAAGGTGGTCTTGCGCGGTTGCGACTCGCATTCGATGATGCCGCCATGATCGCCGACAATCTTCGCGACCAGGGCCAGGCCCAGCCCGCTCCCTGTGGGCTTGGTGGTGACGAAGGGATCGAACAGGTTCGGCAGCAGGTCCTCCGGCACGCCGGGACCGTTGTCCTTGACGCAGAATTCCAGCGGCAGCGACACCCGCGATTTCTTGCCGGGCACCGATAGCCGCACGCCCGGGCGGAAGGCGGTGGTGAGCTGGATCTCGGCATCGGCACCGAGATCGACCACGGCTTCGGCGGCGTTCTTCACGAGATTCAGGAACACCTGGATCAGCTGATCCTGGTTGGCCAGCACAGGCGGCAGCGACGGGTCGTAATCCTCGACAAAGCGGACGTTGCGGGCAAAGCCCGATTGCGCCAGCCGCTTGACGTGGTCGAGCACGCTATGGATGTTGACCGGCCCGCGCGCCACGGGGCGGTCGTCGCCGAACACCTCCATGCGGTCGACCAGCGTGACGATACGGTCGGCCTCGTCGCAGATCAGCCGCGTCAACAGGCGGTCCTCGGAGGAGGCCTGCTGCTCGAGGAGCTGCGCCGCGCCGCGGATGCCCGACAGCGGGTTCTTGATCTCATGGGCGAGCATCGCGGCGAGCGCGATCACCGAGCGCGCCGCGGAGCGATGGGTGAGCTGCCGGTCCATCTTGTCGGCGATGGTGCGCTCCTGCAGCATCACCACGATATGGCCGGGGCGCTCCGCAAGCGGCGCGACATGGAGGTCGACCAGGCGGTCACCGCCCATTCGCGGGGTGCCGAGATCGACCTTGTATTCGTTGACCGGGGAACCGGCGTTGCGCACCTGCTCGATCAGCGCAAGCAAGGGGCTGCCGAACGGCACCAGCTCCTTCAGCGACTGCCGGCGCAGGAACTGGGTGGAATTCTCGAAGAAGGATTCGGCGGCGATATTGGCGTCGACGATCTTGCCGTCGGGCGCGACCAGGAGCACCGGGTTGGGCAACGCATTGAGGATGGCCTCGCCGTCCGACGGTATCTGTCCGCGGTACTCGGCGGCATGCGTCATGCGGCGGCACTCCAGGCAAAATCGTCGAAGGCTTCCGACAGCGAGCGGTGCACGCCGTCCGGATCTTCCGCGGTCAGGATACGCGCCCGCCAGGCCTTCAGCCGCTCCGCAGGCACGCCGCTGAAGCGCGCCGCGGTCTCAAGCGCCCAGCCGAGGTGCTTGCGTGCGTGGCGCAGGCCGACCCGCAGGCCGTAATGGGCACAGATCTCGTCGTAGAGCGTGCGCAGGAGAGCCAGCTGGTCCGAAAGCGCGGGCGCTGCTTCCGTTGCCCCGCCGTCGAGCCGGCGCGCGATCTGGCCCGGCAGCCAGGGCGCGCCTTGCGCGCCGCGGCCGATCATCACGGCGTCGGCGCCGGATTCGTCAAGCGCCGTCAGCGCCGTCTCGTAAGAGGTGATGTCGCCGTTGACGACAAGGGGAATATCGATCGCGTCCCGCACCGCCCGAATTGCGGTCCAATCGGCCTCGCCCTTGTAGAACTGGCAGCGGGTGCGGCCATGCACGGTGACCATCCGCACGCCGGCTGCCTGCGCCCGGCGCGCCAACTCCGGTGCGTTGCGGCTCCGGTCGTCCCAGCCGAGCCGCATCTTCAGCGTCACCGGCACCTTCACGGCCGATATCGTCGCCTCGATCAGGCTCACCGCATGGTCGAGGTCGCGCATCAGCGCCGAGCCGGACTGACCGCCTGTCACGTGCCGCGCCGGGCAGCCCATGTTGATGTCGATGATGTCGGCGCCGCCCGCTTCCGCGATCCGGGCCCCCTCCGCCATCCAGCGGGCCTCGCAGCCCGCAAGCTGCACGACATGCGGGCCGACCCCGGCGGCCTCTGCCCGCAGAAGCGTCATCGGACGGCCGCCCACGAGATCATCGCTCGCGGTCATTTCGGAGACCACCAGCCCCGCGCCGAGCTTTGCGGCGAGCCGCCGGAAGGGCGCGTCGGTAATGCCCGACATGGGCGCGAGAAGAACCCGGTTGGCGAGCCGAATACCGCCTATCTCCAAAGGCTTGGAGCCAGATTTTGCCGGGCTGGTCACAGAGCTCTCGTGTCCTCGGCAGGCGCTCCATCGCGTCTGCTGCCGCAAATGTTACGCACAAATCTTGTGCAGTCAAGTTTCATGCCTACACTTTAGACAGCTGTTGGCGTCAACGCAAGTGCACTGCAACAAAATTGGCATTTCCCACAGCAATCGCTGTGTTCTTCGATCAACGCCGTGATAAGGGCTGTGCGCCGTCACCCCTCGCGCCACAGCCGTCACTTCCGATTTGTCCCATGGCCCCTTCGCCACGCACTGCCGCCATCGTCGTCGCCGCCGGCCGCGGCCTGCGCGCGGGTCACGGCGGACCGAAGCAGTACCGTATGATCGGCGGGCAGACCGTGATCTTCCGCGCCATGGCGCCGTTCTGCACCCATCCCGGGATTGCCGTCGTGCAGCCGGTGCTCAACCCCGACGACACCGCGATGTTCGAGGCCGCCACCCAGGGCCTGCGCCATGCGCGGCCCGCCAATGGCGGTGCGACGCGGCAGGCTTCGGTGCATGCGGGGCTTGAGGCGCTCGCGGCCGAAAAGCCGGACATCGTCCTGATCCACGACGCCGCGCGGCCGTTCGTGTCCCCTGCCCTGATCGCGCGCGCGATCGAGGCTGCGGCACGCACCGGCGCGGCGATCCCCGCGATTCCCGTTGCCGACACTATCAAGCTGATCGATGCCACCGGCGATATCGAGGCGACGCCGGAGCGTGCGCGGCTGCGGATCGCACAGACGCCGCAATCATTCCGCTTCGATGCCATCCTCGACGCCCATCGCCGCGCCGCGCGCGAGGGCAGAGCCGATTTCACCGACGATGCGGCGCTCGCGGAATGGGCGGGATTGACGGTGGCGACCTTTGAGGGCGATGTTGCCAACATGAAATTGACCACTCCCGAGGACTTCGTGCGCGAGGAAGCGCGGCTTGCGAGCCTGCTCGGCGACATCAGGACCGGCACCGGCTATGACGTCCACGCCTTCGGCGAAGGCGACCATGTGATGATCTGCGGCGTGCGCGTGCCGCATGCGAAAGGCTTTCTCGCCCATTCCGACGGCGATGTCGGTCTGCATGCGCTGGTCGATGCCATTCTCGGCGCGCTCGCCGACGGCGACATCGGCTCACATTTCCCGCCCTCCGACCCGAAGTGGAAGGGCGCTTCCTCCGACCGCTTCCTGAAATATGCGGTCGAGCGCGTCACCGCGCGCGGCGGCCGCATCGCCAATCTCGAGGTGACGCTGATCTGCGAGCGGCCGAAGATCGGCCCGCTGCGCGATGCCATGCGTGCTCGCATTGCCGAGATTTCCGGCCTCGACATCTCGCGCGTGGCGGTGAAGGCGACGACCAGCGAGCGGCTCGGCTTCACCGGCCGCGAGGAAGGGATCGCAGCCACCGCAAGCGCCACCATCCGCCTCCCCTGGAGCGCATGACATGACCGGAAGCGGCGCTAGTGGCAGCGAACGTCAAAACCGCTCCACTAGCGCCTTGGCCCGCTCGCTGCTCGATCTGTGCCGGAGCCGCAAGCTCACCATTGCGACCGCGGAATCCTGCACCGGCGGACTGCTTGCCGGCGCGCTGACCGACATTCCCGGCTCGTCTGATGTCATTGACCGCGGCTTTGTGACCTACTCCAACGAGGCCAAGCGCGCCATGCTCGGCGTCAACGCCTCGACGCTTTCGACCTTCGGCGCGGTTTCCAAGGAGACCGCGACCCAGATGGCGGTCGGCGCGCTCGAGCGCGCCGGCGTCGATCTCGCGGTCGCCACAACAGGCATTGCCGGACCCGGCGGCGCGACCCCCGGCAAGCCGGTCGGGCTCGTGCACTTTGCCGCCGCCGCGCGCGACGGCCGCATCATCCACCGCGAATGCCGCTTTGGCGCGATCGGCCGCAGCACGGTGCGCGAGCGCTCGGTGATCGAAGCCTTGCGCATGCTGATGGAATTGGCACGCGGGCCGCAGGCGGCCGCAAAGCCGCGCCGCGCCGCAGTCAGCCGCTTGCGCCCGCGCGTGGTGCGCACGCCGCGCCGACATGCCGCGAAGGGGCGGCGGCCGCCAAGAGGCTGAGCTGCATCCCGCCTTCAAAGACGAGTTCGCGCGCGGACCGCAAGACCAGTTGCGTCCGCGCGCTCACTCCGAACTTGTCAAAACAGGGCCGATCAAGATCTCACGAAGCGAGGATCTTCACGCCCCACCACATTACGGTCGCGAACATCACCAGGGATGCCGCGACCAGAATATTATCAATGGAAGCGAATTTCATGGTGCTCTCCGCTTCCTACCCCTTCCAGCAGGCTACTTGATTCGCAGCCGGGCGACATCAGGCCGCCCCCGTCTATCCATCCGATCAAGTTTCGCCCCTTCCCTTGCGAGCAGCCGGAACCGGCTGCATCGCCGTCGATCGCGCCGGCCGCGGACGATGCGATGTCATCGTCCGCAAAGACCGTGCTGCGAGGAATGCCGGCTCAAAACGCCGCGTAGGCCGTCCGGAATGCAATGGCTCCAGCCAACGATCGCGGCCGAACCCGAACGCCGTGCCCGTCATTGCCGCTTTGCACGATCCATTGGCCATTCTCCTGGCCAACGATTTTTCCGACATGGTGGGGCCAGACAACGATAGCCCCGACGGACGGACCACCGGCATTGCTGCCGTAACGAGCCCAGGAGCGCGCCAGATTGTATTGCGGGCCCGGGTCCTGGCCTACCTGCGTTCGCATGTACCAACCGCACCACGCGGCGGGACGCCCGGCATAGGAAGAGCCGTGACCATGCCGGTGATGATGATACGAATGATGACGGTGCGTTCTGGCTTCTGCATGTGAGACGCAGGCAAAAGTCAACGCCGCGGCCATAGCGATTTTACGCATTACTCTGTCCTTCACTGCTGGGGAAAAAACCGGCCGCCGGAATGGACGCGGCCGGTCAGCCACCGCCGGCGCGATGTGCACCAAGCGTTGCTGTCTCTGTTATTCGAGGGAAACGCGAACGACGCCCGATCGCATCATGCCGAGCGCGCGCGCCGCGCTCATCGAGAGATCGATGACCCGGCCGCGCACGAACGGGCCGCGGTCATTGACGCGACACTGAATGGAGCGGCCTTCATGCCTGACAGTCACCATGCTTCCCATCGGCCTCGTCCGGTGAGCGCACGTCAATCCGTGACCGCGGCCGCCGTAATACGAAGCAAGTCCCGTCTCGGCCTGTGCGGAGGAAACGAAGAGCGGGAGAGCGGCTAGCAGAAGCGGGAGGGTGGTGATCAGAAATGTTCGATACATGAATGTCAGATGCATGAATGTGAGATACATGGGTCCTCGCAGGGTGCGTGACCCCTGCCCGAAGCCCTGAAAACGTCCAATTGTGACGCAAACTGGACGAAATCCGGGCTTTTCTAGACGCGCATGGCTGGGCTGCTTTCCCGGCCTCTCCAATGCATGGCGCAGGATCGCGCGAATTTCGTTTGCAGCGGGCGTTTGCTCGTTGATCGGCGATCCCTCGCCCGTCTCATTCTGCCGGCTCCGCAATCAGCACCTTGGCCGGCTGCGGCTCCTCCGCGGCTGGCAGCTGCGGCTCGTTTGGATGATCCGGAGACGGCCCGACGCCCTTGACCAGCCCGAAGATCGCCGGGATCACGATCAGCGTCAGCAGGGTCGAGGAGATCATGCCGCCAATCATAGGCACCGCGATGCGCTGCATGATCTCCGAGCCGGTCCCCGTGCTCCACATGATCGGTAGCAGTCCCGCCATGATGGCGACCACCGTCATCATCTTCGGGCGGACACGCTCGACCGCGCCCTCCATGATCGCGTCGCGAACATCGGCATGGCTCAGCGGCCGCCCCTCGGCGACGCGGCGGTTCCTGAGCGCGGCCAGCGCCTGATCAAGGTAGATCAGCATCACGACGCCGGTCTCGGCGGCGACGCCGGCGAGCGCGATGAAGCCCACGGCGACGGCGACAGAGAGATTGAAGTTGAGCCACCACATCAGCCAGAGCCCGCCGACGAGCGCGAACGGCAGCGACAGCATGACGATCATCGTCTCCGTGAGCGACCTGAAATTGAGGTAGAGCAGCAGGAAGATGATGAGCAGCGTCGCCGGCACGACGATCTTCAGGCGCGCCATCGCCCGCTCCAGATATTCGTACTGGCCGCTCCAGATCACGTAATAGCCCGGCGGAAACTGGATGCTCGCCTGCACCGCGCGCTGCGCCTCCGTGACGTAGCCGCCGAGGTCGCGGTCGCGGATGTCGACATAGATATAGGTCGCAAGCTGTCCGTTTTCCGTCCGGATCGAGCTCGGCCCGCGCGTGAGCGCAACCGTTGCGACCTCGCCGAGCGGCACAGCCCCTCCCGCCGGCATGGCAACGAGGATGTCGCTTGCAATCGCTTTCGGATTGTCCCGGAGGTCGCGCGGGTAGCGCATGTTCACGGTGAAGCGCTGCCGGCCCTCGACCGTGGTCGTAACGGTCTGGCCGCCGAGCGCGGTCGCAATGCTGTCCTGGACGTCCTGGACCGTGATGCCGTAGCGCGCGAGCGCCGAGCGGTCGGGGCTGATTTCGAGATAGTAGCCGCCGAGCCCGCGCTCGGCGTAGGCCGACGAGGTGCCGGGCACGGTCCGCAGTACCTGCTCGATCTGCCTGGCCAGCCGGTCGATCTCGACGAGGTCGGTGCCGATCACCTTGACGCCGACGGGCGTGCGGATGCCGGTCGAGAGCATGTCGATGCGCGCCTTGATCGGCATGGTCCAGGCGTTCGAAACGCCGGGAAACTGCAACGCCTTGTCCATCTCGGCGATCAGGCCGTCGATGGTGAGACCCTCGCGCCATTGTGCCTTCGGCTTGAGGTTGACGACGGTCTCGAACATCTCCGGCGGCGCCGGGTCGGTCGAGGTCGAGGCGCGCCCGGCCTTGCCGTAGACGGACGCGACCTCGGGAAACGAGCGAATGATCCGATCCTGGGTCTGCATCAGTTCGGCGGCCCTGGTGACGGAGATGCCAGGCAGCGTGGTCGGCATGTAGAGCAGCGTGCCTTCGTTCAGGCTCGGCATGAACTCGGTGCCGAGCTGCCGCGCCGGCCAGATCGTGACGGCGAGCACGCCGATCGCAAGCAGCACGACGAGGATTTTCGCGCGCAGCACGCCCCTGATCACGGGACGATAGATCCAGATCAGGAATCGGTTGATCGGGTTCTTATGCTCCGGAACGATCCGCCCGCGAACGAAGATCACCATCAGCGCCGGCACCAGGGTGACGGAGAGCAGCGCGGCGGCTGCCATCGCGAAGGTCTTGGTGAAAGCGAGGGGGCTGAACAGTCGCCCCTCCTGCGATTCCAGCGTGAAAATCGGCATGAACGAGACGGTGATGATCAGCAGACTGAAGAACAGTGCCGGCCCGACCTCCGATGCGGCCTCGATCAGGATCGCGATCCGCGACTGGCCGGGCTTTGCGCGCTCGAGGTGCTTGTGGGCGTTCTCGATCATCACGATCGCGGCGTCGACCATGGCGCCGATGGCAATCGCGATGCCGCCGAGGCTCATGATGTTGGAGCCGATGCCAAGCAGCTTCATCGCCCCGAACGCCATCAGCACGCCGACCGGCAGCATCAGGATGGCGACCAGCGCACTGCGCACGTGCAGCAGAAAGGCGATGCAGACCAGCGCGACGACCAGGCTTTCCTCGATCAGCGTGTGCCTGAGCGTGTCGATGGCGGCGTAGATCAGGTTCGAGCGGTCATAGACCGGCACGATCTCCACCGATTTCGGCAGGCTGGTCGCGATCTCCTTGAATCGCTTCTTGACGTTCTCGATGACGTCGAGCGCATTGACGCCGAAGCGCTGCAGGACGATGCCGCTTGCGACTTCTCCCTCGCCGTTGAGCTCGGTGATGCCACGCCGCTCATCCGGTCCCAGCTCGACCCGCGCGACGTCGCGCAGCAGCACGGGCGTGCCCTTGTCCGTCTTGAGCACGATGTTGCCGAGGTCATCGATGCCCTTGAGGTAACCCTTGCCGCGGATGACGTATTCGAACTCCGACAGCTCGACGGTGCGCCCGCCGACATCCGCATTGCTGGCGCGGATCGCGTCCCGTACCTTCTGCATAGTGATGCCGAGATCGCGCATCCGCTGCGGGTCGAGGATCACGTTGTACTGTTTGACGAAGCCGCCGACGCTCGCGACTTCGGCGACGCCTTCCGCCCGGGCAAGCGCGAATTTGAGATTCCAGTCCTGGATCGTGCGCGTCTCGGCGAGGTTCAGCTCCCGGGACATCAGGGCGTACTGGTAGACCCAGCCAACGCCGGTGGCATCCGGGCCGATGGTCGGCGTCACGCCCGCGGGCAGCCGCGACGCGGCGCCGTTGAGGAATTCGAGCACGCGCGAGCGAGCCCAGTAGATGTCGGTGCCGTCCTCGAAGATCACGTAGACGAACGAAACGCCGAAGAAGGAGAAGCCACGCACCACCTTCGATTTCGGCACGGTCAGCATGGCGGTCGTGAGCGGATAGGTGACCTGGTCCTCGATCACCTGCGGCGCCTGCCCCGGATACTCCGTATACACGATCACCTGCGTGTCGGAGAGATCGGGAATGGCATCGAGCGGCAGATGGATGAGCGCGTAGATTCCAGCCGCGGCGGCGAAGCCGGTGCCGAACAGCACCAGCAGCAGGTTGCGGGCCGACCAGGCGATGAGGCGGGTGATCATGGCCGCGCCTCCTTGCCGACCGGCTGGCTGGACAGCGTGCCATCGGCCTCGGCAAATCCCTTCAACGCCGCCTTCAAATTGCTCTCGGCATCGATCAGAAAGTTGGCGGAAGTCACGACCGCTTCGCCTTCGCTGACGCCCTCGGCGATTTCGACGTAGCCGCCGCCGCGACGGCCGAGCTTGACCGCGCGCGGCTCGAAGCGGCCTGCTCCCTTGTCGATCAGGAGGGCCTGACGTGCGCCGCTGTCGAGCACCGCGCTTTCGGGGACGGCGAGCACCGGGCCTGGCGTGCCTGTTTCGATCTCGGCGTCGACGTACATCTCGGGCCGCAGCACTTCGTCGGGGTTGGGCACTTCGATGCGGATGCGCGCGGTGCGGGTCTGGGCGTTGAGATGCGGATAGATCAGCGTCACCGCACCGGTGAAGGTCTGGCCTGCGAGGGCGCGCGGACGGATCGTCACTTTCGTTCCGACGGCGACCTGAGGGAGGTCGCGTTCCGCCACGTCGACAACCACCCAGACAAGTTGATGGTCGGCGATCCTGAACAGGACATCACCGGGTCCCGCCCGCATTCCGCTCACCGCGTTGCGCTCGAGGATTTCGCCATCCTGCGGCGCGAGCCAGGGAATCGAGAGCGAGATATCGCGGGTGCGTTCGAGCTCCCTGATCGCCGGTTCAGGTGTCGCGAGATTCTCGAGCCTGCGGCGTGCGCCCTTCAACTCCTTTCCGGTCGCGCCGGCGTTGATTGCGGAGAGATATTCGGCGGCGGCGCTGGAGAGCGCCGGACTGTAGACGTTCATCATCGGCTGCCCCTTGTGGACATGATCGCCGGTCGTGACGTTGGCGACGCTTTCAACGAATCCTTCGAAACGCAGGGCGACAACCGAAACGCGCCGCTCGTCCTCCTGGACGGTCCCCGGCGCCCGGATCACCGACCTGATCGCTTGCCGCACGACCGGCTCGGATTTCGCGCCGCTGCGCTGGATCTTGCCCTGCGAGAGCTTTACGGTCCCGTCGTCGCTGTCCTCGCCTTCGTAGACCGCGATGTAGTCCATCCCCATCGAGTCCTTCTTCGGCACCGGCGAGGTGTCCGGCAGTCCCATGGGGTTGCGGTAGTATTTGATCTTGCGTTCGGGCTTCGCTTCAGCCGCTTTTGTGTCGGCCGGCGGCTCCTCAGGCTCGTCGAAGCTCACATCGGCGCTCGCCGGAACGGCGCGCCAGAGGCGTCCGTCCGGCGTCTTCTTTGGCGTGAGGGAGTAAAGCGGCTTCCCATCGGGGTCCTGGTAATAGACGGCCGGACCGCCCTCACCGGCGGCAGCCGCCGACACCACGACAGGTGCGGCGACGAACGGATTGGCACGCGGGATCGCCCCCGCGAGCACGGCGGCGCCGGCCGCTGCGCCAATCGCAGCGGCCGCGCCCATGGCGAAAGCGCGGTTCATTTTTGTGCCGTGACGACGAGCTTGCTTTCGAGCGTCCCGGTCTCGCCCTGCACCTTGGCACCGAGCGACAACTGCCAACGGCCGGCCATGCCGAAATTGGCCTTGAAGCGGTACGTGCCCGGCTCCGTCCCCGGCATCGACGTCACCTTGGTCGCCATCTCCTGCATGCCGTCGGGCGCCATGTCGAGACGGGAGGCGAAGATAACGGCATCGGGCACGGGCTTGCCGGTCTTCTTGTTGACCAGGCGAACGGTCACGATCTTGTCGGCGCCGGCCTGGACGGTCGGCTCGACGAGCTGGAATTCATAATCCTTGATGTCGGCAAGCGCGAGCTTCGGCGCTCCCGTCACGGAAAGGCCGATCAGCGCGGCGGCGAGCGCGCGCGCGATAGTGGAAGTCTTCATGATGTCTTTGTCCTCGAAACGTCTGATGAAGCCGCGTGAACGGCATGCGAAGACGCGCGTCCGGCGCTGGCCGCGCGTCAGCGTTCCGGCACTGAAGTGCCGGTCAGACGATGTTTCGAGGTGGTTGGTCGGGCGGATGCTCGCCCAAGCCGTCGATCAGACGATCGTCCGGCAGGGCAAAGGCGCGGCGCGAGGGCTGGCGATCGGCCAGCACGGCAGCGTCCGGCAGCGGCAAAGCGACATTGAACACGCACAGCGCCATCAAGGCGCAGACCCCGCAATCCCTGGCTTTCTGCTCCTGCTGGTCCGGGCAGCAGGGCATGTCGTCAGCCATCATCTGCATGTCGCCCATGGTGGCGACAGAATGCGCTGCAGCGATCGCCGGCCCGGCGAGGGGCGCCGCCAGCAATCCCGCCGCGATGGCGAGAGCGATCAGCCACCTGAAGAAATTCTTCGGACTCATGCGCCCTTTTCCCATGTTCCGGCTCATGGCGCAAATAGGCCCGATATCACGATCGCGCCAGATTGCGGATGGTCGACGCCCTCATTTGCCGGCCACACGGTTGCCGGCGCGCCACGACTCAGGTCGAGGAAATCGCCTTCTTCCCGTAGATCGCGTCCGCCCGTTTCTCGAACGCAGAGGAAAAGCGCGCGAATGCCGCGTCGAACATCGAGCCCATCAGCATCGCGAGCATACGGCTCTTGAACTCGTAGGAGAGAAAGAAGGTCACGTCGCAAGCCTCCTCGCCTTTCGGCTCGAACAGCCAGCGGTTCTCGAGATTCGAGAACGGCCCGCGCAGGTACTCGACCAGGATCTTCAGGTTGGGGCGGTCGAGCGTAACGCGGCTGGTGAAACTCTCCTTCACCAGCTTGAACGATACCGTCATGTCGGCGACCACGACCTCGGTGCCGTCGCCCCTCGACGTGCGCTGGCGGACCTTCAGCGCCTGGCACAGCGGCACGAATTCCGGGTAGCGCTCGACATCGGCGACAAGGTCGAACATCTGTTCGGCGCGGTGCTGGACGTGGCGCTTGCTGGAAAATCTCGGCATGGCGTTCGCTTAGCGCGATGCCGCTGCGCGCGCCGCCTTGAGCCGGGCGAAATCCTCCCCGGCATGGTGGGAGGAGCGTGTCAGCGGGCTCGCCGACACCATCAGGAATCCCTTGGTGTAGGCGACCTTCTCAAGACCCTTGAACTCGTCCGGCGGCACATAGCGCATCACGGCGTGATGCTTGCGGGTCGGCTGCAGATATTGACCGACGGTGAGGAAATCGACCTCGGCCGAACGCAGGTCGTCCATCACCTGCAGCACCTCGTGGCGCTCCTCGCCCAGGCCCACCATGATGCCGGACTTGGTGAAGATCGTGGGATCGATCTCCTTGACCCGCTGCAGCAGGCGAATGGAGTGGAAGTAGCGCGCGCCTGGACGCACCGAGAGATAGCGCGAAGGCACGGTCTCGAGATTGTGGTTGAAGACGTCGGGCTTGGCGGCAACCACGGTCTCCAATGCGCCGTCCTTGCGCAGGAAATCGGGCGTCAGGATCTCGATCGTGGTCTGCGGGCAGCGCGCGCGGATGGCGCGGATGGTCCGGGCAAAGTGCTCGGCCCCGCCATCGGCGAGATCGTCGCGGTCGACGGAAGTGACCACGATATGCGCCAGGCCGAGCTTGAAGGTCGCTTCGGCCACGTGCTCGGGCTCGCTGACATCGAGCGCGTCGGGCATCCCGGTCTTCACGTTGCAGAAGGCGCATGCCCGCGTACAGGTGTCACCCATGATCATGAAGGTCGCGTGCTTCTTGTCCCAGCACTCGCCGATGTTGGGACAGCCCGCCTCCTCGCACACGGTGACGAGGCCGTTCTCCTTCACGATGTTGCGCGTATCGGCGTAGCCGCGGCTATTCGGCGCGCGCACCCGGATCCAGTCCGGCTTCGCCGGCGAAAGCGCGTCCGGCCGGTTCACCTTCTCGGGGTGACGCGGGCGCAGCGGGGTCGCTGAAACGGTATCGATGATGACGGCCATGGTGGTCGAGAAATTCCTGTTTGCTTTAGCTAATCTGTATTCCCGAAGGCCGCAACCCGGCTCGCCTACGGTATCAGAACATGCAAGATTGGGTACCGTTCCCGCCCGTCCCCGCCGATTTCCACCCCAGAATGGCTCGAAAACCGAATCCTGCGCCCCCGCTGGGCAAGCCCCTGAAACGCGCCTTCTTCGGCCGCAGCGTGCATGAGGTCGCCCCCGACCTGATCGGCGCCACGTTGCTGGTGAACGGCGTCGGCGGCCTCATCGTAGAGGTGGAGGCCTATCACCACACCGAACCCGCCGCGCATTCCTACCGCGGGCCGACGCCGCGCAACCTGGTGATGTTCGGTCCGCCGGGCTTTGCCTATGTCTACCGCTCCTACGGCATCCACTGGTGCGTGAACTTCGTCTGCGAGGAAGAGGGCTCGGCGAGCGCCGTGCTGATCCGCGCGCTGGAGCCGACCCATGGACTGGCTTCGATGCGGCGACGGCGCGGCGTCACCGAGGCGCGGATGCTGTGCTCGGGCCCCGGCAAATTGTGCGAGGCGCTCGGCATCACCATTGCGCATAGCGGCCTGCCGCTCGACCGACCGCCGATCGCGCTGTTCGCCCGCACGTCGAAGGTGGAGATCGCTGCCGGCGTGCGGATCGGCCTCACCAAGGCGGTGGAACTGCCCTGGCGCTACGGTCTCAAGGGCTCGAAATTCCTCAGCAAGCCGTTTCCGGCCGGTCGCGGCTAGTGGTCCGATTCTAGCGCTCGCATCCCGTTTTCCCAGAATGTTCTTGCGGACGCTAGAATCGAAGGACAAACAGCAAATATGGGCTTCCGGTGGAGTTCTGAATTTGACACTCGCTTTGCGGACCCACGGTCAGATGGGTAGCGAATGTCAAATCCACTCGGTTAGTATTCGCGGCGCACGTCGACGAGATTGAGCAGCCTGCGATCTGCCAGCGTTCTCGATGCGTTTTCCAGCACGAGGTCCAGCGTCATCGGAAGATACTCCGTGAGGTCATCAGACGAGCAATGCGGCGTGATTAGCAGATTTGGCGTCTTCCACAGCGACGAGCTTCGCGGCAGCGGCTCGGGATCGAAAACGTCCAGCACGGCGCCGCCGAGTCGCCCCTTCCGCAGGTGCTTCTCAAGCGCACCATAGTCGACGACCTGCGCCCGCGCGAAATTCAGGAAGCCTGCCGTCTTTTTCATTAGCGCAAACTCGCTCGCACCGATCATCCCATCCGTTGCCGAGGTCGACGGCACCGCGACAACTACGAAGTCGGCGCGCGGCAAGCATTCGTGCAGCCGTTGCGGACCAACCACCTCATCGCAATACCGGTGCGGCTTCGCGCCGCGGCGGATTCCGATCACATGGAGGCCGACCCGCTTGGCCTCGCGCGCCCCCGCCCCTCCGAGATGGCCTGCACCGATAACGAGCAGCGTCTTGCCCTTGAGCTGGGTCGTGAAAAGCGGAAGCCATTCCCGGCGCGCCTGCGCGTTCATCAGGGCCGGTATCCGATTGTTGAGCATCAGGATACACATCAGAATGTACTCGCCAGCCTTCTGGCGATGAATTCCCTTGTTGTTGGTGATCGCGATATCCTTCGGCAGCCAGTCGAAAGGCCGCAGATATTCGATACCCGCTCCAATCAAATGAATGGAGCGCAGATTCGGCGCCATATCGCGTAGGTTCCTGCGCGGGACCTGCTGGGACGTCACGAACATCGACGCCGTCTTCAGCATCGCCGGAGCGTTGTCGAGGTCCCATCCGACGCTTGTGCGAATCCGGCTTGAGAGGTCCTTTCGCCGAAGCAGCGCGGCCTTGATGATATCCGGCGTCATGTGGAACACCGGATGAGCCTCGCGGCGCGAGTTGAAGTGTATGTGGAATTTTTCGTTCTTCATGATGTTCAGGGCTGCCCGTCGGGTTGATCGGCATAAGCGAGCACGTCGCGCGGTTCGATATTGATGAACACCCCGCCGCCGACTTCGAGCTGCGCGAACTCGCGCTCGTCGGCGAGATGTGCGGTCCACGATGTGCCGTCGTTCAGGCGAAGACCGACTTCGATATATCGGCCGAGATAGGTCTTCGAGGTCACCGTAGCGCCAAGCGATTGACCTGCATCCTGTCCTCCCGCCGTCAACGCGACCCGTTCCGGCCGCGTGAAGATCGTCACGCGCTCGCCGACGCCGATCGATTGCACCGGCGCGCGAGATCGAACGAGGCCGACCGCCGGGATCTCCAGCACCAGCGTCTGGGCGTCACGTTCCCGGCAAATCGCCGTTACCGAATTCGTGACGCCGACGAACTTTGCCACGAATGGACTGGCGGGCTGTCGATAGATATCTTCGGGCTTGCCGAACTGAAGCAGGGAGCCTTTCGACATCAGCGCCAGGCGGTCGGCGAGCCCGAGTGCTTCGTCCTGATCATGCGTCACGAAGATCGTCGTTACGCCGGTGAGCCGCTGAATCCGTTTCAGCTCGATCCGCATTTCCTCACGCAGCTTCTTATCGAGTGCACTGAGCGGTTCGTCGAGCAGCAGGACCGTCGGCTTGATCACGAGCGATCGAGCGAGCGCAACGCGTTGTTGTTGGCCACCAGACAACTGGCGGGCCATGCGTCCGCTAAACCCATCGAGGTCGACCAGCGCGAGGGCCTCCGATACCCGCCGCTCGATCTCGGCGCGGTCGACATGCCGCATCTTGAGGCCGAAACCGACATTTTCTCCGACCGTCATATGTGGAAACAGCGCATAGTCCTGAAAAACCATACCGATGTTGCGGCGGTGCGGCGGTACGTCCGTCATGCGCCGCGAACCGATATGGATATCGCCCGAGTGTGATACGAAGCCAGCCACGCTGCGCAGAAGCGTGCTCTTGCCGCAGCCCGACGGCCCGAGCAGCGCGAGAATCTCCCCGGCCGGCAAATCCAGATTCAGTCGATCGACCGCGACGAGATCGCGATATCGCACGCTCACGTCGTCGAGCCGAACCGATTCCGATTGAAGCATCGAGATACTCATCCCGTGACCATTTCCAGACCGGCCCACCGCTCGATCGCGAGTACCACCACTGTCGTCAGAGCAATGAGCATCGCCGAAATCGCGCAAACAGTCGGATCGGTTTCAAGCATCGCGTAGGAATAGATTTCGACAGGCAGCGTCGTCCGGTCCCATACGAGAAACTGCGTCGCGGTGAAGTTGTCGAACGACGTCACGAAAGCGAAGATCGCGGCCGCGACCATCGCCGGCTTGACGCAGGGTATGGTGACGCGGACGAAGGCGGTAACGGGATGCGCACCGTGAATGATGGCTGCATCCTCCAGCGATTGCGGAAATCGAAGGAGCGACGCGCTCAGGACCTTCACCGTGTAGGGCAGCGTCAGGATCAAATGCAGGATGCCGAGGCCCAGGAAGGAGCTCGCCAGCCCCGCATTTGCAAGCAGAACCAGGAGCGCCATGCCCATGACGACCTGCGGCACGATCAACGGGGAGTTAATCAGCGCAGCGACCAGTTCCCTTCCGGGAAACCGATGCCGCATCAACGCTACCGAGCACATCAAGCCGATGATCAGCGACAATGCCGTTGAAATCGCCGCAAGCACGAGGCTGAACTGGAGACTGTGGAGAAAACGTTCGCGCTGGAATGCATTCGCATACCACCGCAACGAGAACCCATGCGGGGGAACTGCGATCTCCGTGCCGTCATTGAAAGACGAGACAACCACGACGGCAAGCGGCACTGCCATGCATATCACGCCGACGGCGGTCAGAAACCACGCGAACCATCCGGGCCGATTCATGTCCTAAGCCCCCGGAGCTGGGAACTCAGCCGCTGAATCACGATCAGCGTGAGCAGCGCGATCACCAGCAGAACGACCGACATCGCCGCGGCAAACGGCGTATCCAGCACCGCCATCGCCTGCTCCTGAATGATATTCGCAATCATGTTGAAATAGCCGCCGCCCATCATGCCCGGCATGATGTAGGCGGTCAGGTCGAACAGGAAAACGAGCACGATTCCGGCAAGGACGCCTGGAAGGCTCAACGGAAGCGTCACGTGGACAAACGTTCGCAGACGGCTTGCCCCGAGCGAAGCGGCAGCAGCTTCCAGGTTGCGCTCAAGGTTTTTCAGTACGCTATAGATGGGAAAGATCATGAACGGCAGCGGCACCAGGATCAGACCGATCGCGACGCCCGCCTCGTGGAACAGCAGTGAAACCGGCCGCTCGATCAGCCCAAGCTGAAGCAGCGCGCGATTGATGATGCCATTGTTGCCCAGCACCAGGATCAGCGCGTAGGTGCGCACGATGTAGCTGGTGAAGAACTGCACCACGAGAAGTAGCGTCAGCGTCAGCCGAACAGCCTGCCCCGACCGCGCCATCACATAGGCGAAGGGATAGCCGAGCAACAGCGTAATCGGCGTGCAGTACGCCGCGACCCTGAACGACCGCCACATGAAGCCGAGATAGAACGGGTCGGAGAGGAAACGTCTGTATTGCGCGAGGCTGACGTTCCCCTCCGGGTCGTGCAGGCTTATGAGGCCCGCAACGACCAGTGCAGCGAGAAAGATACCGATCAGCAGCGCGCCGGGCGCGAGCAGGACAAAGATCGCTCCATTCTTCCGCAGCGTCGCATCCGGTTGCATCGACGACCATCACCTATCGCGTGGAGACCAAGAGGCGGAACGCGCACACCTGCCCTTATCTGGTCAGGATTTCGCGATTCCAGCGCTCCACCCAAGCGCCATAGTGGGCATTCACATAGTCCCAATCAGGCGTAAACAGATCGCCCAATGGCGGGATGACATCCCGAATGCTGGACGGTGCCTTCGCATTCCTGTTCGATGGGATCGAGCCAAGCTGCTCGACGATGCGCTCCTGAATGCCCGGATCGAGGATCGCATTGAGCACCTTCGCCGCCTCCGCCTCGTTGGGCCGGCCCTTCAGCATCGTGATAACGTTGACCGACAGAAATTGAGGCTTGGCCGGCATCACAAACCGGTAGTTTGAACCGGGCCCCAGCAACTTGTAGACCACCCCGAGAACGCCGTAGCCCGCGACATTGGCTTCGCCAGCCTGAACGAGCTTGAGCGCCTCGGCATCCGCCTTGTAGATGACGCCGAGATTGGCTTTGAGCGCCTTCAGTTTCTCAAAACCAGGGTCGATGTTCTTTTCATTTCCGCCGGCGAGCAACGCGGCGATCATGATGAACATGCCTTTGTCCTGATCGATCGATGTCGTTATCATCCCTTTCAACCGAGGATCCCAAAGATCCTCCCAGGTCTTGATCTCGAAAGGCGTCCGGTCGGCGCGATAGAAAATTCCGCGCGGCGATGACCACATGGTCGGCCCGCTCGGAAAGATCAGCTGCTCGGGAATGTCCTTCAAGTTCGGAACGAGATCGGCCGGAACGGGCCGGATGACGCCGCTCGCCAGCGCTTTTGCGGCGGTCGCGTCAGCCGTCATCCAGAGGTCGACCTGCGGATTGGCCTTCTGCGCCTCAAGGCGCTGCAGGCCGGCCACCGAGCTTGCCTGAGTGACGAACTCGATCTTCGTACCGGTCGCCTTTTCCAGGTCGGGCTTGACGCTGTTCATCGCGTCGATGAACGCGCCGGCCCACGTCTGAATGACGATGGTTTTCTGAGCGAACGCTGGCGACAAGAGCACGACCTGCAATGCGACTGCACAAAAGCAGGATCTCAATATCCACCTCATCGTGACCACCCCCCTCGTTGCTACGATCGGTCCGATCGCAAGTCACCCTGTCATCCGCATCGCCTCAATACTCGCGACTGACATCGACCACGTTGGTCAACGGCTCCCCCGCCAGATGTCGCCTAACATTATTGAAGAAGATGTCCAGCGTCCGCGGGACATATTGATCCAGGTCGTCCGAGAGCACATGCGGCGTTATCAGAAGGTTCGGCGCATCCCACAGGCTCGCATCGGCCGGCAACGGCTCGGGATAGGTGACGTCGATGATCGCGCAACCGATCTGATCGGTTCGCAGCGCCTCCTCGAGCGCCTTGGGATCGACCAGCCCGCCCCGCGACATGTTGATGAAGGCGGCACCGCGCTTCATGCGCCTGAATTCCTCGCGCGCCATGATGAAGCGAGTCGTGGACGTCAACGAGATGTTGACCAGGACGATGTCTGCGCGCGGCAAGAGCTCGTGCAGGGCGCCCGGCCCGTGCATCTCGCTCACCGCCGGATGCGGTTCCTTGCTTCTCCTGATACCGATAACGCGCATGCCGAGCTTCTTGGCCTGCTCGGCCGCTCCTCCGCCGATGTGGCCGACGCCAACGATCAGGAGCGTCTTGCCCTCCACCGTGGGCGTAAAGATGCGATTCCACTCCTTGCGGCGCTGGGCGGTTATCAGCTTGGGTATCTGTGCGTTGGCCATCAATATGGCCATCAGCGCGGACTGGGAAGCCTTCGGAACATGCGCCCCGCAGTTCGTGGTGAGTGTAAGCCCCTTTGGCACCCAATCGAACGGCAGCATGTAGTCCACGCCCGCACCGAGCACCTGCACGAGCTTCAGTCGTGGCGCCTTCTCGGCAAGGCGGTCGCGAGGAAACCGATACCCGATCATGGCGTCGGCATTCCCGATCGCCCGATCGAAAACATCGCCGTCGATGCCCCAGCTCGTTTCGGTAATCTTCGCAATATCGGGAAACCGCTGCAACGCCTCCTCGTATTGCTTCGGATAAACCGTAAATACCGGCATCAGCCTGGTTTCGTTCTCGATATGGATACGAAACGGCTTCTCTTTCGAGAATAAAGGTCTGTCCGTTGCGGGGAAGCTGCCCATCTAGCCGGAACCTCGCTTGATCCGCTCGTGGAAAATATAGCCGAGAAAATCCATCAGAACGCGCGCGGCAAGAAAAGCCGTCGTTCCCGTATGGTCATAGTCGGGCGCAACCTCGACCAAGTCGACACCTACGACGTCACCCAGTCTTGCCAGACCTTTCAGCAGGTCGATCACCTCGTAGTACTGGAAACCGCCATGGCTCGGCGTTCCGGTACCGGGCGCAATCGACGGATCAAAGCCGTCAATATCGATCGTCACATAGTAGCGCGGAGCCTTGGGGATCTCGTTCAGCGTCGCTTCGGTGCCGAGCCGTCGGATCTGCCGCACGGACAGGATTTTCGAGCCGAGCGCCCGTGCCGCATCGTAGTCGCCCCTGTTCGAGGACGACACGCCTCGAATGCCGAGATGGGTGATGCCGCGCACGTGCTTCATCTCGGATGCGCGCCGCAGCGGATTGCCGTGGCCGTAGCGGACGCCATGCCGCTCGTCGACGAAATCGAGGTGCGCGTCGAAATGCACGATATGTACAGGGGGCTGTTCGTCGAACGCCTTGATGCAAGCGGCATGCACGGCGTGGTCGCCTCCCAGCGAAACCGGCAACGCGCCGGCCTTCAGGATGGCGCGCACCGCCGTCTCGGCGTTGGCGAGGCTTTTCAGCGTATCGGTGTGCACGATGTCGGCGTCACCGATATCGACGATCCTCACCTTGTCGCGCGGCAGGTAGACGACGTCGTCCTCGTGGTCGTAACCACCGCTATGCCCGAAAGAGAACAGCGTCGAGGCCTCGCGGATCGCCCGCGGTCCGAAGCGCGCACCGGCACGGTATTGGGTGCCCATGTCAAAGGGAATGCCGAGAATCGCAACGTCGGCGTCGATCGCGTTCCAATCGAGACAGACCGGCTGCTTCCCGAAGGTGGCGTGACCCACAAAGGGCAGATTGAGCCGCCCGCTCTCGTAGCCATGTGATTCGTTCGTCATCTCCAAGCGGCCCCCGAACATCCGCTTGGCAAACCTAGGCCGCGGCCATATCATCGGTAAATATCGATGTTATGAACCTTATATCAGTATTTTTCTATGTTATGAGATCGACCCGTGATCCCGCCGAAGCTCACAAATTCGGACATCAGCCTGCTCCGCGTGTTCGTTGCGGTGGTCCACAGCGGAGGCTTCTCGGCGGCGCGAACCGAACTAAACGTCAGCCAGCCAACGATCAGCATGAAGGTATCCGACCTCGAGGCTCGGCTTGGCATGCGTCTTTGCGAGCGTGGACGCGGCGGCTTCAAGCTGACGGCGGAGGGACAACGGGTTTACGAAGCTTCGCTCAACCTGTTTCAATCGCTCGAGACATTTCGCGCGGAGATCGGCTCCGTCCGCGGTCGCATCGTCGGCGATCTCCATATCGGCATCGCCGATGCAACGATTACCAATACCGGCCTGAAACTGGATCAGGCCATCGAACGGTTCAAAAGAAAGGCGCCGGACGTTCACATCCATATGCACGTGGCTTCTGCGCTCGAACTTGAACTCGGGCTGGTCGAGGACAGGTTGCATGTGGTGATCGGACCGCTGCAGCGTCGGCGCCCCGAACTGGTCTACGCGCCGGTACTGGTCGAAGAACAGGCTCTGTATTGTGGGCGCAACCACCCCCTGTTCGAGCGAGCGCCGGACCGCATCGAGCCGTCTGAACTTAACAACATCGAATTTGTCCGACGCGGATATCTGACGCGCTGGCAGGCGCCACTCGGCGTGGAATTCAGGGCGACGGCGACCACCCTTCACATGGAAGCAACGACGCGCCTCGTTCTCAGCGGCACGCATATCGGATACCTGCCGACCCATCATGCAAGCTTCTGGGTGAAGCGCGGCGAACTGAAGCCTATCCTGCCAGCACTGTTGTCCTACGATTCCCCGTTTCTGCTGGCGACGCGACGCTCTCCGGCCAGCAGCGCGTTGCGGCGCTTTCTGGGGGATTTCCGCAGCGTCCAGCGGCATCCGCCGCCGAGTTGATGCCTGACGCTGACCACAAGAGCTAGTCTGGACACTGCAAAAATCTGCGGAGAGAAGCGATGGGTGAAACGAAAGCGAAAAGACGGCGGGTGATCGTGCCGGGCGTCAATGAACCGGGCAGCGGATTGTCGTCAAATTGCTTCGTGGTCGGCGATCTCGTCATCATCACCGGGTTGACAGCGCGGACAGATGACGGACAACCGGCAGCTTTGGGGGATGCCCGCCAGCAAGCGGTCATCGTGTTGGAGCGGATGAAGGCATTGATGCGCGCGGCCGGCGGCACGATGGGCGACATCATCAAGCTCAATTGCTATCTGACGGACATCCGTCATCGTGACGGCTTCGTCTCGGCGCGCCGCGAGTTCTTCGTCGGTGATTTTCCGCCCTGCGTTGTTCTGGGCGGCGTTGTCTTCACCGCGCCCGAACTGCTGATCGAGGTCGACGCCTGGGCCGTCCTCAATTCCGCTCCGTGACGGAATGCGAAGAGACCTGCCACGGTTCACGCCGTTCTAGCGTAGCGCCCGAACGACGTGCGCGCCGGGCCCGATCGGGATGCCTTCGCGCAGCGTGCCGTAGTAGCGATCACTGAGCGCCGCTAGGCCCAGGTCTTCGACAGCGGCGAATCCGGTTTCGCGAAGCAGAACGGAGATTGCCGAGGGATCGAACAGGCTGAGCCACGGCTCTCCACGCGCCGCCGCCCGTTCGGCCACGCCCATGATCTGCGCGCGGCGCTCGGCCGGATAATTCTCGAACGGCTCCGCATAGTCGAACACAACTTCGGCAGCCGGAACGGTCGCGATGAAGCCGAGCGTCTCGGCAATCGCCTCCCGCGACAGGTAAGGCACGACGCCGAGCCACTGGAAGAAGGCGGGCTCGTCGGTGCGAAAGCCTGCTTTCGCCAATCCTTCTGCAAGGCGCTCGTGCTCGAAATCGACCGGCGCAAAAATCAGCGATGCCGGCACGGCAATCGCGGCCTCACGCAGCCGCTCGCGCTTCCAGGCTTGCGTCGCCGGAAAATCCACTTCGAAGACATGGACACTGGCATGCGGGTTGCGCAGGGCGAAAGTATCGAGGCCAGCGCCCAGCACGACCGCCTGCCGCACACCGCGCGCCACGCTTGCCAAAAGGCAGTCTTCCGAGAAACGGCTGCGCGCGGAGACGAAAAGCCGCATCGGCCGCAGCGCCGGATCGGCGGCCACGGCATCCAGGCCCGCCCGCGTCTCTTCGTCGAGGATCGCCAGCGCAAAGGGGTCGCGGAAGATCGCCGCACGATCGAGGGTCTGATGCACGGCCCGATAGGCGGCCGCGCCGCGCGCCGTCTGGCTGGGTTGCCCGGCGCGCATCGCGCCCGCTACGGTGCCAGATGGCAGACGGCTTCGAGCCGGTTGCCGTCAGGGTCGCTCAGGAAAGCCGCATAGTAGGAAGCGTGGTAGTCCCGCAGGCCCGGCCTGCCCTCGTCCTTGCCGCCCGCCGCGACGCCGAGATGCCAGAACGCATCGACCTGCGCGCGCGATTTCGCCTTGAAGCACCAATGGCGGCCGAACGCCTCCTCCGGCTTCGCGCCCTTGCGAATGGTGAGATAGATGCGGTCGGGATGCGCCGCCCGCGCCCGCTCGCCATAGCCGAGCCAGTCCTCGCGGCGGCCGACCTTGACGATTTCGAGCGCCTTCATGATCGCATCATAGAAGCGCTCGGCCGCGGGGATGTCGGAAACCGCGATGGAAACGTGGTCGAGCATGGCTCAGCCGGCCTTCTTCAGCCGCTCCAGGGCTTCGAGAATCCTGGCCTTGCGCGCAACGGCTGCCTCGCGCTTCTCCTTCTCCTCCTCGACGATCTCCTCGGGCGCGTTGGCCACGAATTTTTCGTTCGACAGCTTGGCGTCGACGCGCTTGATGTCGGCGTCGGCTTTCGCAATCTCCTTGTCGAGCCGCGCGCGTTCGGCCGCAAGGTCGATCACGCCCTTGAGCGGCAGGCTTGCGACTTCGCCGCGCACCAGGAGCTGCACCGAACCGTCAGGCGCCTGCTCAGCAAAGGATATGTCCGACAGCCGCGCGAGCCGCTTGATGACATCGATCCAGCGCGGCGCGCGCGCTTTGGTCTGGCCGGAAGCGCCGACCAAAACCAGCGCCGTCAACGTCGCCGGCGGAATGTTCATTTCCGCGCGCACCGAGCGGATTGCGGTGACGAGGTCGACCACCCAGCCGATCTCGGCCTCCGCCTCGGGGTGGACGAAATCGTCGTCGTCGAGCGCGAGGATCACCGGCGGGATCGCCATGTCGTTCGGGCTCGTCGCGGCGAGCGCCGCGACCTGGTCCGGCGTCAGGGCGCCGGCCTTGCGCGGCCAGGGGGTGAGCGCCAGCAGGCCGTCGCGGCTTGCCGTCACCGCCCAGAGCTCCTCGGTGATGAAGGGCATGAAGGGGTGCAGCAGCTTCAGGATCTCGTCGCGCGCCCAGGCCACCATCGCACGGGTCTCGGCCTTGGCCGGGCCGTCGTCGCCGAGCAAAACGGGCTTGGCGAGTTCCAGATACCAGTCGCAATAGACGTTCCAGACAAAGCGATAGATCGCGCCGGCCGCATCGTTGAAGCGGAACGCCTCGATTGCTTCCGTCACCTCGCGCGTGGCCCGCGAGGTCTCGTGCGCGATCCAGCGGTTCAGCGTGTCCTTCGCCTGCTTCGGATCGAAGTCCGCAGGCAGCGCGCAGGCATTCATCTCGGCGAAGCGGCAGGCGTTCCACAGCTTGGTCGCGAAGTTGCGGTTGGTCTCGACCAGATGCGGCGACAGGCGGATGTCGTGCCCCTGCGCCGCCTCGCGGGTCAACGCGAAG